>JAGABW010000020.1 GCA_017614465.1 Bacteroidaceae bacterium | reverse complement strand
TTCATTTGTAACTGAAATGCCTCTGCATCACAATTAAGTACACCTACTACTGCAACACAATCTGATGGAATTGAAGCATTTGCACTTCCTCCGTTAATTGACGACAAATATATGGTTTCGTCTTGATTATCAGTGTTATGCACTATATATCTGAATCTAAAAAGCAGACGACACATTTCATATATGGCATTCATCCGTCCTTTGTTGATATCCACACCTGAATGTCCTCCAAGACCGCCACATATCGCGACCTTAAAGAATGTCAATCCTGCAGGAGAAGGAATCATATTGACAGGAATCGTTGCCTCCTGAATAAATGCGCCTGCTGCACCGACGGTGATGGTGTCATAATCTTCACTATCAAGATTTATGACCTTTCTGCCATTAATAAAATTCTCAGAAAGGTTGGCGGCACCACTCATTCCGTCTTCCTCGTTCGTTGTTGTCAACACTTCCAAAGCCGGATGAATAATACTGTCGTCGGCTAATACAGCTAAAGCCATACTTAATCCGATACCGTTGTCGGCTCCAAGTGATGTGCCATGCGCTTTCATCCATCCGTCCTCAACATATGAATCTATTACATCGACAAGTGGATCAAACGGACGAGAGCCATCCCCCACTGCCACCATATCCATGTGATTGAGAATCACAATCGGTTCGGCATTTTCATACCCTTTTGTGGCTGGTTTACGAATAACTACACAATTCTCTTTATCTCTGTCGTAATCAAGATTTAATGCTTCGGCATATTTACACAAGAAATCAGCAACCCGTTCCTCATGATGAGATGCACGAGGGATAGCATTCAATTGTTTGAATATCTCATAAACTCGTTTAACGTCCATGCTCAACATACATTTATTACTGACCAAAAACTCTCTGGTAATGAGATATTTTTAATGTCTTTTGCTTTCTCAAAAAGAGGTGCGATTTCTGCGGGCGTAAAACCAGCTATTCCACATCCGATTGGAGTTACAAGAAAATGTTGTTCGGGATGAAGAATGGCATAATCAATAAACTCATCAACATATGGTTTTATAGTTTCCACCCCACCCTGCATTGTAGGAATGGCATATGACTGTCCTTGTGGCCCTACGCCATTACCCATTTCTGCTCCAAAATGCAAGAGCGCAATTCGTGCTGCACCCCCCACATGATTGCCTTGGAGGTTAGAACCAAACACAAATATTTCATTCTGTTGAAGATTTGTGATAAACGAAGGAGTTATACGTTGAATATCCATAGTAATTGGTAAATTAAATATAATAGGTAGTTCTTATATTTTGCAAATATACAAATATTTATTGCATAATCATCAACTTCGTATAATGAAAAAAACATGATTTACCAATTAATCTCATGAATAATCAATAAAAATATGTATCTTCGCAATCAAATTAACACTTAGAATAGACAAACAATGTTAGGAGCAATTATTGGTGATATAGTAGGTTCTATATACGAATTTAATAATATTAAGTCAAAGGATTTTCCGTTCTTTTCAAGAAGGTGCGAATATACTGACGACAGCATATTGACCATTGCCACTGCCGACTGGATTCTCCATGGCGGATTTGAAGCAAAGGAAGATATAAGCCAGTTTTATTATAGATATGCAACCAAGTATCCTTCTCCATTAGGCAGTTATGGTTCTATGTTTATTCAATGGGTAAACAAAGTCAGACATGGCATAGTAAAACCATACAATAGTTGCGGAAATGGGAGTGCAATGCGTGTGGCACCCGTAGGATGGGCATATACATCTATAGAAGACACTTTGAATAATGCTAAGATATCTACATCATGCACCCACAATCATCCAGAAGGGATAAAAGGAGCTCAGGCAACTGCTGCCTGTATATTTTGGGCACGTCAAGGAAAATCAAAGGATGAAATTCGCAAAGAGATAGAACACGTCTTTGGGTATGATCTGTCAATGTCGGTTGACGATATCCGTCCACGTTACTCATGGGAAGGGCTCGATGGCATAGGTAATGGCGGAATATGTCAAGACAGTGTTCCACAAGCCATTATATGCGCTCTTGATGCTAATGATTTCGAGGATGCCATACGTAATGCAATCAGTATTGGTGGAGATTCCGACACTATCGGATGTATTACTGGTAGCATCGCAGAAGCTTTTTTCGGAATTCCCGACAATATAAGAGATAAAGGAATGGGATTTCTGCCCTCAGAATTAAAAACAATCGTTGATGAATTCGAACAAAAATACGGATGCCGATGAGCTATACATATAAATACCCAAGACCTGCATTGACAGCCGATGTAGTGGTCATCACAAAAGAATCAGAGCCTAAAGTACTTCTTATCAAACGTGGTTTTGAACCATATAAGGATTGCTGGGCATTTCCGGGTGGATTTATGGATATGGACGAGACAGCAGAACAATGTGCTGTTAGGGAGTTGAAAGAAGAAACAGGTTTAATCGTTAATGAAATAAAACAAATTGGAGCATATTCAACAGTTGACCGTGATCCACGCGGACGTACAGTCACCATTGCTTATCTTGCCTTAATCGACCACCCTGTTTCAGTAACGGCAGATGATGACGCATCTCAAGCAAGATGGTATCCTTTGTCGGATTTACCCAATCTTGCCTTCGATCATGCTGATATAATGAATGATGCGATTCAAATGTTTAATCTCTTACACTCAAATACCTAATCCGCCATCAAAACTTGCAGGCACAGCCTTTGACTGCTGGATTCGAGAATGTGGAGGAACATTATTAATCACCCAGATGTTACCACCAATAACAGAATGATGACCAATAGTGATTCGTCCAAGAATACTGGCATTTGAATAAATGGTAACATAATCCTCAATGATTGGATGACGTGGCACATTAAGGATATTACCTTGAGCATCATATTTAAAATTCTTTGCACCAAGAGTCACACCCTGATACAATGTTACGTGATTACCAATGACACTTGTCTCACCAATTACCACACCTGTTCCATGGTCAATAGCGAAATATTCGCCAATCTTAGCCCCCGGATGAATATCAATTCCAGTCTTTGAGTGAGCCAATTCTGTGATTATGCGAGGTATGACAGGGACATTCAGTTCATGCAACTTATGAGCAAAACGATAATGTATCATCGTATTCACTACTGGGTAGCAAAAAATAACCTCACCATAATTCGACACCGCAGGGTCATTATCAAACACAGCCTGTACGTCGGTATAAAGCAAACGTTTTATCTCAGGCAAAGTGTCAATTGCTTGCAAAGCCAAACGTCCTGCCTCTTCATAAGTCTGTTGTAAGGTTCTGATACCCTCCTGATTCTCACAGAATTGTAATCCGTGAGCGATTTGCTTTGTTAGCAAATGCAACAACTCTTGCACATGAACACCCACATAATATGAACGTATGGTTTCGTCACTCAGGCGTTTGTTGAAATAGTCTGGAAAGATTATAGACTTCACCAAACTAATTATTTTCTTCACCTGTTCTACTGAAGGAAGCGGAGCATCTGTCTGTGGCATCATCCCCACTTCTTGTTCCGTCAAATGTGAAAGCAATGCTACATTACGCATTATAGTTTCATTGACATTCTTTTCCATATCTTTATGATTTTAACCTACCGGTGTTGCAACTTATAAACTTATTTAAGTCATCAAAATTCAGACTTAAGTTTATTTTCATCTGCAAAGTTCGTATTTTTTTGACAAATATGCAACTACACACACATAGTATTTTACATACCATAAATATGTTATTGTGTTTTTACCTGTAAAAAATCATTTTATTTCAACAAATCATTTTTATTCATAACATCTGGTCTTTTACGTTAAGAAGGACAAAAATCATACTTGGTTAAACACCCTCATTACCACAGACTTATATAACACGCAAATCCATTATTTATTTCTTTAGATTTTCTGCAGATATGGATTCTTTAAGTATTCTCTCATCTAAATTCGTAATGCCATATCTTGCCATTTTCAATGCACATCTTCTAACCACATTTATTATAGAGCCACCTGAGAGTTCGGTTTCGGCAGCAATATTCAGCAACTGTTCCGCATTGTTACCCAACCATTCTTTTGGCAACATGTTTTGCCATAGTTCTCGGCGGAGTTCTTCTGTAGGCATAGGAAAATAGATTACTGACTGGAAACGGCGAGAGAAAGCCTCGTCTATATTCGACTTTAAGTTGGTTGCAAGAATTATCATTCCTGGAAAATCCTCAATCCGCTGCAACAGATATGCTATTTCTTGATTAGCATGACGGTCGTTTGAGGTATTCGTTGATGTACGTTTTCCAAACAGGGCATCAGCCTCGTCAAAGAAAAGAATCCAATTACGGTTTTCAGCCATATCGAATACTTTGGCAAGATTTTTCTCGGTCTCTCCTATATATTTTGAAACAATCATAGACAAATCAACACGATAAACGTCCATATTGTTCTTTTTACCCAGCAAAGTTGCAGCAAGCGTTTTTCCTGTACCTGGAGGACCATAAAAAAGAGCGCGATATCCTGCCTTCATGAATTTTGAAAGCCCCCATCTCTGCATGATAGCGTTACCTTCAAATATCCATGTATTGATTTCATCCAATTCTGTAGCCACTCTGTAATCGAGCACTATATCAGACCACTGCAATTCCGTTGTTATACGTTTTGCTGGGAATCCAACAGAATAATCGGGTTTATACTCGGTGTCAAAGAGAATTTTACCAAGGAACTCGTCAGTCACTCGCAATTGCCCGCTTAGGAACGGTTCTCCTTCGTTTGCACCTTCCAAACGTAATATATATTGTTTGTAAAACCAATGATCTTTACTGAATAATCGTGCTATCTTCTTACGTTTCTCTATATCTTCACCGGCAAGGACAAATGCAGCCGTCTCGCCTGTAGGCAGAAATCCTGCATGCGACAGTCCTTTCCAACCGCCAAACTCAGTGTATTGGCGACCGAAATTCTTGTTTTGCGCAAAAAATATATCCAGATTTTGAGGTGATATATGTGGCATCAATGCCAACATGATAACAAAACTCTCTTCAAATGATATATTATTTTGTCCCACAACATCTTCCAGCCATTCGTCAGAGGGCGGTTCGATGTCTTCGATGCTCTTATATTCGCAGCCTTGCTGAAAATAGAGCTGAATAGCAACTTTTAATACTTGATTGAACCAAATTATGTGTGATTGCATATAATTTAT
>JAGABW010000019.1 GCA_017614465.1 Bacteroidaceae bacterium | reverse complement strand
CTACGCTAATTATCAATTATTTATTATCAATTGCGCTTATGCGCAATATTTCTAGCTCGCAGAGCCCAAGATTTCCTCAAATTAGATTTCTGACTCGAAGAGTCTAAGATTTCTAACGAAGTTATAAAAAATCCCCGACATATCTTGATATGTCCAAAATCATAGCATAAGCAATAATTGTCAATTCTCAATTGCAACCCCGTTGCCTGATTGTCAATTATCAATTAACAAATGAGGATGTGCTTATTTGACACATCCTCCTATATTGATTATATATTGTAATAAATCAATTAAATGTAATAAGGAAATAGTTCTTCTTACCCTTTTGCACGAGAAGATACTTTCCGTCAATAAGGTCGTCTGTTGTGACAACCTGGTCAAATGCTTGAAGTTTCTCCTTGTTGAGGCTTACACCACCGCCTTGTGTGAGTTTACGCATCTCACCTTTTGAAGGGAAGATCTGTGCATGTTCAGTGGTCAAATCAACCATTTTGATACCATCAGCAAGAATCTCGCGTGAAAGTTCAAAGTGTGGAACACCGTCGAAAACATCGAGGAATGTTTGTTCGTCAAGCTTAAGAAGAGCTTCTTTTGTTGCCTTTCCAAACAAGATTTGTGATGCCTCAACAGCCATATTGTAATCTTCCTCAGAGTGAACCATTACAGTGAGTTCACGTGCCAATCTCTTTTGTAATGGACGCTGACCTGGATCTGCATCTTGTTCTGCGATAAGAGCTTCTACTTCGTCTTGTTCAAGTGAAGTGAAAATCTTAATGTATTTCTTTGCATCTTCGTCGCTTGTATTCATCCAGAACTGATAGAATACATAAGGTGAAGTATATTCACGATTCAACCAGATGTTACCTTTTTCGGTCTTACCGAATTTTGTTCCATCAGCTTTTGTCACAAGTGGACAAGTAAGAGCAAAACACTCGTTTCCGTTAATACGGCGTATAAGTTCACTACCAGTAGTGATGTTGCCCCATTGGTCTGCACCACCTAACTGAAGTTTGCAGTTCTTATGTTCGTTGAGGTATAGGAAATCGTAACCTTGAAGCAACTGATAAGTAAACTCAGTGAAACTCAATCCGTCGCGAGCTTCTCCGTTCAAACGCTTTTGTACAGACTCCTTTGCCATCATGTAGTTTACAGTGATATGCTTACCGATATCACGTGCGAAATCGAGGAATGTGAAGTCTTTCATCCAATCGTAGTTGTTAACCAACTCTGCTTTGTTTGGAGCATCACTATCGAAGTCGAGGAATTTAGACAACTGAGCCTTTATACATTCAACATTATGACGAAGAGTAGGTTCGTCAAGCAAGTTGCGTTCCTGGCTTTTACCTGAAGGGTCGCCAATCATGCCGGTAGCACCTCCGATAAGAGCTAATGGCTTGTGTCCGCAACGTTGGAAATGTCTGAGCATCATCACACCACATAAATGTCCGATATGTAATGAGTCTGCAGTTGGGTCGATACCGAGATATGCTGTAACCTGTTCTTTTTCAAGCAGTTCTTCTGTTCCTGGTATCATGGTGTGAATCATGCCACGCCATTCCAGTTCTTTAACAAAATTCTTCATATTTTTTTATGATTATTAATTGCAATTTAATTGTGACTGCAAAGTTAATAATAATTTATTAATTATCAATTATCAATTACAACTTATTGTCTAATTATCACTTGTATTACAACCTTGCTCCTCAAGGGCTACTCTCTATTGTCAAATGTCAATTATACGTTAATAATTATGACGTAGTTGCCTTTTTTATATAGATTACTTACAAATTGTTCTTAAAACTAACTTTTTTGCAGTTTTCTGATATAGAATTGAAAAATAATATTTATCTTTGCACGAAAGCAAATTTATTTATTGAACTTAACTAAAGACAAATCAGTATTGTCCATAAAGGCTCTTTAGCAATTCATAAGATGATTTTGTCGGAGGCGTTGAAGTATATTATGTGGAGGATGTCTCTATTCTCTTATTAATTATTTTACATCGTGTCGTCTGCATTACTTCTTTAAGAAGGATTATCTTGTAGCAAAATTAAATACACAAGAAAGTGTTCCTTTTTTTCATGTGTCTTACTTTGTGAAACTATGATGTAAAGAGCAATTTAGATTATAATACCATTTATTCTTAGATTAGAAACAAATTTATAGTAATGAAACAATGAGAATAACTATAGCTATATCTTGTTATAATCAGGAAGTTGATATAAGAAAATGTTTAGAGTCTGTCATGGCGCAAGATTATGATGATGTTGAAATCCTTGTTGTAGATGACCATAGCACAGATAATAGTAGGGAGGTCGTAAAAGAAATCTTTGCCTCACATCCTGATAAGAATACTCGCCTTGTTGTTCACGATATCAACAAGGGCTTATCATTTGTCCGTAATACATGTATTCAAGAAGCAAGTGGAGATGCAATCATCTTTATTGATGGCGATGATACTATGGTTGAGAAAGCTTTAGGACTCTTTGGACGTAAAATGAATGAAACTAATGCCGATGTTGTATGTGGATCGTTTAGAATGGTTGATGAGCAAGGAGGAATAATACGTGAACAAAAATATCCTGCTGCCGATATTAAAGGGGAGTATGCTTTCTCAACGTATATTGAACAATATATAAAGGATAAACAATGGTTCCCTATAACCATGTGGAATAAACTTTATCGTCTTGATTGGTTAAGAAATAATAATATTTTTTGTGATACTAATTTCAAGTTCAGTGAGGATAAGATATTTTCTTTTAATGTTGTGCTACATTCAAAGAAAATGGCGACTATAAGTGATCTTACTTATAATTGGACTCAGATGCCAACGTCGATATCGCATAAAAAGACACCTGATAGGCTTAATGATTTACGAATGTCTGTAGAGGGCGTGTTTAAGGCATTTGATGATTTTAAAAGAAGTCATAGCGATGAAAGTATCCCCCAAGGTGTGCTGTATATTTTGAATTTTGTGTGTTTGACAATAGGAACAATTAAATATGTTCTTATGTCTGACATAAGCAAAACACAGAAAAAGAGATTTATAATAGAGGTAAAGAATATATATAAAGAATACCATATTAATAGGCATCAAGTAGTTGGGGTATATAACAAGATGTCGTATCTCATTTTGATGTCTCCGTTCCCATGCAGGTTGTTTCTTTTGTATTATAAACATCTTAATTTGATTGTTCAGATTGTTAATTATAAACGATCCTATAGGAAAATATTAGGTGATTTTTTCGATGAATTCGAGATTTTTCTATAAAAAAACAGCCAATTATTATTTGAGCCAGTGCTTTGACGGCATATTTATATTGAAAATTTTATAAAAAAAGTAAATATTCCTAACTATTGTAAAGTAATATATCAAAAAATAATATTATCTTTGCAAAAATATGTGTTGATGCGTTCGGCCTTCTATGGGGAGGGTCAAGGCGAAGCCGTAGAAAAAGGATAGGCAACACATCCTACGACAAATTATAAAAGAGTTGGTTCTCAGCCATTTATATTAAGTTTGTATTTTAATCATTATAATAGAAGCATTGCTTTTATTATCTCTCTGTATTTTTCTTATATTAAGAATCATAAATATCAAACTATATAGATCCCCCCAACGATTTTATCGAGTTTAAAATTAAAATTAAAAATTGAAAGTTGAAAGGTTGATTTTCATAAGCAATGTTAATTCTTAATTATCAATTGCAATATTGTTGCCTGATTATCAATTGTTAATTATATAATTATTCTGCTACATCGATTTCTTATGGATAAAAATACAATAACGGTTACCTCACCTTTACTTCCCGATTTAGATGAGTTTAATTCACTGTTGAAGCAGATTTGGAATAATAAATGGATCACAAATAATGGCTCGTTTCATAAACAATTAGAGCAGGAACTTGCCGATTACTTAGGTGTATCCTATTTAAGTCTTTTTACTAATGGTACACTTCCACTTCTCACAGCTCTACAAGCATTGAGGATAACAGGAGAAGTAATCACAACTCCATATAGTTTTGTTGCTACAACCCATTCTATTTGGTGGAATAGCTGTAAACCTGTATTTGTTGATATAGATCCTGCAACAGGCAATATGGATCCCGAAAAAATTGAGGCTGCAATTACCCCCAAAACTACAGCTATTATGCCGGTTCATGTATACGGAAAACCATGCGACACAAAGCGAATCCAAGAGATTGCAGATACATACGGACTCAAGGTTATCTATGACGCTGCACATGCATTCGGCGTGAAAGAAAATGGGGTAAGTGTGTTAAATGCAGGCGATATGAGTACACTCTCCTTTCATGCCACAAAGGTATATAACACCATTGAGGGAGGAGCTCTCGTAGTAAAAGATGCTGAGACAAAAAAGCGTATTGATGATCTCAAGAATTTTGGATTCCATAATGAAACAACTGTAGTCGCTCCTGGTATCAACAGCAAGATGGACGAGATGCGTTCTGCATATGGACTTCTAAATCTCAAACAAGTAGATGCGGCTATTGCAGCTCGTAGATCTGTAGCAAAGACATATTATGAAGCACTTAAAGATGTGAAAGGAATCTCATTCTATCCATATCTAAAGGAAACATTCGAAAACGACAATCTTCATTATAATTATTCATATATGCCGATGTTCGTTAATGCAGAAGAATACGGCATGACTCGCGATGAATTATATATAAAGATGAAAGAGGCAAATGTGCTTGGAAGACGATATTTCTATCCACTTATTTCGGATTTTAATACATATAAAGGATGCCAAGGTGCAGATAGATCAAATCTTTCGAATGCCCACAAAATGGCAGAGGAGGTCATTTGTTTACCTATGCATCATGCCTTGACAGATAATGATATAAAAAGAGTTCTTGACTGTATAGTGAAAAAATGATACAACAATCAATAGTGTCCCAATATGTAAAGCCCTCGTTGACAAGGAAATTGTTCAATATGGCAAAGCAGTTGGATGACGTAATCGACTTTACGTTGGGCGACCCTGATGTGCCGACTCCGAAGCCGATTCAAAACGCTGGTTGCGAGGCAATCCTGGCAGGTAACACACGTTATTCGCAAAATGCAGGATTATTGCCTTTGCGTCAGAGAATTAGTAATTATTACAACAAAAAAGAAAATCTCCTGTATAATCCCGACAACGAAATTATTGTAACTGTCGGTGCTATGGAAGGTCTGTTTTTGACGTTACTTTCGATAATCAATCCTGGCGATGAAGTCATAATTCCTGCGCCGTATTATGTTAATTATGTGCAGATGGTTTACCTCTGTCATGGCAAACCTGTGATTATTGATAATTCTGATGCAGAGGAACTAAGTTTCAATGTCGAGGATATAGCAAAGGCGGTAACTGATAAGACGAAGGCGATAATTATCAACACGCCAGCAAATCCGTCGGCAAAATTGATTTCATGGGAAAAGTTGCAGGGAATAGCTGAAATTGCAATAAAAAACAATTTGGCGGTTATATCAGACGAGGTTTATAAATGCCTTATTTACGATGACATACAATTCAAAAGCATCGTTACCATCGATGGCATGCGAGAGCGTACGGTTCTGATTAACAGCTTGTCTAAAGAGTTCTGCATGACAGGTTGGCGAATCGGTTATGCACTTGCTCCGAAGGAAATTGTTGAGACAATGACAAAATTGCAGGAAAATGTCTGCGCTTGTGCACCGTTGCCATCGCAATATGCAGCAATAGAGGCACTTAGTGGTAAAGATTATTCGTCTGAAATGAAAAACATTTTTCGCAAGAGACGTGATGTGTTGGTTCAGGGAATAAGCCAAATAAAAGGACTATCGTGCAACACCCCCGAAGCCACTTTTTACCTTATGGTCAACATTTTCCAAACAGGCATGACCTCGGAAGAATTTGCAATCAAACTTTTACAAAATGCCCGTGTCGCAACCGTTCCTGGCATTACATACGGAAAAAGTTGCGATAAATACATCAGGATTGCGTTCACCCTTGACGAAGAAAAAATCAGAGAGGGCATTGCGAGAATCAATAACTTTATGGAAACGTTATGAAACGTCTTTTAATGCTTGGCGGCTCGTTGTATCAGACATACGCCATCAAGGCAGCCGTCGAAATGGGATATTATGTAATCACATGCGACTATCTGCCTGAAAATCCGGGTCATAAGTTTGCGCATGAATATTACAATGTCAGCACGACAGACAAGGTTGCAGTACTGAAACTCGCTGAACAATTGAAAGTTGACGGCATTGTTGCATACGCCTCAGACCCTGCTGCTCCAACTGCTGCATACGTTGCGGAAAAGTTGGGACTGCCGACAAGCCCATACAAGTCAGTAGAAATACTTTCCAAGAAACATCTTTTCAGAAAATATCTTGCTGAAAACGGGTTTAATGTCCCGAAGGCAAAATCTTATACGAGATTTGAAGATGCTGAAAATGAGATTGAAAATTTTCGTCTGCCTGTGATGGTAAAACCTGTGGATTCATCAGGCAGCAAGGGAATTAACAAGTTGACCGACAAAAGTCAATTGAAGACGTTTGTGGAAGACGCGCTGTCGTATTCTCGCGATAAAATTTTTTTGATAGAAGAGTTCATCGAAAAACAGGGTCCTCAGATCTCAGGCGATGCTTTTTCTGTTGACGGCAAATTGGTTTTCCATTGCCTCGGCAACGAATTCTACAGCAAAAAAGTTGACAAAGATTTTGCGCCACTTGGTGAATGTTGGCCTACAGTAATGCCGACAGAGGTCATTTCTCAGTTGACGGACGATTTGCAAAGGCTCATCAGTTCGCTTGGAATGAAATCGACGGCATATAATGTGGAAGCAATTTACGGCAATGACGGCAAAGTTTACATTTTGGAATTGGGAGCGCGAAGCGGCGGCAGTCTTATTCCGCAGGTGACAAAATACGCCACAGGCGTTGATATGGTACCATTTGTAATAAAGGCCGCTGCCGGAGATGATTGCTCCGCCCTGAAAATGCAGCCGGTAAAAGGTTTTTGGTCTAATTACATGGTTCATTCTAATGCTACTGGCAAATACGACGGAATAGAGTTTGATGATGATTTCAAAGAACGCAACTTTGTCGATTACGTTACTGACACTAAGACAGGTGATGACGTTCACAAATACCGCGATGCTCAGGATTGTATTGGCGAATTGATTCTCAAAT
>JAGABW010000018.1 GCA_017614465.1 Bacteroidaceae bacterium | reverse complement strand
AATTTTGGCACATTTTTTATTGATTTAATCAAATGTTGATTATGGTAATGGGAGATACCAGTTCTTTCTTTCAAGGAGTCTCTGATATAAATCTTCGTTGAGTTCTCCATCGCGTCTTGCAATTTTGTTTGCGAGGAATTCGTTGTCATTGTGGCGTAATGCGTAGCGCATTAAGTCGTAGAAACGAGTTCCTTCACATGAGCATTCCAATGCCATTTCGTCAAGGATTTTCTGCTCTACAAATGCTATTGAGTCCTCACGTGTTGCAAGTTCTGGAATTATGTATGTTGTATCGCATTCCACGTTTCCACAACCAAGAGAGTGAATACCCCATGTGTTTTCTTTTTTGAATTCCTCTGGGTTGAATTTAATAAGATCTCCTGCACGCTCTTTTTCATCGTCGTCAACATATAAATAGTTACCATAATTATCATCACAGAGTCCATATTTAAGAATTGCAAATGCTGATTGAGGATAACCTGCGAGATTAAGAGCTTCTGCAAATTTCAGATAGACCTGACTTATTGTGTATATTTTAATCCAACTAGATGTGTATAGCTTGCGGTTATATAGATAATATTTATTATATTTATCATTGCTATTTTTGTATGGAGAAAGATTATAAATATATGAAAGTCGCAAGTCTCCTCGTAATAATTCATCGCTATATATGAGATCCTTTGGAGGTGACACAGTGTCCATTTCTGAAGTTACAGGGTCAAAGTAAGTTAAAGTGTATTTCTGAGATTGACTTAATTGATCATAAGCTTTTGAATGAGTTGCTTGGAAATAATAATTGTTATTCTCTGTTGAACTGAATATATCGTCCAATTTGCTTGTAAGACCATTATATTCCTCGTTATTAGCATTCATAGCTATTGAGAAAATATAATAAGCCCCCTTTGGGTTATAGTGATATTCAACATCCTTAAAGTCCTTATTTCTCCAAATACATGTTCCTGGATTATATTCCATGATATCAGTTCTTGAAAATCCAGATAGAGGTTTCTCATAACCTAATTTATTTAAATAGTCGTGATAATACTTAGCGGCATCTTGATATTTACCAGACCATAAACATAAATCTCCCAATAAGATTCTAATTGGAATATATTCGTCCATATCAGGAGAGTCGTTTGGAATATCAGTATCGACATATGGCTTTAAATCTTCGATAAAATAATCGCAGACTTCTTTGATGCTGTATTGAGGGTATAAACTTGGATCAGCGTCCTTTTCTTTTAGAATTGGCTCTGTAACGAATGGTACGGTACCATAGTTAAGTGCAAATTGCAGATATGTCCAAGCGCGATATCCATGTATTGCAGCAATTTCTTCCTCAAAAACCTTTTTACCACGGATTTTTAATAACGAGTCAACTCGTGAGAGGTAGAAGTTGCAATTCTGAATAACTGCAAAATAATCTTTAGGTGTGTTATATTTATTATTGATATCTACATCAAAGTTTGCCAATTGTTTTAAATCAGTTGTTGCACTTTCTGTTAATGTAGTCAAATCATTACGCACTTCTCCAAGGATAATAGTACGATCTGTAAGTTCTTGTAATTTACTGATAATGCCAATAAGTGAGTAGTGAAGTTCATTCTTATCATTGAGGTTATTGTCTTCTTCAAATTCAACAAATGCAGAATCAATTTCGCTACAACTGCTGACCAAGGCTCCTAATCCGACTAAGCCGAGAGGAAGAGCCACGGTAACAAATAATATTTTCTTTATTGTATTCATATTACTTTCTTTTATTGTTGATCCATAGCCTCCAGTTTAAGCGAAGGCTATGGAGAATACATTTTTATAAGTTAAGTTTAAGTCCGAGTGAGAAACTGCGACCTGCTCCAACCAGACCACGGTCAATACCCATACCGATAATAGAGTTAGTGCAACTGAATTCAGGATCTGTACCTAAATACTTTGTAAATGTTACAAGATTGTTTGCACTTCCCCAGATAGTCAATCCCTGAATGTATGTGTTTTGAATAGGAACATCATAGCTAAGAGTGATGTTTGCAATCTTCAAGTAGCTTCCATCTTCAATCCATCTGTCAGAGAAACGGCTGTTACCCATAGGATCGAGATAAGTTGCACGTGGAACATCAGTTTGTTGTCCTTCGTGTGTCCAGCGTCTTAGCATGTTAGTAGTTTGATTGTAGAAATATGATCCACCTTCAAGAACTGAACGTTGGAAATTGTAGATATCGTTGCCTAATGAATACTTACAGTTGATACTTAATGTAAGTTTCTTGTATGAGAGGTTTGTGAAGATGTTTCCGTAAAGGTCAGGATTTGGGTTGCCAATTACAGTCATATCTTTATCGTTAATCTCATTGTCATTGTTTAGGTCAACGAATCTCATATCACCAGCTTCGAAATATTGTTTAGCACCGGATTTGCTAACTTGATATAGTCCAGCTGCTTCAGCTTCTGCTGCTGTAGAGAAAACACCATTAGTTTTGTAGCCATAGAAAACGTTAGCTGCTTGTCCTTCAGTAGTGAGGATATTAGCTCCGTAGAGGTTTGAAATGATAAAATTATTCTTTGAAGGGAGTGTCTTTACTGTATTCTTGTAATGTCCCATAGTAGCTCCAAGTTCCCATTTCCAATCTTTCAGGTTGATCAGTTTAGCCTGAATGTTAGCATCGAAACCTGTATTTGTCATTCGTCCTCCATTAGTCCAAATTTCGTCAAGTCCTGTAAGATATGAGAGTGAGTTGAGAGTTAGCAAGTTGTATGTGTTGCCATGGAAGAAGTTGAATCCGAGGTTTAAGCGGTTGTTCAAAGCGGCTAATTGAACGCCCAAATTCAAACGTGCAGTTGTTTCCCATTGAAGTTTAGTGTTACCGATATTACCAAGTGATAAACCAGTAGTCTTTCCCATATATTTTTTAGCAACAAAATATGTACGGTTTGCCTTACTGTCGATATCGTCGTTTCCTGTAAGATCGAATCCTGCATTGAGTTTTAAATAATCAATGAATTTAACTTTAAACCAGTTTTCATTGCTTACCACCCAAGCTGCATTGACAGAAGGGAAGAATCCCCATGCATAATTACTGATTTTTACACCATCAGCAGCATCCTTACCGAACTTGCTGTTTCCGTTCATACTGATACCAGCTGTCAGGTAATATTTCTCCAGATAGTTGTAATTTCCGTTGAGATAGTAATTAATATCATAACTCTTATCTTCATATCCATCTGTTTCTTTGAAACTACCTCCCATACTTGGAGTTTTATCATTTCCGGTATTTTTTCCAGAACCATAGTTTAATTCATATGAACTATTAATGTATCTGATACCTCCACGGAAATCTAACCAATGGCTTCCAAATCTGCGGCTGTATGTAGCATATGTGTCAGCGGTTACATCAACTTGATTACCTGAGTGTGTATTACTTAAATTCTCTGCTATTCCAATCTTTTCTATTTCAAAATTAGGAACAGCAGTAAGTGGCAAATAATATTTGTCGCTTGTGTTAATCAAATTGAAAGTAAAATGTTCGAAAACAGATAAATACTTATTAACATGCAATTGAGGAATAACAGAGATATTTATAATTCTGTTACTAAGTTCATTCTTATTAGGACCATCTCCGTTATAAAGAATACTTAATGGGTTTGCAAGTGAAGATCTCCATTGATAATCGTCATAAATCATAACATCAGAGAGATAGTCATCTGCGTTAGAAAGGAACGATGAAAGACGTCCATAAGAGTCATAAGCATATGGTGATAAGAATGGAGCCTTGATTAAGCTTAAGAAACCAGGAGAAGTATAGAGACCATACTTTCCATTAGGACCAGCTTTGAGGTATTGTGTACCATCATCACGAATGTCGCGAGTTACGTCACTATAACTTGCATTAAAACGAAGGTCAATCTTATCTGTTAATATAATGTCGCTATTAAGTCGAAGGTTGAAACGTGAGAAATCATTCTTCTTGATAGTACCTTCTCCATTAGCATAACCTACAGACAAGTTATAATTGGCAACTTCATCACCTCCCTGTACATTGATGCTATAGTTTTGAGTGAATGCTTCGTCTGTAACAAGTGAATTCCAATCTGTCTCATTATTATATTGCTTGTAATAATAGTAAGTAGGATCAGTACGCAAGAACTTGAAATTATTACCTTGTATTCCTGTAGTTCCAATAAGTTCACTTGCAAAGACCTTATATTGTCCAGCATTCATCATTTCTGGATTCTTTGGTGTTAATTCAAAGGTAGTGGCAGCACTGAAGTCAATCTTTGTTGCCATACTTTTGTTGCGTTTTGTTTCAATAACAATAACACCATTAGCACCCTTAGCTCCATAGATAGCGAGTCCATTTTTAAGAACGCTGATTCTTTCAATATCTTCAACCATTATGTTTCCAAGTATGTTGTTGAAGAAACCATCATGAACAGATTCTGTGTTGTTCTGCATAGGCATGATTGCTCCATCAACAATAACAAGTGGCAGAGCATTTGCATTAATAGAGTTCAAACCTTGAACAAGTGCTTTCACACCTTGAGCAGGAGCCGCGCTACGTATGTTTGCATAAAGGTCACCACCAAGACTGCTTTGGATTTGATTGTCGATACTCAAATCGTTGTTGTTATACTTAACATTAGCAGTTTTATTGTGTGTACCATTAGTTGTTGCAGAATATATTGATGTAAACTTATCGCTATACATCTTGCATAGAGGTTGCTTACCATTTGCATCAAGTTTTACAGCTTGTTGTGTCATGTTATAACCTTCTGCAGATAATACGATTGAAGTTACATATTCTGATGCGTTCAGAGTATATTCTCCGTTTTCGTCAGTCATTGCTGAGTGTGATTGGTCGTTGTAACCTTGCACTCTGATACCGGCAGCAGGGAGTCCTGTTGCGGCATCAATGACCTTACCTTTAATCTCTTTTGTAGGCTTTGATGTCTGATTCTGCGCAGAGGCAAATGGACTGATTAATCCTACCAGACCAATGAGCCCGATATAATATATTTTTTTCATTCAGCGTCCTCCTTTTCTTCTGTTGGTTTAAGGTAAATACAATCAAGTAACATATTACGAGAGTAGGTTTTCAAATCTGTAGCCTTAGTTCCTACGTCACTCTTTATGATTATAGATACTGATGCATCTCTGTTGGCGTAAGTACATACAGGAAATGTAATAGTTCCGATTTTAATTGTATCAACTCTGTATGGGTCATTAGTAAATGAACCATCGAAACTTTTTGTAAGCATATTACCCTCTAAGTCTGGGTATTTAACTGAAACTTTGAATTTATTCAGCTTGAAATCGCGTGAATAAGGATTGGCTACAGTCTTAGGAAGTACAACTACATATAAATCGTACGATGCAGACAGATTACTATAAATCTTATATGTCAGATTCCAATTTGTCTTGTTGTTCTTTTCTGTAATTGTTACATATCCGTGATTTGAAACAGAGTCTCCTAAACTTGTTTTGTAGTCGAGTGTACAATCTTTGTTGTCAATCAGATAATATCTATCCTCAACCTCGGTTGTTATTGGTCTTAGGAATGTCTGTTCTTTAGTGAATGGCCATTGTCTTAACATATAAATCTTACCATTGCTACAATCCATGGAATCTGCGAGATGAGTGTCAGACAGCAATCCTCCTTCATCAAATGGATTATAAAAAACATTATATTCAGGTTCTTCTCGATAATAAGATGTAGAGAAGATAGAGTCCTTAATGTGATGTTGCATATTCCTATTATAGAATAAAGGTTCCATCAAACTAATGTTTGTATATAAGTCACTTAATGAGTCAGCTTTTTCAATACTTCCGTAATTGAAATATTGTTTTGCATCATTGTAAACATTATTCCAATCGTTTTCATATGGAAGAAGAGCAAAAAATGAACTGTCTTCATCGTTGATGCGTCCGAAAACACTGTAGAAAATATTATATCTTCTTAAAACGGAATCGCTATATACAATCTTACCATCTTCAATGCCTAATTGTTTACTTGCATTTTCATCTAATTCCACTTGTTCATGTGCTTTAAAAATGGAACTGACTTTGTCAAATTGTTTCAAAGTTGTAATAGCTTCATAGAGACTATAAGAGTATGGTATTTCTTCCTTAACAATATGCAGAAGACCATTTTTTGCAGGAATATTTATTTCACCATCTTGAAGATTAATATTTTCGCCATAGACTCTTTTTGAATTAATCATATAGAATCTGTTGTCTTTAATCTTTTGAGAATCGAAAGGTGTGCGTGCGATATGATTACCTGCAAAATGTTGACCGACCATGGAGTCTCCTTTTTGTGTCAAACATTCATTAAGTAAAGAATCTTTATTGAATGTGCCATTTTTAGGAGCCCATACAGTTAAACTCTGGTCTTTTCCGATTAAATCTGCGTATGTAACAGATGTTGGTCTGTTGTTGTTATATACGTGGGTAGCCCTTAGCACTTCGAGGAAGTCGCTTAACTCCTCGTCGCTCTCAATCAATTCTAATATAGATTGATTTGAAGATGCACTATTCTCGTCGAAATGTTCATCCCAAGTATCGCTGCACGAAGTAATTGTGAGCGATATTGGGCAACATATAACGGCTGCGCTTATGAATAATTTATATATTTTTTTCATATACATTTTCATTTTTTATTAAAATATTCGGATTCTCTGATTTAGTGAGTGTCTTCAGCTGTAGCACCAGCATAAACGCTCTTTGGACAAAGTTCGAAATAGTTGATAGGTAACTCTGCTTCTGGGTTGTCGTTTACGAGTCGGATTCTTACCCAATATTCTTTGTCTGGTGACATTGTCTGGGTTGTAAGAATCTTACGCAACTTACCGCTGTTAGCTCTCAAGTTGTTTGCACCACCTTGACGCCATGTATCCATTTCTTTCATGTAACCACGATTGTGCATAGCCTTATCAATTGCCTGATTTTCTTCAGGGTCGTTAGTGTCTTCAACCCATCCGATATTAGGGTCTCCACCAAAGATACGGAAATCGATAGGAATACCCATTGGTTGCATATTGTCTTTTTCACCGAAATAAACCTGAACGACGCCACGGCTTGGATGTGCACCATATGCAAATCGTACTTCATAAGTGTTTTCAGGAACCGGAGGAAGTTT
>JAGABW010000017.1 GCA_017614465.1 Bacteroidaceae bacterium | reverse complement strand
TGCCAAATGTTCTCAGCAGCAAGTACGCCTTCTGCAATCTTCTGAGTGTCGTTTGTCTTCCACAAGTCAGAAAGCAGCTGTACAATTTCTGGTGCGTCATTTGGAACGATTTCGGCTCCGTCTGCTCGTTTTCCGCCTTTGTAGTATGTGATTATTGCGGCAAGTCCGAATACCAATCCTTGTGGAAGTTCTCCCTTGCGCTCAAGATATACTTTGACACCTGGCAGGTCGCGAGTTTCGTATTTAGGGAACGAATTCAGCATGATACTTGTAACCTGATGGTCAACGTATGGGTTGTTGAATCGCTCAAGCACATCGCTTGCAAACTGCTGTAATTCTTCCATTGGAAGATTTAGTGTTTGCATAAGTTCTTCAAATTGAACTTTATGTATGTATTTTCCTACAACAGGATCGTTGCAAGCATCACGAACGATATTAATTCCAGATAAATAAGCAACAGGAGAAAGTACTGTGTGCGGACCGTTTAACAAGGTAACCTTGCGCTCGTGGTATGGTTTTTCAGATTCTGCAATCAAAACATTAAGATTTGCTTTTTCGGCAGGGAACTCCTTCTTTAATGCTTCAATCTCCATGTTTTCAGGTTTTTCAATCACCCATAAATGGAATGCCTCACCTTGAACCACGAGGTTGTCCTCGTATGAAATCTTTTCCTGAATTTGTTTTATTTCTTTTCTTGGGAATCCAGGAACAATGCGGTCAACCAATGTTGCACAAACATAACAATAATCAGTAAACCACTTCTTGAATTCAGCATAATCGCCCGAGAACTGATCTTTCCACAACTCGATGTATTTATAGATACATTCTTTGAGGTGATGTCCGTTGAGGAAAATCAACTCGCAAGGCATGATAATCAGCCCTTTATCTGCAGCTCCGTCGAATGTGCGGAAACGACGATATAATAATTGTGTGAGTTTTCCCGGATAGCTTGATGCAGGTGCATCAGTCAATTTACATTCTGGATCAAAGGCGATGCCGGCTTCAGTTGTGTTACTGATTACAAAACGGATTTCTGGCTGATCGGCCAATGCCATGAATGCCTGATTCTGTGAATATGGATTAAGTGCTCTGCTTATACAGTCAACACGTGTGAGAGAATTGACAACTTCACCGTTTAAGCGTCCTTGTAGGTTGACGTGGTATAAGCAATCCTGTCCGTTGAGCATGTCAACCATTCCTTTTTCTATTGGTTGGACAACCACAACACTTGAATTGAAGTCGGTACGTTGATTCATGTTGTAGATAATCCAATCGACAAAACAACGAAGGAAATTACCTTCACCAAATTGAATAATTCTTTCAGGTGCAATGCTCTTAGGTGCAGTACGTTTGTTTAAAGCTTTCATAATTTTTTACAAATATTTATTTTGTAAGATATGTTGTTTTTAAGATATTTTGTTGTTCGTAATTCATGCAAAGTTAATAATATTTTTTTACATAGATGTAATATTCTGTTTTTTTGAGCGTATTGTTTTTAATTATCATTTAATAAACACATGATTTGAATACCACCGATGAAACAAATTTGTTTCTCATGATATGTTGTAAGGCAATATTGTGATATTTTGTTTACAAGTAAAAATTTTCTGTTAATTTTTTGAATTCCGAAGTGTTTTCGCCCGATTTTTCTTTGATTATTAGCTGTTGTACTTCGGTCTGCCGTATGTCGCGGGTAAAACTTAAAAGTACTCGCTGGGCTGTATTTGATTCGTACATCTTAGCGGTGGTGAAAACATCACATCTGTGTGTTAGATATAAACAATTTTCTGCGCATGAAGCAATAAATGTCAATGCAGAAGAGTAGGGGATGATAACGAAAAAAACGCCATCATTATCCAATAGGTTATTGACACCATTTATCAATTGATTAAAACTGAGATTGGTTGTGTGCTTGGCTGTATTTGCTCTGTTATTGTAACACTTCGTTTCTTCTTCGTAAAAAGGTGGATTACTGATAATTATATTAAATGATTTGATAGGTGAAAATGTGGTATTGTTAACACCCGTGAAATCCATTTGATGAACCTTGATTCTTTCGGAATAAGACGATTCTTCGATGTTTTTCTTAGCCTGTTTTACAGATGGCGTGTCAATGTCAATTCCGATGATATTTTCGGATTTTGTTTCTTGAGCCATCATTATAGAAATCAATCCCGAGCCAGTTCCAACATCAAGGATTTTTGTGGATGGTTCATCCATGAATGATATGGGTTGATTTTTGAGTATATTACAAGCCCATGCACCCAATAAAACTCCGTCTGTGTTGGTTTTCAAAGCACATTGGTCGTGCCAGATTCTGAATTTCTTAAACTGAAAGAATGCTTCCATGAGAAATAATGAAAGTGAACAAAAAATGCATAATGCATGATAATTGAATGATATTCTGGTGGCAAAGTTAGTGATTTTTACTTAAGATATTTAACATTATTATAATTTATATTGATAAAAAGTCGATATGCGATTGTAGATTCTGAATAATTTCGTATATTTGCAGTCGTTTATAACATGAAATAAAATAAGTTAAAACAATAATAACATAAAAATCGACGAATGATGGAAAGAGACAACGAAATTTTCTCTTTGATTGAGCGCGAACATCAGCGCCAATTGAAAGGTATTGAACTTATTGCAAGTGAAAACTTTGTGAGTGATCAGGTAATGCAAGCCATGGGTTCATGTCTTACAAATAAATATGCAGAAGGTTATCCAGGCAAGCGCTATTATGGTGGTTGCGAGGTAGTCGATATTGTTGAAAGTCTTGCTATTGAACGTATATGCAAACTTTTTGGTGCAGAATATGCTAACGTGCAGCCTCACTCAGGTGCACAGGCTAACGCAGCTGTTCTTCTTTCAGTATTGAAGCCAGGCGACACATTCATGGGATTGAATCTTGATCACGGTGGTCACTTGTCACATGGTAGTCATGTAAACACCAGCGGTATCCTTTACAAGCCAGTTGGTTATAATCTTAATCCAGACACTTGTCGTGTAGATTATGACGAAATGGAGAAGTTGGCTTTGCAGCACAAACCAAAGTTGATTATCGGTGGTGGTTCTGCATATAGCCGTGAATGGGATTATGCACGTATGCGTAAGATCGCTGACGAGGTTGGTGCTCTTCTTATGATTGACATGGCACACCCAGCAGGTCTTATCGCAGCAGGTTTGCTCGACAACCCATTGAAATATGCTCATATCGTAACTTCAACTACTCATAAAACACTTCGTGGACCTCGTGGTGGTATTATCCTCCTTGGTAAAGATTTCGACAACCCATGGGGACTCACAACTCCAAAGGGCGAAATCAAGAAGATGTCTGCAATCTTGAATTCAGCAGTATTCCCAGGTCAGCAAGGTGGTCCATTGGAGCACGTAATTGCAGCTAAGGCTGTTGCATTCGGTGAAGCATTGACTCCTGAATTCAAGGAATATCAAGCTCAAGTTAAGAAGAATGCATCTGTATTGGCAAATGCACTTATTGACAAAGGCTTCAATGTATGTTCAGGTGGTACAGATAACCACTCAATGTTGGTTGACCTCCGTTCTAAATATCCAGATCTCACTGGTAAGGTCGCTGAGAAGGCTCTTGTTGCAGCTGATATTACTGCAAATAAGAATATGGTACCATTCGACAGCCGTAGCGCATTCCAGACAAGTGGTATCCGTCTTGGTACACCTGCAATCACTACACGTGGTGCAAAAGAAGACTTGATGTATGAAATTGCTGATATGATTGAAACAATCCTCAACACTCCAGAGGATGATGCAGTCATCGCACGTGTACGCTCTCATGTAAATGAACTTATGAAGAATTACCCAATTTTCGCTTGGTAATTTAAAAAATAATTACAGGTATGGACAAAACGCCGTTGTTAGGATTGAGTCTTGTTGAACTACAAGACATTACAGATGAATTGGCAATGCCTAAATTCACCGCAAAACAGATTATGCAGTGGATTTATCAGAAGAATGTGGTTGAAATAAACGAAATGACAAATATTTCAAAATCACATCGCGAACTATTGTCTGAGAAATATTGTGTTGGACGTTCCATGCCGATAGAAATTCAGACCTCACAGGACGGGACAGAGAAATATCTGTTCCGTACCAGTGATGGCTGTTATATAGAAACAGTATATATTCCAGATCATGAACGTGCCACATTGTGTGTTTCATCACAAGTAGGATGTAAAATGAACTGTGAGTTCTGCCAAACCGGGAAACAGGGCTTTAATGGCAATCTTGCTGTTGCAGATATCTTAAACCAGATATATACTGTTAATACAATCGCTGTAGAAAAAAACAATACAGCTCTTACTAATATTGTCTATATGGGACAGGGAGAACCATTAGACAATTATAATAATGTTAAGAAGTCTATTGATATCTTAACTGCAAATTATGGTTGGGCATGGAGTCCTAAACGAATTACTTTATCAACTGTAGGACTCAAGAAGACGTTGAAGAACTTCCTACAAGAAACAGAATGTCATTTGGCAATTAGTCTTCATTTCCCATTACACGAACAACGTCTGCAATATATGCCTGCAGAACGTCAATTCCCTATTACAGAAATAATCTCATTGCTTAATCAATATGACTGGAGTCATCAAAGACGCCTGTCGTTTGAATACACAATGTTTGATGGTGTTAATGATTCTACATTATTCGCCAAAGAACTTATAAAGTTGCTTGGAAATATCCCATGTAGGGTTAATCTCATACCATTCCATCAGATTGAAGGTACAGATTTGAAACCTTCTTCGATGACACGTATAACAACATTTCGTGATTATCTTACAAAACGTGGAATATATACTACAGTCAGAACTTCTCGAGGACAAGATATTCAGGCTGCTTGTGGTTTATTATCAACGAAGAAACAATTAGAAAATCATGAATAGAATTTTAATAATCTTAGCCGTAGTTTTATCAATTGTATCATGTAACTTTAGTGGTGATCGTGTTCAACGTCATCGTTCTCCGTCACTCTTGATTCCTACATCAAGCGGTAATCCGTATGAGGTGATGGTTGTGGCTGAAGATTCTATTTGGAATGGAATTGCCGGTATTAATTTAAGTACCGTATTAACAACTCCGCTTCCAATGTTACCACAGGAAGAACCGATGTTTCATATTAGTCATATCACTAATGAACATTATGATAGAATTACCAATTTGTTTAGAAATATCATACTTTTACAAGTAAATCCATATACAACACAGCCTCATATCTCTTTGCAACACGACTTATTTTCGTCTCCTCAACTTGTTATGACCCTCGAAGGTCCGTCTCAAGATGAGTTAGCTGAATTTATTTCAAATAAGACGCAGTTGATTATCAATTATTTTACTGATGAAGAGATAAACCGCAATGCAGCAATCATAGATGATGAACACAACCCTAAATTCTTCAAGGCTGTAAAGGAAATGTTCGGTTGTGAGTTGTCTATTCCTACCGATTTGAATAAAATCAAAATTGGTGATAATTTCATATGGGCATCTAATGATGGTGTTTCAAATATTCAGAACGTATGTATATATAGTTTTCCGTATGTCTCAGAGAAGATTTTCACACGTGGCGCATATATAGCGTTGAGAGATACGTTTATGAAACGAAACATACAAGGAATAAAAGACGGACAATACATGTCAACCAACGACGAGTTCGTACAGGTTAAAAACATGAAAATCCGAGGACGATACGTTCAGGAAGCCCGTGGCTTATGGGAAATGACTAATGACATGATGGGCGGTCCTTTTATTTCTCATTCACAAGTAGATACTGTTAATAATATGGTAATTGTAGTTGAGGGATTTGTGTATGCTCCAGATAAAATGAAAAGAACAATGCTTCGACGTCTTGAAGCTGCATTATATACTTTAAAATTACCAACCGAAAAAAATAATAAAAATGAAAAAAATTAAAGTCGGCATAACTCATGGTGATATAAACGGTGTTGGATATGAAGTCATTTTAAAGACTTTCGATTCAGAGGATATGTTAAGCCTTTGTACACCTATTGTTTATGGTTCACCTAAAGTAGCAACATATCATCGCAAGTCTTTTGAATGTCCAACAAATTTCGTTGTGAAAGAGTCTGCAAATCAGGCTGAAGACGGAGTATTGAACATTGTAAACTGCTTCGGCGAAAAGGAATTGAAAATAGATTTCTCTAAATCAACAGAAGAAGCAGGAAGTGCATCATATATTGCTCTTGAAAGGGCATTAGACGAATATAAAGAGGGATACTATGATGTCCTTGTTACAGCACCAATTAACAAAAACAACATACAGCGTGAAGGTTTCCATTTCCCTGGTCATACTGAATATATTGAAGAAAAGGTAGGTGAAGGAAATAAGGCCCTTATGATTCTGATGAAGGACTCTTTGAGAATAGCCTTGGTTACCACACACTTGCCAATATCTAAGGTGGCACAAGCAATCACAAAGGAACATATTGAAGAAAAGATCTCTATATTATATAATTCTTTACGTAGAGATTTCATGATCGATAATCCGCGAATTGCTGTGTTGTCATTGAATCCACACTGCGGTGACGGCGGACTGATAGGAAACGAGGAAGAAGAGATAATCACTCCTGTCATCAACGAAATGTTTGAGCAAGGCATACATTGTTTCGGTCCATATGCTGCAGACGGTTTCTTCGGTTCGGGCAATTATCAGCATTTTGATGCAATACTTGCCATGTACCACGATCAGGGACTGGCTCCATTTAAGGCATTGGCAATGGATGGCGGTGTCAACTTTACAGCAGGTTTACCAATAGTGAGAACTTCACCAGCTCACGGAACGGCATATGATATAGCTGGTAAGGGTATCGCAAACGAAGATTCATTCAGACAAGCTGTATATGTAGCTATCGATGTGGCAAGAAACCGCATGCGTTTCGACGAAGCATATGCAAATCCTCTTCAAAAGCAGTATTACGAAAAACGTGACGACAGCGATAAACTGAAATTGGATCAGGTAACAGAGGAAGACACATTTTAAGATTATATAAACTGATACCAGATAATATTGTTTAGAATGCATTTTTGACAATTATTATAAGTTTTTATAATTGATGAAGAATAAGGTAAGAAACATCTTTTTTGCGTTTGGAATCATAGCAATCATTGTTATGATTCTGACGTTTAAGGTGAGTTTTACTGAAATCTGGAGAGATATAGAGAAAACCGGATTGTTTTTCGTCCTTATTCTTGGCTTATGGCTTATATTATATATAATGAATGCATTAACATGGCGTATTATCATCAAAGGAAGCGGTGATTGTAATATCTCATTCCTGAAACTGATTAAAATAACGATAAGCGGATTCGCACTGAATTATGTTACTCCAGCCGGACTGATGGGAGGTGAACCGTATAAGATTATGGAACTGTCGCCTTATATCGGTAGGGAACGGGCTACGTCTTCGGTATTGCTGTTTGCCATGACACATATCTTTGCACATTTCTGGTATTGGATCACATCAGTACTGTTATTTGTAATATTAATACTAACCCATTTTGTGTCATTAAGATTTGAAATGGCTATAGTATTACCTTCAATTTTCCTATTCAGTGTACTGGGAATATATCTGTTCATTAGAGGATATAAGAACGGAATGGTTGTGCATATAATCAATGCCATCTGTAAATTACCGTTTTGTAAGAGATGGAGAACCTGTTTTTTAGAAAAACATTTAGCAGAACTTAAAAACATCGATTCACAGATTGCCCAACTTCAGAATCAGAACAAAAAGAGCTTTTGGGGCTCATTGATTTTGGAATATGTGGGTCGAGTGATGCAGTCATTAGAAATATATATTCTGCTTGTGATTGTGGGTATACAGGGAACTCCTCTGCTTATATTTATTTACAGTTTTATAATCTTGGCGTTTACTTCATTGTTTGCCAACATCCTGTTTTTTCTTCCGCTCCAAATCGGTGGTCGTGAGGGTGGATTTGCCATGTCAACCATGCAACTGAATTTGATTGGCGAATCAGGAAATCCGGTTCCAGCAAACGAAATAATGACAATCGCTCTTTTTATCAGTATCATTTGCCGAGTAAGAGAATTGTTTTGGACAACCGTAGGACTTGTCCTAATGAAGATAAGTACGAAGATAAAAGAAAAAAATATAAATTAAACTTTGTAAAACACTGTATCATAATGAAATATGCCATATTAGCAGCAGGAGAGGGTAGCCGGCTTCACCAAGAAGGAATACGCAAATCAAAACCCTTAGTGGAAATCAATGGCGAGCCAATGATTAAACGCCTGAT
>JAGABW010000016.1 GCA_017614465.1 Bacteroidaceae bacterium | reverse complement strand
AGTCCTTGTTCGGTTGCTGCAAGACAGATATGTTCTGTAAGTATGGCGATGTCTATGTCGCCATGGTCTTTGTTGTCGCTTGAACGTTTCCATGACTGATCATGTTGAATACAACAAACAAGGCAATATGGTGCGGTTTTAATCCATTCTCGTGCATAACAAGATAGGATGTCGTTTTTTACAGCCGATTCGGGTGTGACAACATAAATCTTCCATGGTTGGAAGTTAACCGCAGATGGTGCCATTCTTGCACATTCAAGGATGTAGTTTAGTTTTTCTGTTTCGATTGCTGCATCTTTGTAGTCACGTACAGAATAACGCTCTTCTGTGAGTTCTTTGAATGTATTCATATAATTGATGTTTTTAAAGTTATAAATCAGTATGTTATTATTCTTTTTTGTGTAAAAAAGTTTCGCAAATAGTGAAACCTATTTGCGAAACTGATTGAATGTTATTTCTTCCACACTGGTTTTTCGAAATACCAGTTTTTCCTCTGTTTCAGTTTTTCATACAGAGTTTCGTTTCTGGTTCCAGTGGTTTCATTCTTGTATCGGTCGTATTTCACGTCTCGATTTGCAATCTTATTTGCCAGCCATTCTGTACCATTGAATCCGCTTGCATTCTTATGTTCTGCCACACGAACAAGGTCGGTAAATCTGAATCCTTCGAATGCAAATTCAAGTGCGAGTTCATCTACGATGATGTTTTCAACAGCATTGATTGCTTCTTCTTTTATCTTAGGATCAAATCCTTGAGCTACAATAAGTTTAGTGTAGTCGTAGTTGACAGAATCTCCAAATCCAGATATGTTTGTGCGTAAGTTATCATGGGTTAGGGTAGGCCATGAACCGAAACCACATCCTCTTGCATGAATACCTGTATTTCCAGCCCATATGTCGTTAGTGAAGTCAAGATAGAAATTATCAATTTCAGTGCTGTCAACATAGTACATTGCGCCGAATGTATTGGTCTTCATGTAGTAAGTGGTGTCTTTAGCCCATACATAGAAGCCATCATCGCCGATGACAGGTTTTCCGTCTTCATCCTTAACCATGTAGTCTTCAATTTTTGAAGCATGTTTTGGAATGTTATAATCGCATATACCATCTTTAAGAATAGCAAATGCAAGTTGTGGGTATCCTGAACGGTTGATTGCTTCTGCAAGTCTTAACCAAACCAATGTTTTGCGATATACAGGGATTCCATAATAGAAATCTGTATCATATGCGGCTTTGCTACAGAGTTCAAATGGTTCGCCTTCATGTCTGTATTTTTCTGTTGATGCAAAATATCTGGCATCTCCAGATTTATATTCAGTTCGTGAAGCGATACTTGTTGAGTTATCATAATATACATATGTCTGATTTTTATTTACAGTATAGTATGCGCCTGATGGTTTAGTCTGTGATTTGTAGTTTGGTGTTACAGTGATGCTACCACCAGAGTTTACTGTGGTTTGGTCTTTTCCGTTTTCATCTTTTGACACGGTTGCTTCTGTACTTTGACTTGATGAAGGGGTATAACCGAAAATATCAGCTACGCGTGTTAGCATTTTTCCAAATTTGCGGTTTGATGCACTTGGTATAGATGTAATCAGATCATTTTCTGCTTTAACGGTGTAATTTTTTGCCCAGTAACCCCAAAATTCGTCTCCACTACTTCTTCTTGATACCGAATAAAGATCAGTATATGCAGTAGAGTATATCAGTCCACAACTTTGTGATGTTGTTTTTGACATAGTCTTGTTGAGATAATTATAATAATAAGTAGCAGCTGTACGATAGTCTTCTGTGTCTCTACCACGAAGAAGATACATATCACCCAATATTAAATTGATTGGGAATAACTGTAATCGTGAATCAAACTGTATACTTCCAGTATCCCAGTTTTTGTATTGAGGATACTTTGTGTCCACAAAATCTTCCAAACCTGTTTCCAAAATCTTGTCTATAAGATTGTCTTTGTTGACAAGATAACTATTGTCTGCATATTTATCTATTACATCGAGTGATGTTATAGGTTCTGTAATGAATGGAACTTCGCCATAATTGTTTACAAGTTGCAGATATGTCCATGCTCGGATTGCACAAACCTGAGCATACTCTGGAATCATATATTTAATATTACTTTTAATCTTACTTGTATCTGAATTATGAATATACAGGTTACAATTGTTGATTATATTGTAATAATCGCGAATGTTGAGCATTGAACATGAACCATCTTGTGGGTTGTCGAAATTGGCAATAGCATGGAGCGTGTCAGTTGTGTATTCGGTTGTACTGACAAGGTCGCCACGTAATTCACCAAGTATGACATGACGTTCTGCTACATCCTGTATGCAACGAAGTATTCCAAAATATGAATACACGGTATCTTGTGCGTTGATGTAGCTTTTATCGTCTGTTTTTACAGTGAGCATGTCTTCGCACGCAGTAAAGGTGAACAAAGAACAATTTAATGCAATCAATGAGATTATTGATAATATATATTTTTTCATATAATAAGTCCTCCGAATTTTACAGGTTAAACTTAACACCAATATTGAAACTACGATTAGATGGAAGTAATCCTGCATCAATGCCTTGATATAATATTCCGTTACCGCAAGAAGATTCAGGATCGCTTCCTGTGTATTTCTTTGCAGTAAATACATTATTAGCTTCTGCCCAAAGAGTTAATCCTTGAATCCAGTTAAGTGATATAGGCATTTGATATGAAAGTCTTACTTTCTTGAGTTTGAGGAAACTACCATCCTCAATCCAACGATCTGAGAATCTCTCGTTGTTTACCCAGTCATCGCTTTCAACAGTACATGCACGAGGCATATCAGTTTGTTGTCCTTCGCAAGTCCAACGGTTTACAACAGCAAGACTTTGGTTGTAGAATCCGTTCATACTCTCAAGTTGACGACGGTGATAGTTGTATATGTCGTTTCCTATACAGTATTTGAAGATTATGTCGAGTGACCAACGTTTCATGTTGAAGTTTGAATATATGTTTCCATACAACTTAGGGTTTGGATTACCAATGACTGTCTTGTCGTCGTTATTGATGATACCATCGTTGTTGAGGTCAACGAAATGGATGTCACCTGCGTGGAAATCGGTATAAGGCTTACTTTCGATTCCTGTAGGGAATTTCAAATAACCGTCTTTTCCAGCACTTAATGCTTCTGCATCGGTTGCAAACACACCATTAGTCTTGAATCCGTAGAACACACCTGCTGCATTACCTACACTTGTATAGATTTCTGCATCATATAGTTTTGTTATATAATGGTCTTCTGGTAATGTAACAATTTTGTTCTTATAATGTCCGATAGTTGTTCCGAGTTGCCATTTAAAGTCCTTTTTATTGATGAGAATGGCATTCAGATTTGCTTCTAAACCTACGTTACGTAATGAACCACCGTTGCATAGATATGTTTCAAGACCAGCAAGATAATTCAATGATTTTGAAGTAATGAGGTTGTTTGTGTTGCTGACATAGAAGTCGATACCTGCATTGACTCTGTTCTTGAAGAATGCACCATTCAAACCGAAATTCCATTTGTGAGTAGTTTCCCATTGCAGTTCAGGATTTTCGATGTTTACGATTTGCAAACCGATTGCAGACTTCAGATATGTAACAGCTTTGAAATAAGTGCGGCTTGCAGAATAGTCGAAATTGTCGTTTCCTGAAACATCATATCCGGCTGTGAATTTGAGATAATCAATATTCTTAACGTTTTTCATCCATGATTCGTTACTGATGATCCATCCGAGTTGGAGTGATGGGAATATACCCCATTTTACACCGAACATGTTGATACCGTCGTTACATTGCTTACCGAAGCGTGATGAACTTTCAGCTGTCAGGCTTGCTTCTGCAACATATTTGTTCTTGAAACTATATTGTGCATTTGCATAATATGCTAAGTTCTTCCAAGTGTCGTTGTTTCCTTCTACAGATGAGAAACTATCAGAACTTTTGTTGTCTGGCATCTTATCGTTACCTGCTCCAGGTGTGATGTATCCCACAAGGTGGTTTTCAGAGAATGAGTTAGAAGTGAAACGGAATCCTCCGAATAATGCTACATCGTGTTTGCCAAGATTGCGAATCCAGTTGATTCTTAAATCATTATAGAGTGATGTTTCTTTGTTGAACAAACTCTTTTTCACACCTTGGATAATACCCATGTTTTCCAACACGTATTCAGGAGTACCGGCGATTGGAAGATAATACTTCTCGCTTGCACGGTTCAACTGATATGCAAATCTGTTTGTAAGATACAGATATTTGTTGATTTGCCATTTAGGCATAACGTTGAGGTTGAACTGAGTTACTTCTTGATTGTTCTTGTTGACTGCATCACCATTCTTCAGAATCCAATAAGGGTTTGCCAATGCTGTGTTTGTTCCGTAGCGTTCAGCGAAAGCAAAAGGATAGTTGTCGTCAGAATAGTATTTACCGGCATATTGAGATGATTGGTGTAATTGTGCATCTTCGCCTGTGTAGTAACTATATATGCTTAGGAAAGGTGCTTGTATCTGTCCTAATATGTTTGGTGATGTGATTGGACTGTCTTCATAGCTTTCTGCCCATCCGTTGTCGCGTAGGTTGTTAGTTACACGACTGAATGAGATGTCAAGTTGTGTGTTTAAGTCCTTGAGCAGATTGATGTCGGTGTTGAATCGTATGTTCAAACGATCGAAGGCATTGTTTTTAGCTGTAGCCTGAGCGCTTGAGTATCCCAATGAAAGGTTATACATGGCAACATCGTCACCACCTTGCACATTTACTTTATAGTTTTGTGTGAAGGCATTCTGATAAAGTCCTTTTGACCAGTCTGTATCGTTATGGTACATTGGGTACCAGTAATACTGTGGGTTGTCATTAAGGAATGGTATAGATATGTTTGCTGATGAATACTTCAGTCCGTATTCTGTTGTACCAATCAATTCACTTGCATAGTTGCGGTATTGATTTGCATTTAACACCTTCATTTTTGATGGTTTGGTTTCAAAACCGCCAAAGACAGATACATTGATTTTAGTAGCCATACTATGACCACGCCTAGTGTTAATGATTAACACACCGTTAGCTCCGCGTGAACCATATAATGCTGTTCCGTTTTTCAGAACCTGTATGCTCTCGATATCTTCAACATCGATTGCTGAAAGAATGTTATTGAAGAATCCGTCATGAATTGATGTGCGGTCGAGTTGCATGTCCATGATTATTCCGTCGAGGACAATCAGTGGCTGTGCATTCAGATTTAATGAATTTAATCCTCGTACGAACATCGCACTTCCTTGTCCTGGAACACCGTCACGATTGATAGTGTAAATATCACCTGCAAGTTTACTATCGATTTCTCCATCAGCAGAAATAGCACTTGAGTTTTCAATAGTAATTGTTTTTTGAGATGTTATTATGTTCTGTGAGGTATATGTTGACTTGAATTTGTCGCTATACATCAGTATGGTCTTCGATTCAGTGCCATGTTGAGCAACTTGAATGTCGTTATACTGAGGTGCCGTTACATAAAGTGATGTTACGAATACAGGAACCTTGAATGAGTATTTACCATTGTCGTCGGTCATTGCTGAATAACGGCTGTTGTTGTATGCTTGAACACGCGCACCAGGTAGAGGCTGTTTAGTTGAAGCATCAAGAACAATTCCGCTAACCTCCATCGTCTCGTATACAGGCAATCGCTTAGTTGTTACTATATTCCCATAATTATTTTTGTCAATCTTAAGTTCTACATCTTCAGGGTTGAAGGTGTCTTGTGCATAGATAGAATTTGCACTTAACGACATCGCAAACAACGTGAAAAGTGATGCCTTGAGTATTAATGATTTATTATGTTGTTTCATACAATTTCGCTTTTAATTCACTTAATACAATTATCTGACTCTAATTATTCATCTTTCGCGATTAGAAGGATTTTGTCAATCCAGAATTCACGAGTGAATTTTGTTTTATCCTTAGGAGTAATAGCACTCAGTTTCAATGTTGGATAGAAATCTGTACCTTTATAGCAGACAGGGAACTCAAAATCGTGTGCCAGACATATTGTGTCTGTAAGACAAAGATCGTCGTTGTCGTTTGTGAAAGGACATATTCTGTTTATAAATGCAGATTTTTCTGCTCCATCATGAATGTCACCTGTTTCAGGCTTGAAGTTGTAAGTTGTCTGAGTGGCTTTCTTACCATCGTGATAGCTTAACGATGCCTTAAACTTTATTTGTTGGTCAGCCTCGAAGTTATATCCCATAACAACAAAGATATCATATTTACATGAAAGAATACCTTGAAGTTTATATGTTATTTCAGGGTTGGATGAACTTGCTGCCAACGGTGTTTTCATCATCATCATTTCTATAATAGAGTCTTGGAATTGATATCCAACAACAAAAGGTTCAACTTTACAGTAACGGTTGCTCTCAACATATGAATTATACTCAGCTTCTATTTCTTTTTTATAAGCCCATGTATCTTGTGGAGTGTAGCTAAATTTATTGGTTACATATCCATAACCATTACTCATTGTAAAACGTTGTGCATCTTTGAATATAGGTTCAACGTTTGGAGTTCTTATTATTGCACCAGCAGTTGTGTACAAAGAGTCACAGTCGTAAGGCTCGTCAATATTGAATGTCTTGAATTGGTGCTTTGCATTAAATACAAGATCTTGGCAAATAGCATTCTTTGAATACAAGTTTACAATTGAGTCAAGCTCTTCTTCAGTGTATGTCTTGGTTGTTTTCTTATCAGATGATTCACCTTTATCATTGATAGTGGTGATTGTCTGTGTATATGTAGGCATGTATTTGAAATAATTCTTTGTGCGCGCCAAAGCTTCTTCCCATGCTTCATTTGTTGGTAAAACCATAGCATACAAACTATCCTCTATACTAATATCTGCACCCATTAATGAGAAGTATTCATTTGAAAGATGTTGTACAGAGTCAACCCATGTAATGTTTCCATTAATTGTAGGTCCTTGTGTACTGCTGTATTCATCAAAATAATACTTTTCGTAGCTTCTCAGGAAGTCTCTTAAAGAATCAAGACCTTCGTGGGCTGAAATGAATTCATATAGGTTGAGATTGTAGTCAATAGGGGCCTCTGTGATGTGTAGGACACCATTACTGCAACTCAAGTTAGGAGTAGTGATGCTCTTTCCTCCAATTGTGAAGTTACTACAATCCAATACGGTTGTTTTATTGTTGAAAAGGGTAATGTCTTTATCCTTGTTTCCGTTTACAACATTGTTGAAACGAACCATATTGTTCTGGATAAGTTCTTTCTCTACAAGATAGTTGCTCTCTTGATCTCCTTTAGCCAATAAATTCTTGTAATATTCGAAATCGAACGAATCGTTTACAGGAGCCCAAATAGTAAATCTTTGATCGTGATCGAGAAGTTCTGAATATTTTACTTCAGTACGAGTTCCTTCTGACTTAGAGTGATAGGTGTTCTCTAAGATATAGGCAAACTGTGACAATTCAGGATTGTTGCTTATATTCTCCCACAATGTCTTTTGTCCTTCGACATTTGGGTCAATATTGAAGTGATCATCACTACAACTGACAGTTGCCAACGCCGCAGTTAATGCAATTGCTATATATTTTAGTTTTCTCATATTTCAGTTCTTTAAAATTTAAATAACATGTTTAAGAATAACGTTGTTTGTTATTACCACTTGTCTTCTGCCTTTTCTCCGTTGTAGATTGATTTTGGAACTATTTCGAGATAGTCGAAGAAGAATTGTGTGCTTGTACTTTCAAGTACAGATTTGAAACGTACGTAATATGTTATTCCTGCCTCGAGTTGTCCTCTGAATATAATCTTTCTTGTTGATGTAGGACAATCTCTTCCTGAAACCTCACCTGGATAGAAGTATGCAGGGCCTTTCATATAGTCATTGTTACGCATCTGTTTATCTTTATTTTGGATTTCTTCGTCTGTACCCAGATCTTTGTCTGAAACCCAACCGATTGCAGGGTCTGTACCTACGATACGTAAGTCGATAGGAATTCCGACTGCTGGAAGATTCTTTGGATTTGTACCAAGATAAATCTGTGCCATACCGCGGTTTTCGTTAGCATTGACTCCATAACGTAATTCGTATGTTCCTGTATATGGAACTGGTGGCAATTTCATTACGAAGTCATATTTTCCTCTGATATTAAACTCGTCAGCCTGATAGTTGGTCCAAGTACCTCCAGAAGTGTTAGAGAAACCTTCGTTCTGATAATTTGAGAGGTAAGCAAAGTCTGTTGATTCCGACATGATTGGAATTGCACCAGAACCGCCTGCTTTTGATGTGAAGTAGTCATAAGGATAATACCAAGCTTGATTGTGGTCGCGACGATGATTGTTTGTCATCAATTCAGGAAGTAATGAACAAACATCGTAGCGCATACGTTCGTTAAGTACTTTCTTTGGTACTTGTTCGGTCCAAAGAAGTATGTCTTGGATAGGGTAGTAGTATCCATTTAAGGCATTATTATCGAAAGCACCGTTATTGCTGAGAATCATAACACCAGGAATGTCAACTGTTGCGCTTCTTTCCTTATATGTCTTTGTCAATTCATATTCAGAGTGTCTGTTGATACGCTTACCGTCACGTGTACCTGTAATCTTGAGTGAACGGCGGTGTTGACCGATAGTTTCATAATATTCCCATACATTTACTCTGAAATTTCTTCCGTCGTTTGGATTAGAGTTAGTGAATCCGATTTCGTTACTGAAGATAACAAGTCTGTCCCAAATCAAACGTTCTGGAAGTATGTGGTATGCAACGAACTGATTGATAGCGTTATTTGGCTTGTCGTAGTCGTCGCCCCAACTTGTATTTTCATCGTAATAAGCATTTGCTCTAAGATATTCTTTCAAATCATGTACATTGTTGATGCCATTTGCTTTGAATACAGAGTCGGTCTCAACAAATACTGTGAATCCAAAATATCTGTGTTCTGGATAAGAACCGTTCCAACCACTCAAACCACTTTGGTCGCGTTTCTTACCAGCTAATTCATTATTCAGTTCGTAGTCTTCATCTTTATATGCGAGCAATGAGTCTGTCCATGTTGACAAATTAAGCAGTTCGCCAAAGAATGTAAGATTTTCAGTACTTATAATCAAATCGGCTACGGTTGCGATAGATGGTGACAAAACCTTGTTGATCTCATGGATGTAACCGTTTTCAACCTCAATGTCTTTTTCTGTGATTAATGAATTGGCATTGACATAAATCTGTGTGGCTCCGTCTGCTGAGTTTCCATATGTGATGTTTACGAAGCGGTCGTTCATGTTTGTTGTGTTCAATGCTCCTTCATTAAAGTCGGTAGTTGCGTATGCTTCACTACTACCATTATCAATAATAGAGTTGAATACAATCATGTTAGCCACTGAGTCAGGAACTTCTTCAACATCTGTTGAACTTACCATTGGGTGCTCAAGGTGCATGAGTGAATCAAGGTAACGCTCAATGGCTTCGTTGGTGGGGGCAAAGCAAGTGTAATGTCCGCGTGCGTCCAACAAATCGCGCATTGTTGATTTTGATTTCTTACTTGGGTGAACCTTACCTAATAAAGTAAGATAACTTCCATAGATATCTTGGTTGTTCTCAAAGTGATCAACCATCATTTCCCCAGTAAATGTATATAGATTAGAATCGTCAATTTTTTCGGTACATCCCGAATTGACCAATAATGTGCCGAGTGTTACTAAACCACAGCATATATATGAGATTTTCTTTATCATAGCTCGTCTGTTTTAGATGTTGATTCATTAGTTATCCAAACACTGTTCTGATGTAAGAGTGGATTCTTTTTCATTTCATCAAGGAACACTGGTGAGAATAATGATTGTAATTTGTGAAGTTTTGCGTAAATAGCATTTTTGTTATCGGTATATTTCTTACCGAGGTATTTATTTAGCATATCGTATGTTCCGCCTTTACGTTGTGCATATCTCACAAGGTCAAACCATCTTTTTCCTTCTCCGAAGAATTCTCTGTGTCGCTCAGCCATAACCAAAGCTTCAAGACCTTCTTTTGAATTGAATAATTCAAAGTTCAATGAATCTGTTTCAGCTTTAGTGTTGTTGGTTGCATAAGCATATGGATTGTTTCTGCGGAAGATATCTCTACATAAATCAAAACCGACTCTAAACATGCTGTCAGTTTCTGCAATCTGACTTATGGCTTCTGCTTTCATCAACATTACATCTGATAAACGATATAGAAGGAAATTACCATTGTTGTTTGATTGTGGTCTTGAAGAATAAGTACAACTGAAGTTGGAACTTGTATTATCCTGAAGTACAGATGATGAAGAACTTGTACTACCATTGGTTTGGGTTGTAGTACGAGATTGATATTTATAGATAGGGAAGTTTATCTGACTTGCAGAAGAGAAGTAGATTGTCTCCCATCTACGATAGTCAGTCTTTGTAAATAAAGCTGATGGAATCAACTCGTTTGGCGAGTCAGAAGTAGAACTTACAAGAGCTTCTGCACTTGTAAGACTTCCCACAGTCTCGTTTTGTGCATTCCAATATGCACTGTTAATGCCGTTTCCATTCTTCAGACCATCAATCTGGAGTTCAAAAATACTTTCGAATGAGTTACCATCTCCAAAGATATAATCATAAGAGCCACGATATATAGAATACTTGTCATCATCTTCTATTACATTCTTTATGAGTATATCGTTAATGGTCAGGTCTTCTTTCTTTATACCGCCAAGAATATATCCGTTTTTGTTAATGTAATCAACATAGTCTTGTTTCATCTCATTCATAACCCAGTCGCAGCATTCAATACATTTCTTGTAGTCTTCTACTGACTGATTGCCATATATTGCGACAGAATCGGGTGAAGCATTTTTACTTGCTCTCCAGAGATAAACATCTGCAAGAATAGTGTAAACTGATTTCTTTGTTATACGTCCTTTATTCCAAACTGTATTACCATAATCTTTCATGGCTATGTCCTTAACCGACTCAAGATCTTCGATAATACTGTCAAGAACTGCCTCTTGAGTGAGTTGAGGTACAATAAATTCTTGTTTACTATTATTGTAATCTACAGTAATGTATGGAACCTCGCCCCATGTACGTAACAAATAGAAGTGACTTAAAGCACGTAGCGTAATTGCTTCAGCTTTGATAGGTTCCCATGCTCCGTATGTAAAACTTTCGTCTTTCTTAACGATTTCTTCTCCGTGAGCAAGAACTTTATTACAGAAGTTGATTTCATTATACAAGTCTGTCCAGTCAAATAACTTATAGTTTGGAAGTAAGTTGGCATTGAGAATGTTTCTTACTTCTACATTATTATCACCAGATGGTTGTATGATGTTATCACTTCTCAATTCTCCCCATTTCACAAGATTAGGGATCATCTTTGTGTATTTTGTATAACATGCAGCTACTACGTTCTGTAAGTCTGTTTTATCTTCCCAGAAATCTTCTTCTACGATTTGGTTTGAAGGTGTGATTGTAAGGAAGTCTTCACAACTGCATAGGTTTGACATGAGCAACGCCATTGTTGCCACACCAAAGACCTTTCGTATATATTGTTTCTTATTATTCATATTTTATATCTCCATGATTTATAATCCGACATTAAGACTGAATGTAAATGATCTTGCACGTGGTGTTTTTGAGTTGTCGTATGCTATACCCCATGAACCGTATCCGACTTCTGGGTCAACACCTGAATATTTGCTCCAGCAGAATAGGTTGTTTGCTGAGAGTGACAAGCTTAACGCTCTCAAACCAAGCGTTTTCAGGTCTTTAGCAGGAACTCTGTAACTTAATTGTGCATATTGCAGACGCATGAAATCTCCTTTTTCTACATAACGATCGCTTCCTAATGTGTTGTAAACATTAACATTAAGACTTGTGTTCAATGCACGAGGAATTTCAGTTACGTCACCATTCTTTCTCCAACGCCAAGCAACAGCTCTACTTTGATTGTTGTTGTTGCTCATTGATTCATTGTGAAGACGTGCCATGTTGACAATCTTGTTACCAAGACGATAGTTGAAACTCAATTTCAGACTGAATGCCTTATAACTCATGTTGAGACCAAAACCTCCATTAATCTTAGGATTGGCATTTCCTAAATAGACAATGTCGAGTTCGTTGATCTGTCCGTCATTATTTATATCTTCGTAGATAGCATCACCACCTTTGAATTCATAATTAAGTCCGCCATAGTTGAAATACATATGCAATGGATTACCTTTTGCATCGAAGAGAATATTTCCTTCAGCATCGCGTGCAAGAGGACATGTGGCATTTTCGCCTCTTTCTTCTGCTCTCATTGCAGTTCTTTCACCATATGTGTTATATGATTCGGCTGTGTATCCGTTGTGTTCATAGTCGTAAGCATAAACGCCTTTGAAACGGAATCCGTATATAGAACCTACAGCATTTCCTATTTGAATACGTTGGAGATATTTCTCATTTTCGTATTTATATTCAGGGTTCATGCTTGATAACACTGTAGAGTTCATCTCAGTGATTGTGTTTATGTTCTGTGCAATGTTGAAGTTGAAATCAGCGTTGAACTTACCAATCTTTATCAAACGACGAGTGTTTACGAATAATTCCCATCCTTCGTTCTTGATTGAACCTGCGTTCTTCCATTCGAGAGAACTGAAACCAGATGATGATGGAATTCCTACACCTGACATAAGAAGATCTTTAGTCTTTTTACCATATACGTCAACATTGACTGATAATTTATCATCAAACAAACCGAGGTTGAATCCTAAGTTCCATGAATCGGTAGTTTCCCATTTAAGGTCGGTAAGTCTCAGATTTGATGGTGATAATGCTGAAATAAGTGTGCCACCTAATCCGTAATGACCGAAATCAGAATAGCGGTTGTACATAAGGTATTCACCACCTGGTTGACGACCTACACGTCCCCAACTTGGACGGAATGCAAGCATGCTGATGAATTTTGTCCATTTTGCCTTTTGGAAGAATGGTTCATCTGAAATGTTCCAACGTCCTGAAATACCAGGGAATGTTCCCCATTTGCTTCCTGAACCGAATTTTGTAGAACCATCACTTCTTACTGTTACATCGAATACATAACGTCCGTCGTATAAAGCAAGGTGATATGAACCAAGGAATGCAGCACTTCTCCATTTGCTTGAATTTGTAGCACCACCTTCTTTCAGGAATCCTTCAGAGATAGGAGAACTGATATTGTCTGGAACGTGATTCTTGAAATAACTCTGACCATTACCAGAACCTGTATTCATTTCAAAACGACCAAGTAATTGCATTGAAATATTCTTGTTGTTGAAATGAGGAGTGTATATCAATGATTCTTTGTTTGTGAATGACAAACTCTTGTATTCATTGTTGTTCACCTTATTATTATTATCGCTTTCCCATGAGTCTGTTAAAAGAGAACCTGGATAATATGAATTTACTGATTCATTGTAGATGTCGAGGTAAACTTCTGAGTTAAAGTCGAGCTGATGACTTGTTTCGTCTTTGCCGAGGAGTTTGTATTTGAGGTTGAACTGTGGAGTCAAACGGTATGTACTTTGGTTGCTGAATGCTTTATTTGCGATAGCAACAGGGTTTCCATTATCTTTGATGTCTTTGAGATAGAAAGAAGAGAAACCATCAGGAGTGTAACCACCTGCAGAATAAGGTCGTAGGATGTTATAATAGTCACCTGTTAGATTTCCATGTTCATCATATTCATAGATACTCATGTTAGGCATTGCCTTATATGCTCGGTCAAGGATGCTACCTGTTCCGCTACCGTCCCAGTTACGATGGTTGTCGGTATAGTTCAAGGCACAGTTGGTTGAGAAACGGATACGGTCGCTCACGTCGTAATCGAGTACCAAACGTGTAGAGAACTTATCCATCTTCTGCTTGATAATAATACCTGTTTGATGGTCATAACCTCCAGAAATACGGAATTTGGCTTTTTCACCACCACCGGTTAATGTAACATAATAGTTATGTGTCTGTCCGAATTGATTTACAGCTTTCACCCAGTCTGTGTTTTTATTATAATTGTAATAATACATTGGGCGGCTTGTGTCATAATTCAACTCAACGATATCACTTGTTGCACTACTTTGACGAGGATTGAAGTATGCTTCCTTCATCATCATTGTGTAACCATCACCATCAAGCATGTTCAAACCTTTTGGTGACCAAGATCCGACAAATTTATATGAGAAGTCGATTTTTGTCTTTCCTGTCACACCACGACGTGTTGTGATTTCAATAACACCGTTTGCACCGCGAGAACCCCAGATAGCAGTTGAGGCAGCATCTTTCAATACTTTAATCTCTTTGATATCTTCAGTGTTTACTGACAATAGGGTGGCGAATTGCTCTTCGTTGTCCATATCCTCGAAATTGACGTTGCTTACATCGTCTGGAAGATCGAAGATGTTACCGTCAACAACGATAAGTGGTTCTGCACTACCATTGATTGTACTTACACCACGAAGACGCATGCTGGTTCCAGCACCGAGGTTTCCTGAATTCATAACGATGTCGAGACCTGCGATCTTTCCTTGCAGAGCTTCGTCGGCACCGGCAAATGACAAACCTTCAAGGTCGTCCATACTGATTGTTTGTGTTGCTACAGAGATTTCCTTTACAGGTATTGACATACCAGTACTTTGTACCTGTTTAACCTTACCTTTGATAACAACTTCTTTTAGCTGTGCATTGCTTTTAAGTACAATTTTGAAGTTGTTTCTATTACCAATCTGTTGAGTCCATGGTTGATAACCTACGTATGACACTTGGATCCTGTTCTTTGGATTCACACATTTGAATGAGAAATTACCATTCATGTCTGTTGAAACATGGGCAACGATACGGTTGTTGGCATCAATCTCCATTACATTTGCCAGCATTATAGGCTCTATATCATCCGAAACTGTACCTCTGATAATATCACCCGCCTTAACTTGGGCACTGGCTGTGTTGTATGAACAGAATAATGCCAGCGTAATTGTGATTATTATATTAATTATGTTTCTTTTCATATTCTATCAATTTATTTTTGATCATAAATTGTTTACGTGCAGCTGCATTTTCGTAAACGTTCTTGTAATTATCGTTCTTGAATTGTATGTAGTCAAGAACACCATCAATACCATGTACAATAGCTGTTGATGAGGCTTGAATAATAGGTTGTGATATACCACTAAGAATATAATCACGAGTTAATATATTCTTTTTGTCTGTTATGTTACGAACATGACCTGCACCGTCCTTGATAGTCAAAGAACCATTGCCACGAGATGATACCTCTACTTTAGAATAAATAGTAGGCATTCCGTCTTCGTCTAATTGTAATGTAGCAGTTTCGTACTTTGTAGGCTTCAATGAAGGTGTATCTGCGAATACAGCGTTGTCTTGGAAGTGGTTCTTGATAAAGTTGATAAGCAATGTTGCCATTGCACGAACTTTGTCGTGTACTTCCTGTGTCTCTTCCTGAGTCCATTCTGGTTGTTCTTCAGGATTGTCGAGATAAAGCATCTTACGCATTTGTTCCCATGTTGGCAATCCTCTGCTGATAGCATCGCGAACAGCATTGTTAGTTGGAATGTAAACTGTATAATGGAAGTTGTTGAAGAACTTCACATTTGTTGGAGAAGACACTTTGTTTCCTGTTGTCTTATCAAATGCTGGCAATCCGCCGTTGTCAACAAATACAAAGAACTTTTTCTGTTCAGTTGCGTTATAACCACACTCTTTGAGTACCTCGACATCTGTCTGACACAAATCGAAGAATTCTCCGAAATTCTCTTTGTCATTATACATTACACTGAATACAGATTCAATTGTAGGCATAAGTGGCTTGTCAATCTGGTAAGCAAATCCGTTTCCGTTACCATTTGTCTGACGTGTCTTATCGTCAAATCTTGTAACTTCACATTCTTCGTTATGTGCCATTTGCCAACCACCTTTTACTGTACAACCGTTTTCACGCTGTTTTGCATTTTTCACATAAATAGGTGAGTAGTTCTTTGTGATGAAATAATGCTTTTCTGATTCTACACCGAGTTCAGTTTCGTCTATTCCGTTAAGTTCAGTTTCGTCTTTGTGTACGATAGTATGAGTTTCGAGCAAATCACGAAGTCGGTTCTTCCATTCATTATCACTCACGCTTGGTGAAGAAATACGTTCTCCGATTACACCTTCGCCTGTGACATGATCATATGTATATGTATAAGGTGTACATATTGGTTGCTTTTTCTTCTCGTCCCATGTGAAATAAAGTGCTCGAGGACCTTTGCTTAATACAAATGAAGCTGGGTCGATATACCAGAATCCTTCATCTTTAGGAACAAAGAAACTGAATCGTGCACTCATCGCCAACAAATATGCGTAGTAGTTTGTCTGCATATCCAAGCGAGTTTGATTGATTGCATAATTAAATATGCGCATGTCTGTTCCTACATATGCAGGAGCACTTACAGCAGCATATTTAGCCGGAGTAAGCACTTCGTCCATAATATAGATGATACCGTTGTTTGCCAACTTCACATCTTTAATTAATGGAATATGTGTTTCATCGAGCATTGGATCCTGAGCATCATCCTTAATTGTTTCAAACTTACTTGGAACACAGTTGTTGAATGACACCTTCATAAGGTTATTGAGCAATGCTTCGATTACTGATAACGGAATCTGGTCGATAGCACGATAGATATTCTCGTAGTCAGTGTTTCCTTCTATGTTGTCTACCAAATCAGCAGCATATGAATCAATAAGGAATTTTCCTCCTCCGTTTTCGCCGAAGAAATATTCATAAAGTTTTTCGTCGGTTGGAGCGAAGATTACACCCATGTCGGCTTCTTTTTCTGTCTGATTGTCAGAATAATATTCGTTCCATCCTGGGTCGAAGTTAAGCATATGTGCCACTTGGTTTCCTGCAGGGTTGCTAACAGGATTTGTGCCTCTGTCATTATTTAATTCAGTGCCGTGACTGAACTTAGAGAAATATCTTTTTTGGAACACAGAGTCAACACTGTTTCCATATAATAACTGATATCTCCTTGTGAGGGCGTCATCGTAGAATGGAGCAGAGAAACGATCAATCATATGACTGAATATGTTTGTCATACCATTTGTGCGTAATACCTCAGCCATGTTTGGAGGAGTAATAAGCACCTTGTCTAATCGGTTGATATATCCATTCTGACATGTGATATCTTGTTCAATTACCTTACAGTCGTAAATATGAGCATCGTTTTGCTCACGTTCCTGACCAGTGATAATCTTAAAGTCGTTATTAGTTATCTTGTTCCAACTCATTTGTGCAGGAAGGAAATGAGTCATCATCGGTTTTGTATTGTCTAAAGCAATGTAAATACCACCTTTTTCTTCTTTTCTGAATCTTTCCCAATAGTCCTTGTCTTCAGTGTTGTAAGACGTAGGCAGATCCTTAGCCAATAAGTGGGGAACAGAATCGGTTACATCCGCAGATGTCTCACGTCTCAAACATTGTCCCAAAACCGGACCTTGTGTACTTGACATCATTTCAAGCAAGTAGGCATTGTTTATCATGGCAGAGTTCAAGAGAATCTTTTTCTGAGCCTTAGTAAGATCTTCATAACTTCTTACTCCCCATGAGTTGTTACTGTAGAACTCTTCAAATGCATCATCGTCGGCAACAAATAAGGTTTTGCTACCAGTTTTTGATAATACATTCTTGTAGTCCAAGTCATCAATGAGTTTTACAAAATTCTTGTAATTACCTTTTGTCTCTAATGCGTCATAAATGTTTGTTCCTAACCAGTCAGGATTTTTGTCATCTAAATCATAACTGTCAGAACATCCATTCAACGCACTTAATAAAGACATCGCGCATAGAATCGTAGTCCATTTGCGAGTTTGTTTACAAATGCGATAATTCATAAATAGATGATTTTTTATATTTATTATTTTTCTGTTTTTTATAGTAATCATTTTTCCTGATAATGTTAGACTATTATCATACAATATATTTTGTGTTTATACATATTTTCTTGCATATAATAGTGTAATTAGGCTATATCATAAAGGAATAAATCCCAATGATAATTATGATAATAATGTATTGCTTTACTGTATTTCTTTTTGGTTTTATTAGGTTCAGAGATATTAAGTTTTCTCGCTACAAATTTACATTTTTTATCTTTTCGATAGACATATGTTTAGATAAAAGATACTTCTGTTAAGATTATTTAACATTTAATGTCGCATAAAAGCATGTATTAAACAATAGTTCGTGTGGATTGTACATATTTTTACGAAAATATTCAATATGAAATACGTGTTTTTATGATCAGAATTTTCAAATACAACGTTAATTCTGTCGATGTTCGCGTATGGAGTAGGGGAGGATGAAAAATGTCGTTATTCAAATGCGTCACAACACTTTTAGTAATGATTTTCTTTGAAATAAAAGAATATTGATATATTTTTCTTAAAAAGCGACATTTTATGTTCATTTTAGAAATTTATTTTATAGTTAAAACATAAAAGTTTAATAATAACTTTTCGGTTTCGTTATATTTTTATATCTTTGCAAAACTTTTGATTATTATTATTACTCATTTGAAAAACAAAATGGAAATAACAGCTCAGCAAATAGCGGCATATATTAACGGACAAGTTGAAGGTGATGAACAAGCATTAGTAAGTAAATTTGCCAAAATTGAAGAAGGGGTTGACGGAGCAATATCTTTTCTTTCAAATTCTTTATATGAGCATTATATCTATGATACAAAATCGTCTGTCGTAATTGTCAGCAACGATTTTACTCCCCAAAAGCCTGTTAATGCGACTCTTATCCGTGTCGCAAATCCATATGAAGCTATTAGTAAATTACTTCAGCTATATGAGTCAATGAAACCAAAACATGTTGGCATTGATTCATTGGCATATATTTCTCCAACTGCCAAAATCGGTGCAGATGTCTATATCGCACCATTTGCTTATGTCGGAGACAATGCTGTAATTGCCGATGGCGTACAGTTATATCCTCATGTAACTGTGGGGGAGAATGTAAAGATTGGAAAAAATACCATTTTGTACAGCAATGCAGTGGTGTATCACGATTGTAAAATCGGTGAAAACTGTATCTTACATGCAGGGACTGTAATCGGTGCTGACGGATTCGGTTTCGCTCCAACAGCAAACGGATACGAAAAAATACCACAAATTGGCATTGTGACAATCGAGGATAATGTGGAAATCGGTGCAAATGCGTGTGTTGACCGCTCTACAATGGGTACTACCATATTACACAAAGGCGTAAAGATTGATAACATGGTTCAGATTGCTCATAACGTGGAAGTAGGTGAGAACACCGTGATTTCAGCACAGACAGGTGTCGCTGGAAGTGCTAAGATCGGTCAGTGGTGTATGTTGGGCGGACAAGTTGGTGTTGCCGGACATATCGTCATAGGCGACAAGGTGAATGTCGGCGCACAATCAGGAATACCTGGCGGACGACTTGTAAAACAAGGAAATTGTACCGTTATGGGGTATCCGGCAGTAGAACATTCTAATTTCGCACGTTCTTCTGCAGCACTGAAGAACCTGCCTGAATTAGTCAAGGAGGTAAGTGAATTAAAGAAGGAAATTGAACAACTCAAAATATGCAAAAACAATTAACATTAAAACAAAGTTTTACTCTGAAGGGTAAGGGATTGCATACAGGTGGATTGATAACAGCTGTATTTGCACCAGCATCAGAGAATTTTGGATATAAGATTCAGAGAACAGATCTTGAAGGACAGCCAATCATCGATTGTCTGGCTGAGAATGTGGGTGAAACACAACGCGGAACAGTGTTGGTTAAAGATGATGTCAAGGTAAGTACTATCGAGCATGCGATGGCTGCTTTATATGCATCTGGTGTTGATAACTGTCTTATCCAACTTGATGGTCCTGAAATGCCTATACTTGACGGAAGCGCAGCAATTTTCTATGATGAAATTCAAAAGGTCGGTCTTCAGGAACAAGCAGCAAACAAGAACTATTATATAGTAAAGAAAAAGATTGAAATCAAGGGCGAGAACGGTGAGCATATCATCATCACTCCAGATGATGAGTTCTGTGTTAACACAATGATTGCCTTTGACAGCAAAGTGCTATCAAGTCAGTTCGCAAATCTCGACCATATGTCTGATTTCGGTACAGAAGTGGCTTCTGCACGTACTTTCGTTTTTGTACGTGAGGTACAACCACTGCTTGAACTTGGTCTTATAAAAGGCGGAGACTTGGACAATGCAATCGTAATATATGAAAATGAGATATCTCAGGATAAATTAGACTCTCTTGCTGATCAACTTGGTGTTGAACACCGTGATGCAACTCAATTGGGATACCTCAACTCACGACCATTGACATGGTCAAACGAGACTGCAAGACATAAACTGCTTGATATCATCGGTGACCTGGCTCTTATCGGACGACCAATAAGAGGACGCGTTATCGCGACAAAACCAGGACATACCATCAACAATAAATTTGCAAGAGAAATCCGTCGTGATATTCGCAAACACGATATGCAGGCTCCTATATATGATCCTAATCAGGCTCCTATAATGGATGCCAACAGAGTAAACAAATTGTTGCCTCACAGATACCCAATGCTACTTGTGGATAAGGTAATCGATATAGGCGACGATTATATCGTTGGTATAAAGAATGTTACTGTGAACGAACCATTCTTTACAGGACATTTCCCTTCTGAACCAGTTATGCCGGGTGTATTACTCGTTGAGGCAATGGCACAGGCAGGCGGAATTCTGGTGATGAACACTCTTGAAGAACCTGAAAAGTGGTCAACATATTTCTTGAAGGTCGATAATGTCAAGTTCCGTAGAAAAGTAGTGCCAGGCGACACTCTTGTTTCTAAGGTTCAATTACTCGGACCAGTACGCAGAGGTATATCATCCATGGCAGGATTCATCTTCGTTGGTGATACATTGGTAGCTCAAGCTGAGTTTACAGCACAAATCGTAAAGAATAGAGAGTAGAAAGTAACATGACTGTTCTTTCTATTCTAAAATATAATCAATTATATCTATGAGTAAAATTAGCCCATTAGCCTATATTGATCCAGAAGCAAAGATAGGTGACAATTGTATAATCGGACCTTTCTGTTTTATCGATAAAGGTGTAGAAATAGGTGATAATAACGAGTTGATGAACAGTGTGACACTGCTCAACGGTACCAGAATGGGAAGCGGTAACGTATTGTTCCCAGGCGCAGTAATCGGTGCAGTTCCTCAAGACCTTAAATTCCGTGGAGAGGAAACTACTGTTCAGATTGGTGATAACAATAAGATTCGTGAAAACGTAACCATACACCGTGGAACTGCAAGTAAAGGAACAACTATTGTAGGAAGTAATAATCTTATAATGGAAAACGCTCATATTGCTCACGATTGTGTATTCGGTAGCGGTATAATAATGGGTAACTCAACCAAACTTGCAGGTGAGGTGGTTATTGATGACAATGCAATAATCTCTGCTGTAGTACTTGTACATCAGTTTACTCGCATTGGCGGATATACAATGGTACAAGGCGGTACACGTACAAGTATGGATATCCCTCCTTTTGTTATTGCAGCACGTGAACCAGTTGCCTATTCAGGCTTGAATATCGTAGGTTTGCGCCGTCGTAACTTCAGTGCAGAACTTATCAACGACATCCATAACGCATATCGTATTATTTATAATTCAAATCTGCGTATGACTGATGCCCTTGAACAAATTAAGGAGACCATAACTCCAAGTAAGGAAATTAATTATATTGTTGACTTCATAAGTAATACACAAAGAGGTATAATAAGATGATTTTTCGATTAACAATGATCTCTGATGAAGTTGATGACTTTATGAGAGAAATTCAAATCAGTTCTGATGCAACGTTCTACGACTTGCATAAAACTATTCTGGATACATGTGGTTATAAGGATGACCAACTGACATCTTTCACAATGTGTGAAAACGGATGGGAAAAATATCAGGAGATATCTCTCGAGGAAATGGATACTGACAGTGATCAGGATTCATATGTGATGGCTGAAACCAAACTCGATGAATTTATCGATGAAGAGAAACAGCATATGCTTTATACCTTTGATCCGTTAGCCGACCGTTGCTTCTTTATTGAGGTTTCCGAAATAATCTTAGGCAAAGACTTGAAAGAACCAAAGGTAAGTCGTAAATTGGGCGATGCACCTGCACAAACTATCGATTTCGATGAACTCTTTGCCAAAAATCCTATATCATCAGATTCTTCAATGGATATTGATGAGGATTTGTACGGTGAAGGTATCTCTGAAGAGGACGAAGACTTGGAAGGACTTGATATAAGCGATTCTAATCCTTTTGGTGAGTAATCTTGTTTTGATATAATCTAAAACGACATATCTTTTGGATAAAGAAACAGGTAAAGATAAAACCTTAGTGGTGGTCATAGGACCTACTGCCGTAGGAAAAACAGAGCTTAGCATTCAACTTGCTAAGCTTTTATGTTGTGATATTATATCTGCTGATTCTCGACAGATTTATAAGGAAATAAATATCGGTACAGCCAAACCATCGCCTCAAGAGTTGGCTGAAGTAAAGCATCATTTTATTGACATGCTTGAACTTGACCAGTATTACAGTGCTGCTCAATATGAATCCGATGTGTTGCAACTGCTTGATAAACAGTTTAAGACACATGATTATGCAATTATGGTAGGTGGATCAATGATGTACACAGATGCTGTTTGTAAAGGTATTGACGATATCCCAACAGTTTCAGACGAAACTCGCGAAATGTTACGATTGAAATATGAGAACGATGGCCTTGAAACACTTTGTGAGGAATTACGTTTGCTTGATCCCGAATATTATAAGATTGTTGATACCAAAAATTATAAAAGGGTAGTGCATGCCCTTGAAATATGTTATCAAACAGGAAAGACATATACATCATTCAGGACTAAAACAATAAAAGAACGTCCATTTAATATTGTGAAGATCGGATTGCGACGCCAACGCTCAAATTTATTCGACAGAATAAACAAACGAGTTGATATAATGATGAATGAAGGATTCATGGATGAAGCAAAACGATTGTTTCCAAAACGTAATCTTAATTCTCTTAACACCGTGGGATATAAGGAGTTATTTAATGTGATAGATGGTCAATGGGAATTAAAGATGGCGGTTGAGAGAATAAAGAAAAATACGAGAGTGTATGCAAAGAAACAAATGACTTGGTATGCTCATGATGATGAAATCAATTGGATAGATGTTGATAATATGACCACGGCTCAAATTATATCTCAAATATCCGATTTACTCCAAATAAATAATAAGGAATAATAGTTTCTAAGAATAATAAAAAGATTCTTTAGTTCACGATTTAATGACATAATTGTATATTTATACAATACATATCTTACATATTTATAGATAAATTAAAAAATATAAAACTTTTTTCTTGAAAACGTGGTGATAACTTCATTTTTTATCACTAAATTTGCAGAATAAATAAGTTTTGTGTATTAAGATAAAGACAAAGTATTTTAGAGAAGAAATATGAAAAGAGGATTTGATAACGAGAAATATCTAAAAATACAACCAGAGCATATAAAAGAACGCATAGCTCAGTTCGGTGATAAACTATATCTGGAGTTCGGAGGAAAACTCTTTGATGATTATCATGCAAGTAGAGTTCTGCCAGGTTTTCAGCCTGATATAAAACTGAAAATGCTCATGCAGTTACGTGATGATGCAGAGATTGTAATTGTAATTAGTGCGTTTGATATAGAGAAAAATAAGGTACGCGGTGATTTGGATATTACTTACGATAATGATGTGTTACGTCTGCGTGATGAATTTATGAATCGTGGTCTGATGGTTAGTTCTGTCGTTATTACTCATTTTAACGGACAGGCAAGTGCCGTTGCATACAGATCGCGTCTGGAACGTCTTGGCATAAAAGTTTATTATCATCATATCATAGAAGGATATCCAACTAATGTGGATTTAATTGATTCCGATGAGGGCTTTGGTAAGAATGATTATGTGGAAACTACTCGTCCGCTTGTCGTAATTACTGCTCCTGGTCCTGGTAGTGGCAAAATGGCTGTTTGTCTCAGTCAGTTATACCAGGAAAACAAACGAGGAATCAAAGCCGGATATGCAAAATTTGAAACATTCCCTATATGGAATCTTTCTTTGAAACATCCAGTCAACGTGGCATATGAAGCAGCAACAGCCGACCTCAATGATGTAAATATGATTGACCCATTCCATCTTGAGGCTTATGGTAAAACTGCAATCAATTATAATCGTGATATCGAAATATTCCCAGTACTCAATGCTATATTTGAAGGTATTTATGGTGTGAACCCATATAAATCACCTACTGATATGGGAGTAAATATGGCTGGATATTGTATATCTGATGACGACGTATGTTGTGAGGCATCCAAGGCCGAAATCATACGACGCTATTATACTGCTCTTTGTAATCTTGCTGTTGGTAAATCCGATGAAAGCGAAGTGACAAAGATCGCATTATTGATGAAACAGGCAAAGATCTCAGTTGACGATCGTAAACCTGTAGCTGCAGCCAAAGAGAAAGCAGCTAAGGAAGGTGTACCAGCTGCTGCAATTGAATTGCAAGACGGTACAATAATAACTGCAAAGACAAGTCCGTTGCTTGGTCCGAGTGCCGCACTTATACTTAATGCAATCAAACATCTTGCAGGAATAGATCACGATGTTAAACTGATACCTCAACACATGATTGAGCCAATACAAAAAACAAAGGTGTCATATCTTCACGGCGGTAATCCTCGATTACATACCGATGAAGTACTTGTTGCTCTTTCTATGTTGAGTCTTATGGATGAAAATTGTAATAAGGCTTTGTCATGCTTACCACAACTTCAAGGTTGTCAAGTTCATACAACTGTGATGTTGAGTGAGGTTGATAATAAGATATTCAAAAAGTTGGGAGTTGGACTGACATGTGAGCCTGTTAAAAAGATATAAGAAACAATTTATAGCAAACCGAATATAAACAGCCGACACAAATTACTGTTAAGGCATAAGAGAACTAACGATTATGAGCAAATTAATTAAACCTGAAGGATATCAACAATTGATTACTCCTTTGGAAATCGAGCAAGGAATTAAACTTATCAAAGATTTCTTCCAATCTAACCTTTCTACCGCGCTTAGATTAAGACGTGTTACAGCTCCACTTTTTGTATTGAAAGGTTTGGGACTTAATGACGACCTTAATGGTGTGGAACGTCCTGTCTCTTTTCCAATAAAAGATATGGGTGATCAGGTGGCTGAAGTAGTACATTCTTTGGCTAAATGGAAACGTATGATGTTAGGTGAGTACAACATAAAACCAGGATACGGACTTTATACAGATATGAATGCTGTACGTGGTGATGAAGAGCTTGATAATCTCCATTCTCTTTATGTGGATCAGTGGGACTGGGAACGCACAATCACTGCTGAGGACAGAAACCTGACTTTCTTGAAAAGTATAGTAACTGATATATATAACGCAATCAGACGTACAGAATATCTTGTGTCTGAACATTTCCCTCAAATTGAATCATTCTTGCCTGAGAAAATCCATTTTATTCACTCTGAGGAGTTGTTAAAACTATATCCAAATCTTTCTCCAAAAGAACGTGAAGATGAAATCTGCCGCAAGTATGGTGCTGTCTTCATTATGGGCATCGGAGGTAAGTTGTCAAATGGTGAACCTCATGACTTGAGAGCTCCAGACTATGATGATTGGACCACTGAAAATGAAGATGGATTCAAAGGTTTAAATGGTGATATCATGATCTGGTATCCAACTCTCGGACGCTCAGTTGAATTGAGTTCAATGGGTATTCGTGTAAATAAAGAATCACTTTTGAGACAGTTGGAACTCACAGGAAAACAAGAACGAATTGATTTATTCTTCCACAGAAAACTTATTAAAGGTGAACTCCCATTAAGTGTCGGAGGAGGAATTGGACAAAGCCGTCTTTGTATGGTTCTTCTCCATAAGGCTCATATTGGAGAAATTCAGGCAAGTATTTGGCCTGAGTCTATGCGCAAGGAATGTGCTGATTTCGGAATGCCGCTTATATAATTGTAACTTTAAAATATTAAATAAACTGATGATAGAGACTATACATAATAAGACACTTATTTTTGTATAGTTTCTATCTTCATACTAACCATAAATAATAACTCAATTATGAATAAATCAAATCTACTACACAAATTGCGATGGTGCCTATTCTTCTTATTAGTTTTTTACCTAAATTCCCAAACAGTCAATGCACAGGATTGTTTATGGTATGATAAACCTGCATCACACTGGTTGGAAGCTTTACCAATCGGTAATAGTCGCATGGGAGCAATGATCTACGGTGGAGCCGGTTCTGAAACAATTCAAATCAATGAAGAGACTTTCTGGAGCGGTAGCCCTCACAATAACAACAGTAATACTTCAAAGCAATATCTGAATGAGGTTCGTCAACTTATATATGATGGTAAGGAAACTGAAGCAGAAGCCATTGTAAACAAAGAATTTATCAAAGGACCTCATGGTATGCGATTCCTCACTTTGGGAAATCTTCATTATAATATCTCTGGTGTCGGCAACGCTAAGTATTCTGATTATAAAAGAAAACTGGACTTGAATACAGCAATTGCATCTACTGTGTTTAAAGTAGGCAATAAAAAATATGAACGTGAAGTATTTGCTTCACTTTCAGAAAAAATCATCGTTGTACATTTCAATACAAATGAGAACTTCAACGACACAGTTTATACTGTTCAGGGAGATAGTCAGGAAGGTATCGAAGGTAAACTTCATGCAGAGGTGAAAACATTTGTCCGTCATGAAAACGGTGGTACAACAGTGCTTATATCTGCTGCAACAAACTTTGTGAACTATCACGATATCAGTGGTAATCCAGTTGCTAAAAACAACGCTTTCCTTGATGCAGCAAAGAAGTATTCTTATAAGGAACTTAAAAAACGTCATATCGCAGCATACCAAAGTCAGTACAATCGTGTAAAATTGAATCTGGTATCTGATACAAACTCACAATTGCCAACAGATAAGCGTCTTGACGCATTCTATGAAAGTCATGATTTAGGTATGGTAACTCTTCTGTTTAACTATGGACGTTATCTGCTTATTTCTTCTTCACAGCCAGGTGGACAACCTGCTAACTTGCAAGGAGTATGGAATGACAAGGCATTTGCACCATGGGATAGTAAATATACAATCAACATCAATGCCGAAATGAATTACTGGCCTGCTGAGGTATGTAATCTTGCTGAGAATGCAGAACCGTTCTTCTCTATGATTAAGGACCTGAGTGAGACAGGAAAGATTACAGCACAGCAAATGTATGGATGTAGAGGTTGGGTAGCTCACCACAACACTGACATATGGCGTATAGCTGGTCCTATCGATGGCGCTGCATGGGGAATGTATCCATGTGGTGGAGCATGGCTGACAACTCACATATGGGAACATTATCAGTTTGGTGGCGATAAAGAATTCTTGCGTCAGTGGTATCCTGTGCTTAAGGGTTCTACAGACTTCCTACTCGATTATCTTCAGGTTCATCCTAAATATAACTGGCTTGTAATGGTTCCATCTGTAAGTCCAGAACACGGACCAATGGGAAAACGCTCTAATTTATGCGCTGGTTGTACTATGGATAACCAGATTGTGAAGGACGCCTTAAGCAATACTCTTCACGCTGCTGAAATTCTTGGTATCGATTCTGATTATCAGGCTACATTACGTGATGCTATCAGCAAACTCCCTCCAATGCAAGTTGGTAAATATGGTCAGTTGCAAGAATGGTTGGAAGATGGTGATGATCCAAAAGATGAACACAGACATATATCACACTTATATGGTCTTTATCCTTCAAATCAGATAACTCCATCTACTCCAGAGCTCTTCAATGCCGCCAGAGTAACATTACAACAACGTGGCGATCAGGCTACAGGATGGAGTCTCGGATGGAAAATCAATTTCTGGGCTCGTATGCTTGACGGTGACCATGCATATACAATCCTACGCAATATGTTACGACTTCTTCCAAACGAAGACGGTAAATCAATGCGTGCATATCCTGACGGACGTACATTCCCTAATATGTTCGATGCACATCCACCATTCCAGATTGACGGTAATTTTGGAGCATGTGCCGGTATAGCAGAAATGTTATTACAAAGCCATAATGGTGCTGTACATATCTTGCCAGCATTACCTGAACGCTGGAAGGAAGGTTCGGTTTCAGGACTTCGTGCACGTGGCGGTTTCGTGGTTGACATTAAATGGAAGGGTTCAAAGGTTGAGGCAACTGTTCTTTCAACCCTTGGAAATCCTTTAACAATCAGATATAACGGAAAGGATTATAATTACGAGACAACAAAGAATCAGAAGATTAAACTAAGTCTCTGATTCCTGCGTGGTCTTATTCTCTCATAAATGGATGTATCATTATTGAGTATTGATACATCCATATTCTTAAAATAGATGTATGTTATAACATCATATCAACTTATGGAATATAATCGACCTTATTTTGATTAATATAGGTTAATACAAGTTTTTAATAATAAATGCAGACTGAAAATGAAAATACTTAAGACAATATTGTTTTTTGTTCTACTATTCATATTCAACATGAATTTATGTGCAACTACTGAATTATGGAATAACGGTTGGAAATTCTATCGTGGAGATATTCCTGATGCAAAGTTGTATGATTATAATGACTCCGAATGGGAAGAAGTAGGTTTACCTCATTCGTTTAATATTCCATATTTCAAATCTGATGATTTGTATACTGGATATGGATGGTATAGAAAACATCTGTTCGTGAATCAAGCCGATAAAGACACCAAATCACTTTATCTTGATTTTGATGGAATCTTCTGTGTCGCTGAGATCTATGTGAATGGCAAAATGGCTGCTATTCATAATGGTGGCTATACCGGATTCCGTGTTGATTTATCAAAATCCTTGAATGTCGGTGACAATGTCATATCTGTTAGAGTAAACAATAAATGGAGTCCAATAGTCTTTCCTCGTGCAAATGCATATGTGATAGATGGTGGAATATATCGTAATGTGCGACTTGTAAAGAAGAATCCTGTACATATTGATTGGTGTGGACTTACAATTACTACTTCTGGACTGAAGGAATCGAATGGTGATGCGGCTGATGTAAACATAAATTGTGATATCAATATGCCTAAACACCTGCGATACAAACCTAATCTAAGTATTATTGTTGATTTGTATGATGCTGAAGGTAAATCGGTTGCTACAATGAAAAGCAACCAATTAAATAGAAACAATGATAAACATAATACAATTTTAGTGAGAGACGCCTCCATAAATGCTTCTGCAACTGTGAATAATCCCAATCTTTGGTCTCCGTCTCATCCTTATATCTACAAAGCCGTATGTCGTTTGTATGATGGCGATAAATTAATAGATGAGGAATCTGATACATTTGGTTTCAGATGGTTTGAATGGACAGCAGACAAGGGTTTCTTTATTAATGGTGAACATCTTTATTTTAAAGGTGTAAATGTTCACCAGGACCAAGCAGGTTGGGGCAATGCCATTACGGATGAGGCTGCCCGTCGAGATGTCAGAATGATAAAAGAAGCAGGATTTGACATGATCCGAGGTGCACATTATCCATTCTCTCCAAGTTTTGTAGAGGAGTGTGATAAACAAGGAATATTATTCTGGTCTGAATTAAGTATGTATGGAGTTGAAGGACAGCTTAAAGAAGAAACATGGTCTGCCAATCCTTATCCGTTATTAATGGAACAACGTAATACTTTCGAACGTAGTGCACTCAGACAACTTATTGAAATGATTAATATTCATAAGAATCATCCGTCTGTGTTTGCATGGTCTATGTGTAGCGACCTGTCTCATTCTATACCTCAGTTATCTTTACCTCTGACATCTTTTTTAAGGACATTGGTAAATCAGGCTCATAAAGCCGATCCTACTCGTGTCGCAGCAATTGGAGGAAGCCAAGCACATATCGGACGTTATACCATATCTCATATAGGAGATGTTTCTGCATATAGCGAAGACGGTATTATTCTTGCCGACTCTCAGAAAATAGCAAAACCACGTGTCATTTCTGAGTATGGTTATACAATAGCCAATCGTCCAGGTGAATATGAACAGGTGTGGGGAAAGCTTACAGAGGACGCAGCATTGAGAAATCAGCAGTTAGGATGTGGTCAGGTTCTATGGTCTGCTTTTGATTATGGAACTACACATGAAGATGAAAAATCAAAAACCGGTATTGTTGACTATTTCAGAATACCTAAACGTTCATGGTATTGGTATCGTAATGAATATACCAACACACCTCCTCCTGTGTGGGCAAGTGAAGGTGAACCGGCTTCCTTATCTATCGAAGCTTCACGTTGTAATGCTGTTAAAGCTGACGGAACAGACGATGTGATGTTATTAATCAAAGTATTAGACTCAAAGGGTAGGGAATTATCTAACACACCGAATGTACATCTGCAGATAGTATCAGGACCAGGACAATTCCCAACAGGACGTTGTGTGGATTTTTCTGCTGACAGTGACATACGTATTCTTGACGGTAAGGCTGCAATAACAATACGCTCTTATTTCGCAGGAAAGACTGTAGTGCGTGCTACTTCTCCTAATCTCAAGCCCGCAACTGTCAAGATTAAATTTGTTGATGGACCTAAATACACAAGTGCCCAAAAGAATATTGATTTGAAGAATGCCAATGTCATGAAGAAATCAAATACAACAGTTCAATAAAGACACTTGGAAAACAATATGACAATCATTATTGAAGTATAAATAATAAAAAATGCCGACTAATTCAGATTTTGATTAGTCGGCACTTTTTGTTCTTTTACATCTTCTTCTTAATCCTTTCGAGTTCTTTCAACTCTTTTCCCTTATTCAACTTGTAATATACTTCACTTAAATCTGTTAACCATAAGGATGGAGTATCGGGAACAATAGCCCGTGCTTTCTCAAGATATGTCTTTGCACAGTTATATAATTTATTTTGTTGTGAACGGGCTTTTCTATATTCATTTGTCCCTACATTTGCTGTATTCTTCTCGAAAACCTGACGCGCCATAAGTATGTATGTGTTCCCCAAACTACTCAATGATTGAGCATCCTCTGCATTGATTTTTATAGCACGCTCATACGAGCACACAGCCTCTTGGTATTTCTCCAGACATTGATGGCATTTCCCTTTTATATACCACAACTGGATATTGAGAGAGTCGGTATCGAGTTGTTCGTCGATAATCTTCAATGCTTCATTATATTGTTTGTGGTTGTTATAATATTGTATGAGAGTTAAATAAAAGTATTCCTTTTGTGGATCTTCTCTCCAACCCTTATACAGATAATCCAATGCTTGTATGGTATCTCCTAATTCAGCATAAGTCTTACTTCCTATTTGGTATAGAAGTGACATATGGGTAGTATCGGCTAATGCTTTGTTAATATATTTCTTTGCGTTTTTATAATCTTTTGCCCCATATGCCGAGAAAACAGCCAATTGGTACATGCCCAACGAATCGCTGTCGTTCAGCTTGTTTTGTGAGGAAGTATGATGTGTATCTGTAATTAATGGAATGTCTTTGGTTTTTAGATACATATCTATGTATTTGAATGCGTCATCATATTTCTGTTTCTTATAATAGAACTTACCCGCACTTTTAAGGTTGTTTCTATATAAAAGTAACTTATCTTGAATGTTGGATGTGTATTTAGTATTTATTTTTCCTTTCTTGTCAGGCTTATTGCATATAGAATCACAATACAGTCCTATATTGTAAATACGATAAATCTGTTTAAAATATTGTGTGGTGTCTGGTTTGTTATTAAGGAATAATTTGCGATTCTCTGATTCTGCCAGATGGTGCACTGTGTTTAAATGTATATTACACAGTTCTGCATCGTTTGCAGCTTCCTTATGCTGCTGCATCGCTTTTGTCAGCAGTTCGTCAGCTTGACTGTATTTCTGTGCCTTCAATGAGGTTTTCAAGGATTTTATTAATTCTTTCCTGTTATAATCCTGGGCATAGACACTGCTTATGTTAAGACATGATAACATAAAGGTGGATATTGTGATGAAAACTATCCTACGTGCATGCGTGTGCATAGTTTTATTCTTAAATACCAACTTTGATGAATGTGTGTAGTATTGCTTATTATTCATAATATCATGCTTATTAATAATTATACAATAACTTTTTTAGAATGATATTTCAAGTTTACATCTTAATCCCCATTTATGTATATCAGGATTGTCCAAATAAGTGAATCGTCTGACATATTCGATATGAAGGAATTTGAAGATGTTGTGTATAGCAAATCGTCCTTCGATATATGGAAGGTCTTTCTTCATAAGTGATGTATTGCATTCATATGTACCGTCACTACGGAAGTGACCTGGAAAATAGAACAAATCTGCATCAGTGTAGTTGCTGTGGGCTGGGTTGTTCTTATTGCTTAGTGAACCCCATAACACATTAACACCGATAAGTTCCCTCCATTTTAAACGCTTGAATAACGGAATTCGGTTGAATATCTTACCGTTTATATCCCATTGATACATAAATGAAACATATTTGTCATTCAAGAACTCAAGATTGTTTATGAGAGAGAAGGTTGATTTCTGTAATACGTATGACTGATTGGCTGCTGGGTGAATAAGCAATGGGAATGGTACTTTATTCCATTGAATACCTGCTTTTAAGTCAATATCCATACTTCCCCATGAACCTGGCATCCAGAATCGTTTTAATAAACCGACTTCTGTCACATTGTAGTTGTAATCGCCTCCAATAAAGTTGTTGAGTCCGATTGTGTGACTTATTGAATATATCGGAGCATCACGATTCATACGATTTCTTTTCTGTTTTGTATTGAAATATGTAGCTCCTGGTTCGTATGAGAAACCAAATTTGAATTCACTCGTAGTTATTCCTTTTAACCAAAGTGATTTGTCTTGTACAGGAAGAACCTCTCCATTCAATGGTTGGTAGAATAATTCATCCACAGCCTTGTTTCTGGCATGTGTATAGTCTGCGCTTATCTTTATTCCTTGTACATATTCATGTATGTATGACAACTTAACCTCTTTAGTGTGGTTAAACTGATCGACCTTACTTGTTTTCAGTGCAGTGAAGAGGTTATCCTTATCTGTTTGTATAAATTTGTCGAAAGGACTGACAATATCATTCCAATAGCTTACACTTATACAATGAGTAGGGAATTCTCTTGGCAGATATGAAGGTTTGTTGAATGAGTATGTCAGTTGCGCACGGCCGTATATGTTATTTGTGGCAGAACCATAAGCGATATATCCGTTTGCAAATAAATGCTTGTTTAAGTTTGCATTGGTTAATGCCGACAGACGTACACGCCATGAATCATAATGGTTTCCTGAAATAACTGTATTCACAGGGCCGAGGTCAACATAATTTTCTGTAGAATCACCTGTCTCAATAAAATTCTCTACTAATGCACGGAATGCAAACATTGCATATTTGAATCCTTTTACTTGGGTGATTTTCTTGATGAATGAACCTATATTTTTCTCACTCTGAGTAAGTTCTACGTCACGATGTTGGTTCCAATACTTTTCGTCTTTCGTACCAGCATCAGTATTGGTTATAATATTTCCTTTAATCTTCTTGAATCTGTCATCAGGAATCTCCTCAAATGAGAAGTCTTTGTTGCGAATAACACGTTTCACCTGAAGCTTATGAAGGAAACTGGCAACTTCAATCTCTATAAGCATGTCGTTGGTCACAACAACTCGTTCGCCAGTAGGTAATAATTCAAACTCTTGTTGTATGAGCATGTTTTCAACAAAGTTTACTGCACTTTGTTTAGGTATGCTGAATTCAACCCTACGTAATTGATATGTAGAGTCGGCAAGGATATACATTGTTCCCGAAAAACCGAAATCTTGTTGGTTGTTAGGAATGAAACTAACCTCGATTACTTTATCTTGATTGATGTATGTTGTGTCTTGGATATAATAACGATAAAAAGAAATGGCGTTATCTGCAATCGGACTTCTAAAGAAAGACTGAAGTAATCGACATTCATTCTGATAGATATCAATATCAGTAAATACGTCTTTCAGGGTAGTGGTAAGAATCTCTCCTGTGTTGACAAGTTGTGATATACCCTTACTTGATTGTGCGTTGATTATGGTTTTCTCGCTCTTCGGATTCTTTCTGTAGATATGCTCAGAAATGGTTTCGTCAATGGTCAGAGGCAATACAAGTTTGCCTGTCTCAGGACTTGTTTCAACATGATCCATTAAAAACGAGAAACGTTTCATCTTTTCTTCTTCAAATACTTTGTCGGATACCTCATCGGCAGAGAATACCATCTTTTCATATTTTGTGTATTTAAAGAAGTCTTTTTCGTGTAGGTTGCTGTTCTTTTTATGTGCAATAACTTTTTGCATTAGTTGAACAGCCGGATTATTTTCTTTTTTGTATTTTCTTCTTTTGGCAGTGATGGTTACGTCTTTAAGTACTTTTGTGGCAGGAATCAGTCTGACTACCAAGTTTTTCTTCTTGCCGGCTTTTAGTTTTACTGATTGTGTGATATAGCCAACCGACGAGAATGTCAGTTCGTTCCAATCGGTGTTTTCTTTGATTGAGAATCTTCCATCCATATCCGACAACTCACTTGTTTTCTCTTGTGGATAATACACATGAACGAATTCGATTGGTTGTTTAGTTCTGGCATCAACAACAATACCTGTTACCTGAGCATATGATGAACTGCATACCAATAATAACGCAAATATGGTGAATATATGAATATATACTCGCCATATATCGTTGTTCTTTAATGAAAAGTTAAAGTGTATCTTTCTCATAATCAAAGAATTTTTCTATGATTAATACTCTGCCTGAAATCTCTTCAGGCAGAGTATATGTTATGTAATACTTTTTTATTAGTCGATTTCTTCGTCAGCCTCGTAGCCACCCATTTCCCTTAATGCATTCTTTAGCATTGTGTATTGTTGGAAAAGATGGTTTACCGGAATTTCGCCCTTTGTGAAGTCATACATAGGGCTCTTCAGGTAGAAGCTGAGGAAACGCTGAATTCCACTTCGGCCTGCACGCAGAACTAAATCACTTAACAGACAAAGGTCTAATAGCAATGGGGCAGCCAATATAGAATCTCGGCAAAGGAAATTAATCTTTATCTGCATAGGATAACCCATCCAACCAAAGATGTCTATATTGTCCCATCCTTCTTTATTGTCGTTGCGTGGAGGATAGTAGTTTATGCGTACTTTATGATAATAATCGTTGTATAAGTCTGGCTGTTTGTCACAGTCGAGAATAGATTCTAATGTAGATAATTTTGATACTTCTTTAGTTCTGAAGTTATCTGGTTCATCTAATACAAGTCCGTCTCTGTTTCCTAATATGTTTGTAGAGAACCAACCGTTCAGACCTAAGCATCGTGTGCTGATTATAGGTGCAAAACCACTCTTAACAAGTGTCTGACCTGTTTTAAAGTCTTTTCCAGCAATAGGCATACCTGTTTTCTCTGCTAATTCCCACATGGCAGGAATGTCAACAGTGGTATTAGGTGCGCCCATAACGAATGGAGCTCCTTCGCATAATGCTGCGTATGCGTAACACATTGAAGGTGCGATATGTTGACGGTCGTTAGCCTTCATCGCTTTTTCTAAGGATTCCAGCGTGCCATGAACTTCTTTGCAATAAGGAACATAAATCTCAGTAGAGGCAGCCCATGCAACCACAATTCGCTCACAATTATTCTTTGCCTTGAAATCGCGAATATCTTTGCGGAGCTGTTCCACCATATCCCATCGTGTTGCTCCTTCCATTATATTTTCTCCGTTAAGGCGTTTTGCATAGTTCACGTCGAATGCAGCCTTCATCGGAACGATTTTTTCTAATTCTTCTCTTACAGGCTCGATGTCTTTTTCTTTAAGGACTTCAGCATAAATTGCAGACTGATATGCGTTTGCTGGATATACATCCCATGCACCGAATACAATATCCTTAAGTTCTGCAATAGGTGCTATTTCGCGATATGACAGATATTTCGCATCTTCTCCTTTTCCAACACGAATCTTATCATATTCAACCATTGACCCAACAGGTTTTGTAAGTCCTTTTCTTGCCATTAATACACCTGTCATGAAAGTAGATGTAACAGCGCCAAGTCCTACCACTAATATACCGAGATTTCCTTCGGCAGGTTTAACTTTATTGTTCATTTTTGTATAATTAAGGGTTAAAAGATTTATTTTATTGATTATTCAACGTATAGAACTAATCCTTTTAGGTATTCTCCTTCAGGATGATAGATATTGATAGGGTGGTCGGCTGGTTGATGTAACTGATGAAGAATACGTACTTTTCTTTTTGCTTGTGCAGCAGCTGTGAATACAGCAGCACGGAAATTCTCCTTTGTCACAACTTGTGAACAGCTGAATGTAAAAATAATTCCGCCTGGTAATATCTTTTCAAATGCTTTCTGATTAAGTTTGGTATATCCTTTCAATGCATTACGTAGTGCATCTTTGTGTTTTGCAAAGGCAGGTGGGTCAAGAATTATTAAATCGTAAGGCCCATGTGGCTTTGTGTCTTTTTCGTCATATTTGATGTTTTCAAGAAACTTGAATGCGTCTTCTGCAAATGCTTTATGTCGTTTGTCGTTAGGAAAATTCAGTTCCACATTTGCGTTAGTGAGATCAATGGCTTTCTGGGAAGAATCCACACTATGTACAATCTCTGCTCCACCTCTCATTGCATAGAAGGAGAATCCTCCTGTATAACAGAACATGTTCAACACTCTACGTCCTTTACTATAATGCTCCAAAAGACTTCGGTTGTCGCGCTGATCTACGAAGAAACCGGTTTTCTGTCCACGAAGCCAGTCCACGTGGAATTTCAATCCGTTTTCTATTGCTATGTCCTCGTTGCTGCCTCCAAGAAGGAATCCGTTTTCCTGTCCTAACTCGGCTTTATAGGGTAGGGTGGTTTCTGATTTATAGTATATATTCTCGAACTCGCCGTTGCTTACATTCTTTAATGCGGCAGCAATCATCTCACGGTCTGTGTGCATACCTACTGAGTGAGCCTGCATTACAACCGTTTTGCCATATACATCAATGACTAATCCTGGCAAATTGTCGCCTTCTCCGTGAACCAAGCGATATGTACTGTTGTTGCTATTGCCTGCTACACCGATTTTACGTCTGATGTCTAAAGCCACAGCCAAACGTTTTTCGTAAAACTGTTGATCGATGGCTTCTTTTTCAAACGACAGAACGCGAACCATGATTGAACCTATTTGATAATGTCCGATAGCAATAAATTTGTTGTCGTTTGTCATTACCTCAACAGTTTCACCTTCTTCTATGTCATCGTCGCTATGTCCGATAGCGCCAGAAAAAATCCATGGATGAAATCGTTTTAATGATTCTTCTTTTCCTCGTTTGAGATATATTCTTTTCATCTTATTATTATATAGTGTCTTGAAATACTAATTGTTATATATTTGAAAATCAGTCGTTATTCTCTATTGGTTTTGTCTCTTCTGCAGATTTTATCAGCACATAATCTTTTGTTTGAAGAAGTCGTTGTATCTCTTCATGTATCATAACACATGCCCATGCGTCGGTTGCTGCATATAACTTCTGTGCATCAGTCAAGATGTCTGCTTCCCAATTGGTTAACTGCTGACGTTTGCATATCATACCTCCGAGTATGTTTGCATATAACTTTTGAAGACTACAGTCGGCAACACCGATTTCTTTGGCTTCTTTTTGTAAATCTATGAATGTCCCAATCTGAAACTCTTTTCTTAATTGCAGTAATCTGAAATCATCCTTTAGCGACAATCCGATTTTTGTTATCTTCTGATCTTCCAGTAGTTGTATCAAACAATCGGGCAATCCCAATCGATTCAATCTAAACAGAAAGCATGTGTCTTTGCTTGATACCTGTAACAAAGCAACTTTGTTTACGACACCACGTTTAAACGACGGACGTGTTTCTGTGTCGAATCCTAAGATTGGTTGTTTCAAAAGATACTCAACAGCACGTTGTGCTTCGTTAATGGTCGATATTGTAAAAATCCTCCCGTTAAACAAAGTTCTGGGTAGTTCTTTTATTTTGTTTTTGTCAAATTTCTCGAAAATCGTCTTCATTATACTTCACCTCATGAATAGCGCGCAACACATTTGCTAATTTCATACCCCATTCGCTCTCAAAATTCATTTTACATATTGACAAAGCATTCATCATAGCATCCTCATTGCCTAATTTGTAAACATAAGCAAAGTTCTTTAATTCCTGATAGATGTCTGCAAGATTCTCGCTTATAGTCATTAAGATAGGGGCCTCGCTATATTTCATGTCCTCAACAAATACATCAAGGTAGTCGTCCTTGTCGCCCATGATGACGGCTATGTTATTTCTGATTATGTCGTAGTTCTCCTCTGTCACATGATCCTCTGTGGTTGCATCTTCAAGCAACTCGTATCTTGGCAACAAAGTTCCTTTTAAATACAACAAAGGTAATAACTTGCTTAAAATATCCAGAACCTCTTCGCGGTCTTTTCCTTCAATTGATTCAAGGAAAGCACAATACTGTACCGCAACTGTGACAAATTCAAGCACGTCGTGATGATATATAGGCTTATTTTCTTCCATAATAATTAAGTTTTTAACTCCGCAAAGATATAAAAAATATTTGACACAATATATTAAAAATAACATATAATTCTTAAATACTAACATTGTGTTATATAAATCTATGAAATAATTGTACGAAAAGAAAAAATTATTTAACTTTGTAAATTGAATGTTTGTATCATAACAAAGAAGAATAATGAACATACTTATTTTTGCAGCGGGATTGGGAACTCGCCTTAAACCATTGACAGACTCAATGCCTAAGGCACTTGTGCCAATAAAAGGCAAGTCTCTATTAGGAATACTTATCGACAAAATAAAGAAATCTTCGGACGAAGAGAAGACTATAGTTGTAAACATACATCATTTCGGTCAGCAGATAATTGATTATGTGGCAGCCAATAACTCTTTTGGTGTCGATGTGCGATTCAGTGACGAGCGTGATATGTTGCTTGAGACTGGTGGCGGATTAAAGAAAGCAGCACCTTTGTTCGACAATGACAAACCGATTCTGATTCATAATGTCGATATATTGAGTAATGTCGATTTAGGTGAGCTATACAACACACATGCTTCTGATTCAGAAGTTGGTGCAACTCTGATTGTCAGTGAACGCAACACAAAAAGATATCTGTTGTTTGATGAATCCGATCATTTAGTTGGTTGGACAAATATCGAAACGGGAGAAATCAAATCTCCATATCCCGACCTGAAAGTATCTGATTGTAAGAAATATGCTTTTTCGGGTATCCATGTCTTTTCACAGTCTCTTTTAAAATATATGAAAGACTGGAATGGCAAATTCTCAATTATCGACTTCTATCTCAGTATTTGTGATAAAGTTGTAATAAAAGGTGATTTCCGTTCTGATCTTCGTGTTTTGGATGTTGGAAAACTCGACAGTATAAAACTGGCTGAAAACTGGTTGGAGCAGTCTGAATAACAATAATTTTCTCTTCAGCTACTCTGTTATTAAATATTATTGTCGTTTAGGATAATATTGTTTTTGTGATATTAATTTGGATAATAAATAAAATCTGATTATCTTTGTAAATTATTAACAATTACTTATATAGATCTGATTATGAAACATAAAATACTTCTTCTTTTAGCTTTATGTGTGTCTGCATCAATGCAAGCTACTGTAAAACCAAAGTTTGCTACATATGGCAGCGTCGGTTCTTCAACCAACCGTCAAAATGTTCAGGGATATAAATATGCGTCCGTTCCTACTTTTGATAAATCAATGGTAGTCGGTAAGCGTGAAACAGCTTCACTTGCAGGAAGCGGCTCTCCAAAAATCCCTGTCATATTGGTGCAATTCCCAAACAAGTCATTCACCGCAGCAGCAAGTGATCAGATCGCTGATTTCTATGATAAATATTGTAATGGAACACGTGACGGACAATTATATAAAGGTGCAGGAAGCTATGGGTCTATACATGATTATTTCTATGATCAGAGTGATGGTGTCTTCTCTCCTGAATTTGTGATCATCGGTCCTGTTACAATAAGTAATGACTATCAGTATTACGGACAGAATTCCTCTAAAAAGAACAAGGATATACATCTTGGTGAATTATACAAAGAGGCAATAAGCAAAACTGAAGATATGGGTATCCAATGGTCTCAGTTTGATAATAATAATGATGGAATAGTCGATATGGCATATTTCATATATGCAGGACAAGGTGAAAACAGTTCTGGCGTAGCTTCTGATATCTGGCCGAGTGAAAGAACAACAAGTGAAACCATAAATGGTGTTACATATGGCGCATATGGATGTTGTAACGAACTGTTAGGAAGTAAGGCCGATGGAATAGGGGTGATGTGCCATGAGTTAAGTCATGCTTTAGGCTTCCCAGAGTTTTATGATCGAAATTATAAGGCATTTGGTCTTGATTTCTGGGATTTGATGGATGCTGGCAGCTATTGTAAGGATGGTTATCATCCATGTGGATACAGCGCATATGAACGTTCATTTATGGGATGGAGAGACTTGATCACATTAACTCCTGGTGTTGGCGCAACAATCACAATCTATCCGATGACACACCCATTGGGACGAGGATATAAGATCGTAAATCCTGTGCATCCTAATGAATATTATATAATTGAGAATCGTCAGCCTGAATTATGGGATAAATACATTGGTTATGGAACACCAACTTGGGGATACCGCTCTGGTTTGATGATAACCCATGTTGATTATGATGAACAGGTATGGATTACAAATGAAGTGAATTCAGATGAAAACCATCAGCACCTGACTCTTATCCCTGCAGATGGTGATTTTATAGCACAGTATCTGGCAGAATCACTGGATGACTATTTGGCATCAATGGCAGGCGACCTTTACCCGGGTTCAATGAATGTGATCCACTTCAAGGACGAACAGCAAATAGTTTATTATGGCACTACCATGGGGCAGCCAATCACAGATATTACCCAGAATATTGATGGAAGTATAACATTTAACTTCTGCGGTGGTGAACCCGATGCAATAGAGCCAAATCCTATTTTCAAGACAAATCAACCTCGAAATATCTATGATATAACAGGAAAAAAGGCCGATAATCTTGATAAAAATCAATTTAAGGGCAAAATTTTTATAATTAATGGTAAAAAAGTTTTGGTGAAATAAAACAAAATGCATATCTTTGCATTAGAACAATCGGACAAACAACTGAAATTACAGCGGGGATTCAGGATCGATTGGGATACTCATCAAATAAAACGAAATACCGGGAACGTTTTATATATCAATGGCGGGCCACGCTTTCTTAACTGAGAGTAACCTTCGGGTCGGTGGATTACAAAGATATATAGACTCTCAAATCATATTCACTCGGAGTTTCATCACATCTCCTCCCCGCTTTTTATATATAAAAATATATAAATTAGGGAAAATCCTATACTTGAATAGGAATTTTCCCTAATTTGTTTGATAAATTATATATATATTTGCAACGTGAATTAATAACCCTTGGGAGATGAGGGGGAATAAAAATGATACCACATGTAATAAACACCCAATTCTCTCAGAAAAAAATATAACGCAATGATTAACAGAAGACTTACCCTAACATTTGCATTGGCTTTGACAACAGTTTTGTCAATGAATGCACAAGACGATGACCTTTATTTCGTTCCACAAACGAAGAAGGCTAATTCGGGAGTTTATACTGCGTCATCAAATCGTTCAGGTGATATTACCACAATAAATGCCCAACCTCCTGTGTTGGCTGTATATGGTAATAGTACCAGAAGCGAGGATGAGTACAATCGCCGTTATAGAACGGATGATGGCTCTTGGCAGATAAGTGGAGGAGAGGGTGATTCTCTTGCTTACGTTGAGAATCCCGATAGTATATATGACATAAATAATCCGGAACTTGATTATTTATACTCACGCAGAATACTACGTTTCCATTCTCCACGCTTAGGATTCTATGTAGCAAGTCCTTATTACTGGGATTTGGTATATGGATATGGAGCATTCGACTATTACTATACCTCATACTATGATCCGTTCTATTGGAATTATGGTTGGGGATATGGCTATGCCAGCGGACCATGGGATTATTGGTATGGACCAATATGGGGATGGAGTCATCCTGCTCATTGGGGAACATGGGGACATGGACCAGGATGGTCTCATAGTCACCACGCAAATAACGTTCCTGTACATTCTCACAGATTTATGAACGATGCTCATAGACCAGCACGAACAGGAGAAGTTGGCGGTGTTCGTACAAATTCATTATTATATGCTAATTCAAACAGAACGAGATATAATAATATGTTACGTACATCTCAGGGGCCTTCTGCTTCTGTAGGTGATAACAATCAAAACCGTTCTCGTTCAATGAATTCTTACGATCGTCCAAGTAGTACTCGTCAGTCTGTATATAACAACCGACCAGTACGTACAGGTACTAACGTGAATAATAACGCTCCAGTACGAACTGAATCTAATGTGAGCAGCAACACTCCAGCACGAACCGGTTCAAATCTTAACAATAACAGAACGGTACGCACTGAGAGTCGTACAAACACAGCTCCTACACGTACAGAAAGTAATAGCAGCCGTTCAAACAGCACCAGCTCACCTTCTCGCTCTGTTGGTGGTTCAAGCACAAGATCTTCAGGCTTCAGTGGTGGCAGCATGGGTGGCGGTAGCTTCGGCGGTGGTTCACGTGGCGGTAGCATTGGAGGCGGTCGTGTTGGACGTCATTGATAAATTATAGTTTGATAAATAATAAAATTGTTGTTAACTAAAATTTTAGAAGATATGAAAAAAGTTTTTTTACTTTTATCAGCAGCATTTGTTTCTGTTGGTACAATGGCTCAGAATTCATACGACGCATATAATATTATGTCAAGTGATTTGAATGGTACAGCACGATATGTCGGAATGGGTGGTGCGTTAAGTGCTTTAGGCGGCGATATCTCTGTAATCAGCAACAATCCAGCAGGTTCGGCTACGTTCCGTAAGAGCGATGCTGCTATCACATTAGGTGGTGTGTTCGCTGACAAAGGCGTACTTGACAATGATCGTTCACGTGCATCTATCGACAATGCCGGCGTTGTAATATCTATGTCAACAGATGATAGTTATTTGAAATATATCAATTTTGGTGTGAATTATTATAAAAAGAAGAATTTCTTAAGTAATTTATACACAGAGGTTGGTAATATTGACGGTTTGTCTCAGACCATACAGATTGCTGATATGGCTAATCTCAGCGGTCAATACGATTCATGGGGTGATTTGCCATTTAATGCGGTTCAACTCCAAAATGACATTAACGAATATAACTCATTGTGTAATTATGATGAAGCAACATCACAATATTATGGCGCACCGGCACAATACGCCGATATGTATAAATCACAACGAGGAAGCACATCTCAGACTGATTTTAACGTGTCATTTAATGTGTTGGATAAGTATTTCTTCGGTGTTTCAATGGGAGTGTACAACATGAATTACACTCGTGAATCCAATTATTTTGAAGCAGGTGCCGACGGAGTTGCTGATTATTACATAAGTAATTATTATGATAGTAAGGGGGATGGATACGATGCTAAATTCGGATTTATCTGCCGTCCGATTGATAATTCTCCTTTCCGTTTCGGATTGACAATACACACACCAACATGGTATAAAATGGACGATTATCATGGTTGTGATATCGTGATGATGAATACAGATGAGCAACACTACTTATATTATAGCGACGGTGAACGTCAGTATTATGCTCCAAAAGGTGAGTATTCATTCCGCACTCCATGGAAATTTGGTGTAAGCTTAGGTTATACTGAAGGTAATTATTTTGCTATAGGTGCAGAATATGAGTATCAAGATTTGAGTTCATCTAAATTCTACGAATGTGATTATTACGATGATAGTTATTATGCCCTACAAAACTCATTCATAAAGGGTAATCTTAAAGGACAAAGTGTGTTCAAGATCGGTATGGAAGCAAAACCTGATCCTTCAATCAGTATTCGTGCAGGATATAACTATGTTTCAGCTCCATTTAAGAGCAATGCATACAATTCTTTGATCTTTGATCAGAATCTTACAGAAACAGATTTTACTAACTGGAAAGACACTCATCGTTTTACCGTTGGTCTTGGATACAGATTTAAGGGCGGTTATGTGGATCTTGCATGTCAATACCAAACTCAGAAAGGTGATTTCTATGCCTTTGACCACATTGACTTGAAGCCAACAGAGATTTCTAATAACAGATGTCAGGTGATTGGTACACTTGGTTTCAAGTTCTAATTGTCAATTTAGATATTAACACACATAAGACTTCCGATATGATTCGGAAGTCTTTTTTTGTTTGTTGGGCATGAGTATCGTCTGATAGGATAAGTCCCCAACGCGCATTAATAGTGAAAATCATACGGCTATGATCAATGACTCGTGTTCACTTCCTGCCCCGATAAATATTTTTTACATTCATGAAAAAGTAATATTATTTGCACATTTTTCCCCATGTATAAATCAAAAACAGCTTTTTTAAATAAAAAAATAAAGTTTTTTTCATTTTTTTGTTAAAAAATTTGGAAAGCTGTTTTTTTTTTTTAATTTGCATGCGATTTGCACTTTTTTTAGTGCAATCGCAATGTCTGAATAAATCCGGCATTAGCGAAACGACACAGCAAATCAATAGTCTGTCTTATCTTACCCATCCTTTACCAGGTTGAAAAAGCGTAAGTAAACACCTATCGACACCCAAACAATCAAGTTACTTTGTTGTTTCCATTCATCACATTCATGTGTGATAGTAGAAGTAAGGCCCTAATTTATGGATTGTACCCGTTGCACTTCCATGAATGAATAATGTGCCTTTCCCTACTGTAGTCTTTATGTCCTTTTTTTCAGGTATGAAAATTTTTTAGGCAATAAATAAACCAAAAATACAACAATAGAAATGAACTTAAAACTACTATTCGGTATTGCCTGTTGGTGTCTGGTATTACCGTTATCCTCAAAGACACATCCCAAGAATAAAAGTCAGGAAACCTCCCAATCCCGCCTGTCCGAGGTATTGGCCCAATCGTCTGCAAACCGTTCCAATCTGGAACAAGTGCTTTCCCATTATAAGGATGACAGCCTGAAATATAAGGCAGCCTGTTTCCTTATAGAGAACATGACTGGCTGTCATTATCTTATGAGCCCAGATGTTCAGGAGTATTACGACTATCTCCATTCTGTGTTCTCAGCCGAACCTGAACAGGTCAATGATGTGTACATGAATGCATATGTCAAGGCCATACATGGTATTCATGACTATCCGTATGATTGTGACAGTATATATGATCTGTTGTCCGTCAGCCCCGAATACCTTATAAAAAATATCGATTCCGCATATGACATGTGGCAGAAGAACTGTCACAGCTATAGTTTCGAGACCTTTTGTAACTATGTCCTTCCTCACAGGATCGGTAACGAACCTCTGAGTGCCTGGCGTGAGACCTACATATCCCGCTACGGCAAAGAACTTGACGGCTATTTCCGTAAGCAATACAATTACTATTTCCCCTTCACCGCATGTAAACTTTTGAACATAAATTTTAACGGAGCCGTGTTCTATTCTCCGAAACCTCTTCCTGAGTTTCCTCTGGACAAACTGCTGCGTGTGCGCATCGCTTACTGTGACGCCTATTCCACACGTATTGTAGCCCAGCTTCGTGCCTTTGGCTATCCGTCTGCAATAGACTTCGTTCCCCAGTGGGGCAACCGCTCTATGGGACACTCTTGGAGCGTTATGTTTGTAAATGACGACTATACCCTTCCATTCGGTGTAAACGAGTCGCCAGGTTCACAGTTTGACGAGCGTTCAGACCTGACCCTTCCCAAGGTTTACCGTCAGACCTATGCACATCAGCCATGGCTGTATGAGATCAGTCGCGACCATGAGTCTTATGTTCCTTCACTGTTCCGCAGCGATAACTATATCGACGTAACCGACAAGTATGTAGAGACCACAGATGTGACCGTTCCGATAGACATGCCAGACGCTTCGGAACCAGTACGCTGGGCATATCTTGCAGTTTTTGACAATAAGACATGGGTTCCAGTAGCCTTTTCGTCGGTAAATGACGGTCAGGCAGTGTTTGAGAAACTCGGACGCAATATCGTCTATCTCCCTTTTTATATGGATAGTTCAGGAAAGAACCATTCGGCAAATTCTCCCTTCATCCTTGATCGCGAGGGTAATGTAACCTTCCTTTCCGGAGATGGCTCCGATAAGGAACGTATCCTTGTGTCACGTAAGTACAAGGAGTCCGAGATCCTAAATAAATACAATAACCAGTTGCAGCATAGTATGTTTGTGGTTTCAAATGACAGGGATTTTAAGGACTCTGTAATCGTTGCAACTCTTGATGCTGTCCCAGAAAACAGATACTATACGCTTCCGTTGCATTATGAGGGAAAATATAAATACTTCAAGTTCATTTCAGCCAAGGATTCGCATGGAAATATAGCTGAAGTCCAGCTGTTTGATGATTCAGGCAAGTTAATGTGCCCTAAAAGTGTGTATGGTGGTAAAAGCGGTACCGAAGGGCATAATTTCGAACAGGTATATGACGGTGATGTCCTGACCTCATACAGCCGTATTGTTCCTGACGGAGCATGGTCTGCAGCCGAACTGGAATTGCCTACTCATCTTTCCAAGATCCGTGTCCATCCTCGCAGTGACGGCAATTCCATCAATGCAGGCGATAAATACCAGCTTTATTGCTGGCACGACGGCCACTGGCACATGTTGGGCGAGCAGGTGGCAAAGTATGAGGATGCCCTCAGTTTTGATAATGTCCCTAAGGGGGTGTTACTTCTTCTTCATAATGCCAGCGGAGGTACAGAGGAACGCATCTTTACTTACGAAAATGGAAAACAAGTATGGTGGTAAGTCTTAGATACGTACTGTTGTCTCTGTGGTATCTGTCGTGTGTGTTGAGTTGCATTGATACAGGCTTGTTTGTATATCCGTCTCTGTCAACATCCCTGCTTGGTAGTGTTGTCAGATTGCTGATGCTTCTTACAGGTCTTACAGGATGTATTATAAATAAAACACCTTTTCATATAACTCGTCAGGGTGTTTTCTTCCTGTTGTGGACAGCATATATGCTTCTGCACGGCTTGTTGGTAGCCCAGCCCGAGCAGTACGTATGGTTCAATAGTATGAGCTTACTTGTGTTTGCAGCACTTCTTCCGTCTCTGATAGCAGAAGGATTGCTCCGAAATAGGGATGTTGAGGATGGAATAATCCTGATAGCAGTCATCCAAATACTCTTCCTGATACTTCAGCATATTGGGACCATAGACTCAGCCAATCCTTATTTCAAACTGACAGGATGCAGTGAGAATCCCAATGTCACAGCAATTTATCTTGTTGGAGCAACAGCATTCCTAATAAGAAAACTCTTCCGAAAGGAGCATGTCGTTATAAGTTTTATGATACTGGCTCTGTCTCTTTTTTATGTATTTGTGTTACGGTGCCGTACAGCCTATATCGGCATGTTTCTTATGGGAGCCACAGCCCTTGTAGTGAAATATCACGAACGAATAAAAGCAATGAGAAAGCCTGTGGTAATTATTGGTGTGGTCGTAACATGCCTTCTTGTGGGTTTGCTGTCAATTCATCTGTATAAGATGAAACAGAGTTCGGCCGACGGCAGAATCTTTATATGGAAGCAGACGGTCGGAATGATTGCAGACAATCCTGTTGGAGTGGGTTACGGCATGTTTGAACGCTCCTATAATAATTATGTGTCGGAATACTTTGCCACTCATGAGACGGAGCGAAAACAAAGCAACCAAACATCAAGTGTAATCACTGCTTATAACGATTATCTGGAGTTGGGCGCAGAAGGAGGAATCATTGGCATACTTTTCCTTGTAGGGCTCTATATACTTGTGATATGCGAAACTATTCGTAGGCGTGATATCTTCACACTATCAATTAGCATAGCCTACGTGGTGATGTCGGCAGTAAATTTCATAATAATGACAGATGCCCCGTGGCTTCTTTTCTTGTGTGCAGTGTCAGTCGGAACGCCCCATGTGTCAAAGTTTTCAATATCAAGAATACGCCAAGTTACAGCATCTGTTGTATGCTCAATAACAGTAATCTTACTTTTGATAGTCGAGACACGTCTGACAGTCGCTCAGTTTCAATTGCAAAATTATAAGGAACAATATGTGAAAGGTAAGATTCTCACGGAAACCCAGTTGAACTCATTGCGCGATATGATTGGCACGTCGGAGGCATATTACACTTTTTGCAGTGAATATTATGCAGATAGAGGAAAGTTCCAAAAAGCGACCAAATATGGCGACGAAGCACTTAAATATACATCATCACCAACTTTGATGCTATCCCAATCAGAAAACTACGAAAAATCAGGAAATATAAGCAAATCTATTTCAATGATGCAACGCCTTTCATGTATGCTTCCTGGCAACTTTTCAACCAAATACCTATTGATGAACCTATATGAGAAATCGGGTGACACCATGTCGTTTCAGGCTATCGCCGAAGAAATAATAGCAAAGCCTGTAAAGATAGAATCCGAAGAGGTAACATACATAAAAGAGTATGTTGCGGAATATATAAGAAAGAAGAGGATAGAATAAACAAGTAAACATAAAAAGTCATTGTTACAGATGACAGGTTAAATACATATCAACCGAAAAACAATTAACCCTAACGTTAAACATTAAAAAAGAAAACCAGATGAAAAAGAGAAAACTCTTGATTCTCGCATTGCTGCTCTCTGCAGCCAGTGCGCATTCCCAGATTCTTCCCTTTTCAGAAGAAGAACTGACGGTAGCGAGGCAACATCAACAAGAATTGTCATTACTCACACATTTCTCAGCACATGATGCCTTTGCTCAACTAAAACTCGACTATAGTGTGTGGCATGAACACAGCAACTATCTCCTTAATTTATTTCAGGAACGTGAATTCAGAAAACACATCTGTGACTTCATTGAGAACGATGCCATGAAACGTGTCGGCATGAAGCAGTCTATTGATAGTCTTTATCAAGACTCAATCGATGTGCGTCTCCTTCCGTTTAACGACAAACTTGCAGGTGCTGCCATACAGCACTCTTTGCACATGCTTTTTGTCCGTAAGCAGACAGCAACTCCACAGTATAAGGCAATAGAGAGTATAGGACTTAAAGTTGCTAAGAGATTGAGAAAGAATCCGTTCTACAACTACAAGAAAGAAGTGATGGGTTGTTTGAAGAAGAACCTTACTTCCTCTCAACTCAATAGCGTGCTGACCACAAAGAATCTGACAGCAGCTATAAATAAGACCGACGAACTCATGCGTAAACTTCAATCGGCCGGTATGATTTCGCAAATCGATAGTACATCCGAAAAGGAAAAAGCCGCCGCTTATTACATCAGCGAGATGAATATCTACGACATGTATGAAGATAACGAGCAGATTCTGAAAAACAACCTCCGTGAGTTGTGGAAACAGCAGCCACAGTCAGTTCGGATGGCAGAGTCTTTAAACCAGAAAGCAATATTACAAAAGAAAAAAGAAGAACGAACAATAAATGAAAATCTTGTATGGTAAAAATAGACAAACTACTAAGAATGCTGCCTGTATTCCTTATGGCAATATCCGTGTCAGCATCAGCATATGACGGTGATTATGACGAAGCCGTAAATATAATAAAAGGCAAGTCCGACAGTAAGCCTGTATCATGGGCAATCGAGACCTTGCAAAATATCGAAAATGATTCATTGAAGGCTCAAGCACAAAATGTGTTGGGAATGGCATACCTGAATGGTATTGGGGTAGATGTCGATTCAGTAGCCGCAGTCAACTATTTTGAATCAGCATGTGCAGGCGGTTGCCTCAAAGCCTATCATAATCTTGGCGAACTATGGTATGGTGCAGAGAAATCACGTCAAGACTTCTCCAAAGCTTTCGATTATTATAAGAAAGGTGCCGAATTGGGATCCTTAATATGCAACTACGACCTCGGTTATATGTATTATAAAGGCTTAGGTTGTGAGCAAGACTATGAATCAGCAGTGGCATGTTTCCGCAAAGCCCTTGAATTAGGCGAATGCCCAGAATGTACTTACATGCTCGGCTTATGCTACCGCAACGGCTATGGAGTAGAGAAAGACGAGACCATTGCAGAAAAATATCTTGCCGAAGCAGCCAATTACAATATATTGGTAGCTATAGAAGAACAACTCCGTGACGAATCCGAAGTCGATGCACATGTGGTAACTCTTACGGAATCCGACGATCAGGAAGTTCCAGAAACCATGCCGTATGTTGAGACATTCATCAACAACCATGCCGATTTAAGCGGAACATACCATGGACTGTTAATAACCTACGACTGGAGCGGCCAGCGTGTGTTGAAGGAACAGAACTTGATGCTGTCAGTTGGTAAGAGCGACGACGGCTACAGCGGATCGTGGATGCAGGACTCAGATACTATACCATTCAGTGCCACATTGTCAAAAGACGGCATGTTGACATTTAAGGACACTTATATAGAAAAGACCGACCGCTATTTCGGTGATGAGAAAATAAAGTATGAGTTTGAAGATGCTGCCATATCCTATTTCAGTAATACACTTACAGGCGACCTGCGATTGTATTCATTGTTACAAGGTGAACCGGAACGTCCTATGTATATGTCGCTTATTAAAACAGGAGCCGACAACATGTCAGGAAATACCCCAGACCCATACTATTGTGACATATATGCTTATCCAATAGCACATAGCAATCAGGTGGAAGTCAAGTTTGCTCTGCCAGAGGATGTACAGACATCAAAAGTCAGTTTCTATACCCAATCGGGAGTTTTTGTACAAAGTTTCAATACAGGAGCCCTACACACAGGTGTACAGAAATTCTCAATCTATCCGAGTGTTCGCAACGGTAACTATGTAGTAAGTCTCACAGCCGATAAATATCATGGTCAAACAGTAATATCAATTCAAAAATAAAGT
>JAGABW010000129.1 GCA_017614465.1 Bacteroidaceae bacterium | reverse complement strand
GGCAACAGGGTCGTCGTCGCCGTCCTCGTAGATGTCCACTTTGTAGTTTCCGCTCACTAATAGTTTCACGTCGTTGTTGGGTATTCTTAGGGTATAATGATTATACATCATCTCGGTATTCATGGACTGAGTGTAGTTGTCAATCCTATATGCGTTGTTCATACCGGTCATATAATCGCCTTCATACAGATCGGAAGGTTCCCATGTGGCATCGCAGTGGGTTATGGCATATGTGTATCTCACATAATTATGTTGCAGGTCGTCGAAACTGATTTCCATGTAGTTATTGCTCTGCAACAGCAATACAGGTGGCTTTCCCCATTCACCATTTACCTTTGTCTGTATGGTGCGAAGATTTGCCACATAGCATGCGTTGGTCTGTGCATTTGCTGCAGGAATCAGTCCGTTGCAATTGTTGCCGCTATTCATTACTGCAGTCAGTTGAAGCAGTAGGGCAGCCCCCATTCCCCCGACTAAGCGATTACCCCATAAGTGTAAATCCCATTCTTGAAAACTCAAGAATGGGTTACTTTTGGTTATGTAATGCTTGATTTTAGAAATTGAAATAATTCTTAGCATTGTAATAACTGATATCTTTTACCATTTGTTCTACACGGTTCATCTCGCCTACAGGGATTTCTCCGTTTTCAATATCGTTTCCGATAAGATTACAAAGGATGCGTCTGAAGTATTCATGACGTGGGTATGATAGGAATGAACGTGAATCTGTGAGCATTCCCACAAAGCGACTTAATAATCCTAATACAGACAATGTGTTCAGTTGGTTTTCAATACCACGTTTCTGATCGAGGAACCACCATCCAGAACCCCATTGTATCTTTCCTGGGCATGTGTCGTCTTGGAAGTTACCGATCATGGCTGCAACCATCTCGTTGTCGGCAGGATCAAGGTTATAGATGATTGTTTTTGCCAACTTGTCTCTTGATGCCAGACGGTCGAGGAACTTAGCCATTGAGCGTGCAGTTGTACATTGACCGATTGAGTCGAAACCAGTGTCAGGACCCACAGCCTTGAACATCTTTGAGTTGTTATTGCGTTGTGGTCCGTAATGGAATTGCTGAACCCATCCTGACTCATAGTCCATCTCAGAGAATATAGTAAACATGCAAGAGCGGAACTTCAGAACTTCTTCTTGTGTAAGTTCTTTTCCTCCATATACTTTGTTGAATATGTTGTTTATCTCAGCATCTGTATAGTCTTCAGCATAGAATTCGTCCATTCCGTGGTCTGACAGTTTACAGTCGTTCTCAGCGAAGAAATCATGTCGTTTTTGAAGTGCATCAACAAGATCGGAGAACTTGCTGATATTTATTCCGCTGACATTTGAAAGTTGTTCCACATAAGAAATGAAGTTCTTGCTGTTGTCAACGGCTGTTGCCTTGTCGGGACGCCATGCTGGCAGCATCTTAATTTCGAATCCGCTTTCTTTAGTCTTTTTATGCCATTCCAGACTGTCGATAGGGTCGTCAGTTGTACATACAGCCTCTACATTATATCTGCGCATGAATCCGCGGGCAGTGTATGTAGGGTCGTTCTGGATTTTATCGTTACATTCCTCGAAAATCTCACGTGCGGTAGTTGGATTAAGTAATTTCTTTATACCGAATCCAGTTTGGAGTTCGAGGTGTGTCCAGTGATATAATGGGTTGCGGAGTGTGTAAGGAACAGTTTCAGCCCATTTCTCAAACTTCTCCCAGTCTGAAGCATTGCCGGTTATATATTTTTCGCTAATTCCGTTTGAACGTAAAGCTCTCCATTTGTAGTGGTCGCCACCCAGCCAAAGTTCTGTGATAGATTTGAATTTGTGGTCTTCAGCAACCATTTTAGGGTCGAGGTGACAATGATAGTCGATGATAGGCATTTTTGCAGCCTGCTCATGATATAGTTTTTGTGCTGTCTGTGTCTGTAACAGAAAGTCTTTGTCCATGAAGTCTTTCATAAATGTAAAAATATTGTATGATTTGAAAATGTAATATTACTTTTTTGTGATTTTTATAGAATGCAAATATAATAATAATTTTTTGCATGGCAATTGATAATTATTTAAATATTATAAAAATGTAATAACATTATTAAATTTTATTGTCAATAGAAATATTTTATATATTTTTGCAAGATAATATATTGATACATATGAACAGAAAGTATTTTTTCATAGGTTTTTGCTTGTTTTTGTTTGTTATACAGGCTGTTAAAGCACAAACAGCAGAACCTACAATTTCTTTTTATTCATCAGACGATGCTCTGGTAACTCTTGGTGTGGGCGAATCTCAGAACTGTCAGGCTCCGCTCGAAATCACTTTCAATGCAAATCTGAAAGACAATTCAGGCTATTCTTCAAAAGTGGAGTGGCGTCTTTACGATGAAAAAGAGGGAGTGGATAATCCTATCTTGTCGCGCTTTGAAGAGAATTCCAAATACACATTGGATAAATACGGAGCATACGGCATTGTGTTGTATGTCACTTTTACAGATAATCAAGGCAACACCATCGACTACGAAAGTCAACCTATACATATCTCAATAAGCGAATCCAAACTGTCATGTCCTAATGGCTTCTCACCTAATGACGACAAAATAAACGACATTTTTGAGATAACATACCAATCTATAGTTAAACTTGAGGGAGGTATCTTCAATCGTTGGGGACAGAAACTCCATACCTTCAATCTTGGCAATGTTGACCAGGGTTGGGATGGATATTACAATGGAAAAGTGGTGAAAGATGGTGCTTATTTTCTTAATATCCAAGCAGTTGGTAGCGATGGTGTGAAGTATGATATTAAAAAAGTAATCAACGTGTTGACAGGATTCCGTACATATGAAAAATGAGTCTTCTATAAATGTTTATGGAGCAAAGGTTCATAACCTCAAAAATATAGATGTAACTATTCCCCGTAACAGTCTTACTGTTATCACAGGATTAAGTGGTAGCGGTAAATCCAGTTTGGCCTTCGACACTATTTTTGCTGAAGGTCAGCGTCGTTATATAGAAACATATTCTGCTTATGTGAGAAACTTCCTTGGTGGACTTTCTCGTCCTGAGGTCGATAAGATTACAGGTCTGAGCCCAGTGATAAGCATTGAGCAGAAAACCACAAATAAGAACCCACGCAGTACTGTAGGTACGGTAACCGAGATATACGATTATATGCGTCTGCTTTTTGCTCGTGCAGCCGATGCGTATAGTTATGAGACTGGCGAACCAATGGTGAAATACACTCAGGAAAAGATTGTCAGTTTGATTACCAACGATTACCTCGGTCACCGCATCATGGTCTTAGCCCCCGTAGTTCGTAATCGTAAAGGACATTACCGCGATTTGTTTGATAGTCTCGGACGTAAGGGATTCTTGCGTGTAAGGGTTGACGGTGAGTTAAGAGAACTTGTTCCCGACATGCAAGTCGATCGCTATAAGAACCACGACATCGAGGTGGTTGTTGACCGTCTTAGGGTTGACGAGAAAGATGCTGAACGTCTGACAAAGAGTGTGGCAACAGCCATGCAGATGAGTGAAGGACTTGTCATGATACTCGATGCCGATGCCGAAACCATCAAATTCTATTCACGCAAACTGATGTGTCCTACAACAGGTATCAGTTATCACGATCCAGCCCCACATAATTTTTCTTTCAACTCACCTCAAGGTGCATGTCCACGCTGTAAAGGGCTCGGATATATAAGTCTTATAGATATAAACAAACTCATTCCCGACCGCTCACTCTCAATACGTGAAGGTGCAGTAGTTCCGCTCGGAAAATATCGCAATATGATGATATTCTGGCAACTCGAGGCAGTGTTAGAGATGCATGGCTATACTCTCGACACACCAATCAGCCAAATGAGCGAAGAGGCTGTGAATGAGATTATCAGTGGAACAACCGAACGAATCAGAATTAAAGCATCATATATCCATCAGACAAACGACTTCTACACTCATTATGAGGGATTACACAAATATCTGAATCAACTGAAAGAAGCTGACGGTTCAGCACAAGTACAACGATGGGTAGAGTCGTTCGATACAGTCACCACATGTCCTGAATGTAAGGGGGCACGACTCAATCGCGAGGCACTCCATTATCGTTTGGTCGATAAGAATATATTCGACCTCGTGTCAATGGATATTCAGGAACTTTATGAATGGTTCGACAAACTCCCAGAACATTTGTCGGAACGTCAAAACCATATCGCAGCAGAGATAATCAAGGAAATAAAGAATCGACTTTCTTTCCTTCTCGATGTAGGATTGAGTTACTTGTCGCTAAACCGAAGTTCCATGACTCTCTCGGGTGGTGAAAGTCAACGCATACGTCTTGCCACACAGATCGGAGCACATCTTGTAAATGTGTTGTATATATTAGACGAACCAAGTATCGGACTTCATCAGCGTGACAACGAGCGTCTTATCGCTTCTTTGAAACGACTGCGCGACGAGGGCAACACCGTCATAGTGGTTGAGCACGATAAAGATATGATGCTCAATGCCGATTATATCATAGATATTGGTCCGTTTGCAGGGAGAAGGGGAGGACAAGTTGTGTTTCAAGGCACTCCACAGCAACTAATGCAGACCGACACACTCACGGCAAGATATCTCCGTGGTGAGTCAACGCCAGAGGAGGCTTCCGACACAAACGAGGAGGCAGCTTCTAAAAGCAAGAAAGCAAACGAAGGACGCGAATTGGTTCTTCACAACTGTTCTGGAAACAACCTGAAGAACGTATCGGTACGATTCCCATTAGGGAAACTCATATGTGTCACAGGCGTGAGCGGTTCGGGTAAATCCACACTCATAAACGAAACCCTTCAACCGATTCTCAGTCAGAACATATACAGTTCACTCAAACAACCGCTGCAGTTCGGTTCGGTCGAAGGACTTGAATATGTAAATAAAGTTGTAACAGTTGACCAATCGCCAATAGGTCGCACCCCACGAAGCAATCCAGCCACTTACACTGGTGTGTTCAGCGATATCCGCGATTTGTTTGTTCAAATGCCCGAAGCCAAAATCCGAGGTTATAAGCCAGGACGATTCTCCTTCAATGTGAAAGGTGGACGTTGTGAGGCATGTAGTGGAAACGGCTATAAGTCCATATCCATGAATTTCCTTCCCGACGTATTGGCACCATGTGAAGTGTGTCATGGCAAACGTTATAACCGCGAAACACTTGAAGTACGATTCAAAGGTAAATCCATTGCCGACGTGCTCGATATGACCATCAACCATGCAGTTGAGTTCTTCGAGAACCAACCACAGATAATCAATAAGATAAAGGTAATTCAAGACGTAGGTCTCGGCTACATAAAATTAGGTCAACCCTCAACCACACTTTCAGGAGGTGAATGCCAACGAGTAAAACTTGCCACAGAATTAAGTAAGCGAGATACTGGTAACACCGTATATATTCTCGATGAGCCAACCACAGGACTACATTATGAAGATATCAAAGCCTTGATGTCGGTACTTAATCGTTTGGTGCAAAAAGGCAATACAGTTATAGTCATAGAGCATAATATCGATGTCATCCGTCTTGCCGATTATATAATCGACATGGGACCCGAAGGAGGAAAAGAAGGCGGTACGGTTGTTGCCCAAGGTACTTTAGAAGAAATCCGAAAACAAAAGAAAGGTCATACATGGAAGTATCTCTGATGACAGCAATCCTATGACATGGATTGTATAAAAACAAAAGAATGGTGTGTCAAAAGCAATTGACATACCATTTCTTATTTATGTTTTATAGAGTGCCAAGAAGAGTATAATACAAAAATGTCGTGTGGATTTCCCAACCTACACGACACAAACTTATATTTATCATTTTTCAGTTTATTCAGTTACAAATATACAACAAACTATTTAAGTAACAAAATATTATCATATTTTTTCGTAACCCCCTTTTTCTGGATTTAAAATTAATTTCTTTACCCAAATATTTGGTTAAATATCAGTAAAT
>JAGABW010000128.1 GCA_017614465.1 Bacteroidaceae bacterium | reverse complement strand
TGCTATTCCCAGGAATAGTTTTACCTGTAAACATTGGACGTAAATCATCGTTGAAATTATTAAAAGATGCTGTTAAAATTGATGGTTTCATTGGTGTATTTAGTCAAATAGACGACAACATAGAGACACCCGACCCTTCTCAGATATATAAGACTGGTGTCATTGGAAAGGTTATCAAAATATTAGAACTTCCTGATGGCAGCCGTACTGCTTTATTACAAGGATTCTGTCGTGCCACATTGCTCAATGGATATGACAATGGCGACTATATTGTAGGACACGTACAAAAGCAACCAGAACAGACTCCTTCGTCTAAAGACAAAGAATTCAATGCTTTGGTTGAAGCATGTCGCGATATAGCAGAAAAATATCTGAAAATGGGTGACACATCCGGTTTTGAATCTCTCTTCAACCTAAAGCACTTGCCAAATAAAACCATATTAATCAACTATATCTGCGCAAACCTCCCAATAGACAATGTTGAACGCATAACACTATTGGAAGCCAACAACTTAGCAGATAGAGCCAGAGCTTTACTTGAAATACTCAATCGAGAATATCAATTCGCCACTCTTAAGGCGAATATCCAAATGCGTACCCATGAAGAATTAAGCAAACAACAACGCGAATTCTTCCTTCAACAAGAAATAAAAAACATTCAAGAAGAACTTGGAGAATCAATTACAACTGATTTTGATAAGATAAGCCAACAAGCACAAACAAAGAAATGGAATGACGACATAAAAGAGTTGTTCAATAAAGAATTGACAAAACTCAAAAGAATGTCGCCATCAACACCTGATTATCAGAATCAAAGGGATTATATTGAAACAATGCTCGCCTTGCCATGGAACGAGAAAAGTCGAGATAACATCAACCTGTCTGCGGCTGAAAAACAACTCAACCACGACCACTATGGCATGGAAAAAGTTAAAGAGAGAATTCTCGAGCACTTGGCAGTTGTAAAAATGAGAGGAGACTTCAAGAGCCCGATAATTTGTCTTTATGGCCCTCCTGGAGTGGGAAAAACAAGTCTTGGACAAAGTATTGCCAAGGCCATGAAACGTAAATATGTAAGGGTTTCATTAGGAGGTCTTCATGATGAATCTGAAATCAGAGGTCATAGACGTACATATATCGGAGCTATGCCTGGAAGAATAATAAAAAGTATTCAAAAAGCAGGCACAAGCAATCCAATATTTATACTTGACGAGATTGATAAAATAGGTCAGATGAGTCACAATGGCGATCCATCATCTGCACTTCTTGAAGTACTTGACCCTGAACAAAATACAACATTCCACGATAATTATCTTGATTGCGATTACGACTTGTCAAATGTTATGTTTATCGCAACAGCAAATAATATCGGAACTATTCCACCTCCACTTCTCGACAGAATGGAACTAATAGAGGTTAGCGGTTATCTGACAGAAGAAAAAATAGAAATCGCCAAACGCCACTTAATTCCATCACAACTCGAGAAATTGGGTATGCAGAATACTGGAATCAAGATAAGCAAGCCTGCTATCGAAAAAATCATCGAAGATTACACTCGTGAATCTGGAGTTCGTGAACTCGACAAGAAAATTAACAAATTCTTACGCAAACTAACTCTACAATATGCGTTAGATGGCAAATTACCCGATCACGACTTAAACAAAAAAGACGTTGTAAGCATTCTTGGTCCGGAATTATACAACCGCGACAAATACCAAGGTAATGATTATGCGGGAGTTGTGACTGGTTTGGCTTGGACAAGTGTCGGTGGTGAGATTCTGTTTATTGAAACAAGCTTAAGCAAAGGAAAACAGCAAAAACTCACATTGACAGGAAATCTGGGGGATGTCATGAAGGAATCAGCAGTCCTTGCATTGGAATATATAAAGGCTCATGCTGACGATTTCAACATAGATCCTCGAATATTTGACAACTATAACATACACATTCATGTACCAGAAGGTGCTGTTCCTAAAGACGGTCCGTCAGCCGGAATTACAATTGCAACTTCAATAGCATCAGCACTTACACAAAGACGTGTGAGAAAAAACATAGCAATGACTGGAGAGATAACATTACGAGGTAAGGTTCTCCCTGTTGGAGGTATTAAAGAAAAGATTCTTGCCGCAAAACGAGCTGGAATCACAGACATCATGCTATCACATGAAAACGAAAAGGATATTCTACAAATTCCGGAGAAATATGTCAAAGGAGTCGAATTCCATTATGTACATGATGTGAAAGAAGTTTTAAATTTCGCTTTATTGAACGAGAAGGTTCCCCACTCTATCGAATTCACATTCGATGAAAATAAAGAGAAAGAAAACGACAAATAATGTAAGATTACGCAACAATATCGATAATGCTCACATTCCGTTTAGACAAGACTGATTCTAAGACAAATGCTCGTGCTGCAACAATAACAACAGACCACGGACAAATTCAGACACCGATATTCATGCCTGTAGGTACGCTTGGAAGCGTAAAAGGTGTTCATCTACATGAATTACTCGACGACATAAAGGCACAAATTATACTGGGCAACACATACCACTTATACCTCCGTCCAGGATTGGAAGTAATCAATAAAGCCGGAGGTCTTCATAAATTCAACGGATTCAATCGTCCGATGTTAACTGACAGCGGTGGTTTTCAGGTATTTTCATTATCTGGTATTAGAAAAATAAAGCCCGAAGGTGTTGAATTTAGAAGTCATATTGATGGTTCCAAACATTTCTTCTCCCCAGAACGCGTGATGGATATAGAAAGAACAATCGGAGCCGACATAATGATGGCATTTGATGAATGTCCGCCTGGAACAAGCGATTATCAATATGCAAAAAAATCATTGGCAATAACAGAAGACTGGCTCGACAGATGTCTGAAACGTTTTCACGAAACCACACCTTTATACGGATATCACCAGTCTTTGTTCCCTATCGTACAAGGATGCACATACAAGGATTTGAGAATTAAAGCCGCTGAGAATGTGGCATCAAAAGAGGCTGAAGGCAATGCAATCGGAGGATTAGCTGTTGGAGAGCCAACCGACATAATGTACGAAATGATAGAAGTCGTAAATGCGGTTCTACCAAAAGACAAGCCAAGATATTTAATGGGAGTGGGCACACCTCAAAATCTATTAGAAGCAATAGAACGAGGTGTTGACATGTTTGATTGTGTGATGCCAACCAGAAACGGAAGAAACGCCCTATTGTTTACAAAACATGGCACCATCAACATGAAAAATAAAAAATGGGAAATGGACTTCTCTCCTATTGATATTGAAGGAACATCATACGTTGACTCTCAATACACAAAAGCATATCTTCATCATTTATTCAAAGCACAGGAATTGCTCGCAATGCAAATAGCAAGCATACACAACCTCGCTTTTTATCTACAATTGGTAAAAGAAGCACGCGAACACATCCTTGCCGGAGATTTCAGCATATGGAAATCTAAAATGATTGATGAATTATCTGTGAGATTATAAATACATAATATGTTGTTATTGTATTATTGCAATTTAATAGTATAATCAACAAAATGAAACTCAGATTTAAAAGAACCAGAAAAGAGAATAAATACACCAAATGGATAGCAGAACATAGTCCTGTAAACCGTTTGGACAGATACATTATTCTGAAATTTCTTGGTACTTATTTCTTCTCCATTGCATTAATAATCTCTATTGCGGTTGTATTTGACTTCAATGAACACATAGATAAGTTTCTTGCGAGAAATGCACCTATGTCTGCAATTTTATTCGATTATTATCTGAACTTCATACCATATTACTCAAACCTGTTCTCACAGTTGTTTGTATTTATATCTGTAATATTTTTTACCACAAAATTAGCAGAAAACTCTGAAATCATAGCGATGATGTCAACTGGCATGTCGTTTCCGAGATTGATGCGTCCTTACATGATTGCAGCAGCAATCATCTGTGTTATTACATATACGCTGGGAGCATATATAATACCAAAAGGCAATGTCAAAAGGGTGAAATTTGAGAATACATACAAACGTAAATATGTACCGACCTACACAAGTAACGTACAATTAGAAGTAGATACGGGTGTTATTGCTTACATTGGAAGATATGAAGACCCTGTAAAAACTGGCTACGATTTCAGATTAGACAAATTTGTAAACAAAAAAATTGTAAGTTATATACAAGCCAGCATAATACAATATGATTCTTTGTCTGAGGAACCATATCATTGGATTCTTAAAAACTATCAAGAACGCGATCTGCTTGGTATGAAAGAAAACATAACAACAGGCACCCGACTTGATACTATCATAAAGATGGAACCTCAAGACTTTCTTATAACAAAAGGCCAACAAGAGACATTAACAACTCCTGAATTGTCTGAATATATAGACAGACAAAAAGCAAGAGGCTTTGCCAACATCAAAGAATTCGAAGTGGAATACTGGCAAAGAGGTGCAAGTTCTTTTGCTGCATTTATCCTAACATCAATAGGTTTATCCTTATCTGCAAAAAAGAGAAAAAACGGAATGGGTATATCTCTGGGCATTGGTTTAGCTCTGAGTTTTGCTTACATCATGTTCCAAACCATATCAGCGACATTTGCTATAAACGCCAATGTTCCTCCAATGATAGCCACATGGATTCCAAATATTGTGTTCATCTTTATTGCGATATACTGTTACCGGTTCGCACCAAAGTAGCAGAGGCAAATCAATTCAGATTTATACATTTATATAATATAATCAAATCAGTAATTAACACTCATGAATAATATTACAATCGACATAGGAAACACAACCATAAAATATGGCATATTCGATGAGAATAATGTCATGTTGTGTCATGGACGAATTGAAAATCATGCAGATATTCATGAGATACAAGATGTTGCAAATAAATACAAACCAGAATATGGTATTATTGCAATTACAGGTGATGTTTCGGACGATACAATCAAGAAACTAAAAGAAACGGCCACAAACACCATTCTTTTCACACCTGAAACACCGATACCAATTGAAAATCTGTATAAGACACCTATGACATTAGGAGCCGACAGATTAGCGGCAGCAATAGCGGCATACAATCAAACGCATAATGCAACATTAATAATCGATATCGGGACAGCCATAACAATCGATATCGTCAATTCCGAAGGACAATATCTCGGAGGGAATATCTCCCCAGGAATACAACTTAGGTTCATGTCTCTAAATGAACACACGGCCAAACTTCCATTAATTTCACAAGAAGGTATTTGTCCGGAATATGGAATTGACACAGAAACTGCTATCAGATGTGGAGTTCTCGACGGAATTCGCAATGAAATACAGGGTTATATTAGTAAATTTTCATTAAAATTCCCTAATCTTTCAGTATTTTTAACAGGTGGAGACCAGATATATTTTGATGAAGAAATAAAAAAACGTACATTTGCAGACAAATATCTAGTTTTAAAAGGACTTAACCAAATATTAACATTCAACAAACAAAATATCATAAAGATAAAATGAATATAAGAAAATCATATAAAATAACATTCGGCTTATTATCTGCCATGTTATTATATACAAATAATGTAACAGCACAAAACGGAATAAATAGTCCTTACAGCAGATATGGATTCGGAATCCAATCAGACAGATCTACCAGTTTTAACAAATCTATGTCTGGAGTTGCGCAAGGATACAGAGACGGACAAATTATAAATGCCCAGAACCCTGCATCTTATTCGGCTGTTGACTCAATGACCGCATTGTTCGATTTTGGACTGACACTTCAAAATGGTAATTATAAAATGGGTAAACTGCAGAAGAATGCAAGAAACAGCAGTATAGACTATGCTGCATTACATTTCAGAGCAGCTAAAAACGTCGGTGTTGCATTCGGTATCCTACCCTACACCAATATCGGATATTCATTTACCACTACACAAGAAAACATTACGGGAAACGAAAATAACGTAACTACATCATATACATTTACTGGTGATGGTGGTTTACACCAAGTATTCTTGGGAACAGGATGGAGACCAATCAAACAACTCTCATTCGGTTTTAACGCATCATATTTGTATGGCGAATACACCCACACAATGACAAACTCATTCAGTGATGCTTCGTTCTCTTCTTTAATCAGAGGATATAATGCTAATATAAGCACATATATGCTCGATTTCGGTTTACAATACATACAACCATTATCAGCAAAGGACAAAATCACATTAGGTTTCACTTATGGATTAGGACATGATGTAGATAATACAGCTAAACGATACACAGAAACATTTAACAATACTACATCCTCAATTGAAGCAATCTCAGGAGACACATTGAGAAACGCATTCCAGTTACCACATTCATACACTGTGGGTGTTGTATTCAATCATGGTGACAAGTGGTCGGTAGGTGCTGATTTCCAATTGGAAAAATGGTCAAAATGCCGTTTACCATACCAAAATGATCAATCAGACGAATACACAAGTAAAACAGGCTCATTTAACGACAAGATGCGAGTTGCAGTCGGAGGTTCATATTCCCCTGTTGGAAGTTCACTTGCAGCAGTTCATAGTGGAGCGAAATTATTCAAGCGTTCTACGTATAAGTTCGGAGCATATTATTCAAGATTATATGCAAACCCAAGTCCAAATAGTAACCTTAATTCAAAACCTACTGAATACGGATTATCTGCAGGTATAACCATGCCTATACATAATGACAACTTGTGGAACAGATCACCAAAAATACACATCGGTGTACAATGGGCACATACAGACATTCCATACATGAGTAATAATTCCAACCAACCAACTAAACAAACATTAAAAGAAAACTATCTCAGACTTAATATTGGACTAACTGTTAGCGACAGATGGTTCTATAAATGGAAAGTAAAATAATTTAATATATTATAACATATTATTATTAAACTAAACTCAATTATAAAAATCATATGGGATAAAAAGCCTCGATTGGATAAATAAAACAATTCGGGCATACGAGAATCTTAATTAACCTAAGTAATTAATCGCTTAAAAAAATAACACAATGAAACGTAAAACAATCATGAGCATTATGCTCGCAGCAGTATCACTTATGGTAAACGCTCAAGATTACAGTGGTACAACATTCTATGATCGAATCGGACATGGAAACGACAGCATTGAGAATTTGAACAACTTTGCCGTTTATCGTGACGCATTCAAATCTAAGAATTACGAGGAGGCATATGAATATTGGACAAAGGTATTGGCAGGTGCTCCATTGGCTCAAGTACGTTTGTATCATGATGGTGCCGTGATCTGTGAGAACTTACTTATGAAAGAAACAGATCCTGCAAAAAAGAAAGAGTATTTCGATGCTCTTATGAACATGCATGAAACACGTATCAAGAACCTTGATGCACTCAACTCTTTCTCTACAAAAGAAACATATACCACTATTGGCGATATCTTATGTCGTAAAGCATATGGATATTATTGTTTCGCTCCAGAACGCAACAACGAGGAAGCATACAAAATATTCAAATCAGGTATTGAGTCTCTTGGACAGAATGTTGATGCATATGTATTGTATTACTTCATCGAATGTTCTTACACAAGATTCTTGGCAAACAAAGACAATATTCAGTATCGTGAAGACTTTATCAACGACTACATGACTTGTAATGAGATTTGCGAAAGACTTCTTGAAGAGGCTAAGAACTATCCTGCACAAACAATCCCAGCAAATCCTGAATCAGCAGATTCAACTGAATGGGAAGAAAGAGTTGTGATAGCTCCTGAAGCACAGAAAATCATTCAGAACTACCAACCTACACTTGACAAATGTAATAACCTATTCGTTCAGTCAGGTGCTGCAGATTGCGACGCATTATCAAGAATCTATGGTTCTAAGGTTGAGAGTTCAAAGAACGACCTTACTGCACTCAATGGAATTCTTAGAATCTTGAGAAACTTCTCATGCGACAAATCAGACTTGTTCTATAAAGCTGCTGATTACGCATACGAACTCAACAAGACTCCAGATGCTGCACTTGGAAAGGCTGCTAAAGCACTTAAGGCAGGCGACACAAGTGGTGCAATGAAATATCTTCAGGAAGCAATCGACTTAGAGTCTGATGGAAGAAAGAAGGGTAAAATTGCATTTAGCATCGCACAGATTCTTTATTCAAGAGGAAACATCGGTGGATGCCGTCAATATTGTAACACTGCACTTCGTTACAACCCATCAAACGGTAGAGCATATCTCTTGATTGCAAACTGTATAGTTCGCAGTGCATCTGGCGACAATCTGCAAAGAAGTTATTATTACTGTCTTGCTACAGACAAGTGCTTAAAGGCAATTTCTGTCGATCCTTCATGTGCAAGCATGGCTAACAGACAAATGGGCTCATATAGAAATGGATTCTATCCAAAGAGTGAAGCATTCTTTGCTGGAATCAAAGCCGGTCAGACTGTTAGTGTATTAGGAGAAACAACTACACTTCGTCTTCGTTAACTTATTATATAAATCATATATATAATTAAGATACGAAATAACAAGAATGAAATCCATTCAACATATAAAAGTAATGGCGATAACAATTGTTGTCGCCCTTGCTTTTGTTGTTATTTCATGCAATGAGGACGACAACTCAAACAAACCCGTCATAGAAAACCGAGATAGTCTTCCTGTTTTGAAAAGCCAAGGTGTAAGTACCGTTATAAGCGATTCTGGAGTTGTAAGATACAAATTAATTAGTGAAGACTGGTTTATATATGACAGAAAAAAACCTAAATACTGGGCATTTGAAAAAGGATTGTTTATTGAAAAATATGACGATCAATTTAATGTTGATGCCTTTATAAACTGCGACACAGCATATTACTACGATGACACAGGCATCAGGTTGTGGGAACTAAGAGGAAGAGTGGTTGTAAAAAACATTAAAGGAGAGACGTTTAAGACATCATTACTATACTGGGACATGGGCACACACTATATTTATTCCCCAGCCTATATGGTTATTGATGGTATTGAGCAAGATCTTGAAGGATATGATTTTCGTTCTAACGAACAGATGACAGAATATATGATACACCAGTCATCAGGAGCCTTTCCTTTGGGCGACAATGGTTTGAACTCACCTCAGCCGACTTCACAAGATGCAGAGCGATTAGAGCAACAAAATGACAGCACAAAACAACTGGAAAACAAGGTGGAGAAAATGATTGTCAAGCCGCTGAAATAACACTCTTATAACACGCCTGTTTAATACCTATAAAAATATCTATATATGATTACTAACTGCAAGAAAAAACACATTTTTGCATATTGTGTAAAAAAATGCACCAGATAATTTAGTTTTTAAATAAAAAAATGTTATCTTTGTGCGATTTTTACAATTAATAGCGACAAAATAAATAACAATAAATATTATGGCAGCATTAGGAAGAATTAGAAAACATGGAGTACTGCTCGTAGCATGTATTGCTATTGCATTATTCCTATTCGTAGCAGGAGACTTGTTCCGCGGAGGAGAAGGATGGCTACAGGAATCAAAACAAAAAGTAGGAGAAATCAATGGTAAATCTATCTCCATTCAGGAATATCAATCTCTTATTGATGAATTCCAAAGTTACTACGAAATTGTTAACGGTACTAATCCATCAGGAGAAGAACAACTTAATCAAATCAAAGACGAAGCATGGCAGACTTATGTTCAAAGTCAGCTTATTGAAAAAGAATGCGAGGAACTTGGTCTTACTGTAACCGATCAAGAAATCCGCGAAATCATACAGAGTGGAGCAAGCGATATGCTACGAGTTCCATTATTTGTGAATCAGCAGACTGGACAATATGATTATGCTATGGTTCAAGGTTTCCTTAATGAATATAAGAAACTTCAGGAATCTGGTTCTCAAATTCCTGATGCATACGCAAAAACATACAAGTACTATATGTTTGCTCAAAAACAAATTCGCAGCCAGGCATTAGTACGCAAATACCAAACACTTCTTGCTAAATCATTGGTTTCAAACTCAATTGAAGCTAAAAGAAATTTCGAAGGACGCACAAATGAATCTGACGTAATCTTGGCTTCTATTCCATTTACATCAATTGATGACAGCAAAGTTAAGGTAAGCGATGACGAAATCAAGGACTACTACAACAAAAATAAAGAACAATATTATCAGTTGTTGGAATCACGCGACATCAAATATATCGACGTTGTTGTAACTGCAGACGAGAACGACAAACTTGAAGCAGAGAAAAACATGGACGAAGCATATAAACTGCTTTTAAACGCTAAAAACAACACTGCTGCAGGAAATGTATGTCGTCAACAAACAAGTGCATCACAATTCACTGATATCTTGAAGCGCAAAGATGCATATCCAATGATGCTTGCAAGTCTTCTTGATAGCGTTGCTGTAGGCGAAACAGTTAAGCCACAATACGATCCACTTTCAGGCACATATTACACATTCCGTCTATTAGACCGTCAGACTGAAGCTGATAGTGTTTTATATCGTCAAATTATTGTTCCTGTACAAGATGCAGAAGCAAGTCAAAAAACTGCCGACAGTATCTTAAATGCAATTAAGGGCGGTTCTAAATTTGCTGAAGTTGCAAAGAAATTCAACCAACCATCTGATAGCATCTGGCTCTCTACAGTACAATATCAGACAATGGAATCAAACCCAGACAATGAGTTGTTCATTAAGACTCTCTTCAGCATGAGCGACGGAGAATCAAAGGTATTAAAGATGACAAACGGAATGAACGTCATACTTCAGGTTCTTCAAAAGAGAAATCCTGTAACAAAATATAATGTTGCATCAATCATCAAGCCTTTGAACTTCTCAGAAAAGACATATACAAATGTTTTCAACAAGTTCAGCTCTTTCTTGGCAAAGAACAACACACTTGAAAAGATTGAAGCAAACGCTGAGAAATCAGGATACCTTCTTCAAACTTCACCTGACATCATTGCAAACCAACACACAATCGGTGGTATTCCTAACACACGTGATGCTATCAAATGGGTGTTTGACAATGCAAAAGAAAATGAAGTTAGTGAACTCTTCAGATGTGGAAACTCTGACCACTTCGTAGTTGTAGCA
>JAGABW010000127.1 GCA_017614465.1 Bacteroidaceae bacterium | reverse complement strand
CGTGCAAATAGGGTGCGCGGTGTCATTGAGGGTAAAATACCATTCTATTGTCCTAATGGTTACAACCAGTATATTAAGTAATTAATAGTTTTAAACACGAACAAAATTATCCAATCTATTATGTACATCATATATCTTGATTACGGAGGCAGTGTTGCCAATCAAATGCAGATCCATTTCTCTATTCTGTCGTTTTTAGCATATACTACAAGAAAGCCTCGTATCATTATTGCCACTGATCATCCAGAGGCATATAAACGATTGGAAGGTCTGGTAGAGACACTTGAGGTTACTCCCGATACATTTAAAATGTGGCGTGGCGAAATGGATTATTCTTTTCGTATAAAGATAAAGGTAATCCAATATGTTGTGCAGCATTTGATGAATAATCAACTTCCTCCTTCGGCTATCATGTATATGGATGGTGACACATTCGCTTGCAGTAATTGGGATTTATTATATGATGAAGTCACAAAGGGTGTTGCGTATATGCATATAAATGAAGGTATGCCATATCTTACACATGGACCTTCTGCACGATTATGGCGTGATGTGAAGGGCAAGCAATATGCAGGAATAAAGATCGACGAAACATCAGAGATGTGGAATGCGGGCGTTATAGCAATGCCTCTATCAAAGGCTACGGATGTGTGTGATCTTGCCTTACGTCTGTGTGATGAGATGCTGAATGATGGTGTTCGGAGTTTTAATGTCGAACAATTCTGCTACACTTTGGCTATGCGTCATATCTGTCACGAAATCCACTCTTCAGAGCCTTATATCTGTCATTATTGGGGAAATAAGAAGGGCTGGAATAAGGTACAGGCGGATTTCTTTACACGCTCTCTGATTGAGGGGCATACACCAGAAGAAGATATTCTACTTATTAAAGAAATGGACAAGTCTGTTGTTCCTTATTATGTTAAAGTTCCAATATGGCGTCAACGCTTCCTAAAATGGATTGATTACATTGCTCCACAGAAACAAACATCATTGGATAAGAAATAATTGACTGTTTATTAACAATATAGTGTAATCCTATTTTTATATAGGAGTAACATTATAAGTCAATTGTTTCCTATAATCATATTTATTTTGCTATAATATAAAATTTTCCCTCAATTTAAATATATTATAGAAAATATATACTATATTTGCAACATTCACAAGTGTGAAGGGATAGAGTGTTTGTACTGTAATTGTCAGATTGTCAGTAATAAACTGATAATGCTGTGATTCTCTTTTGAAATTCAATTCGAATATAAATCAATCCGGCTTAATACTAATAACCATAAAAAACTCAAAGATATGTCAACAAAAAGAATTACATTTTTTATAATCAGTTTGTATATTGTTATTTCAGCATTTGCTGCCACTAAAGATTTAGTAAATGATATTTCAATGGTATCCTATGAACAAAGTTGGCTTGATAGTAAAGGTACGCTTGCACTAAAGAATAACACAAATGAAGAAATACATTATGTTGTATTTCAAATAGTATATCTTGATATGTCTGGAAATCCAATTGATTATGAGGATTTTACTAAAGAAATATCAATAGCACCAGGAATGACAAGAAAACTTGATATTCCGGCATATGAACATAGTCGTTATTATCATTATTTCAAATCTGAAAATATGCCAGGTGGCTCGCCTGCTTTCAAGATTAAATTCCAATTAAAGGATTATAATGTAAAGAATGATCCAATTGAAAAAGCGAATAATATTAATTCTGACAATAATCAAAACAATGTAAAGGAACAGATTAACATTAATGAGATTAGCAAAATAAATATAATCATCCTCTTTGTCGCAGTTTTAGTTATGAGCGGCATATGTGTATTCATGTATATATTGGTTGCTGTAATGGCCCAAAAACGAAATAGAAGTGTTGTAATTTGGGTATTTCTAAGTTTAATAGCAACACCATTGCTTATGATTCTCATACTTCTTGTAATAGGTAAAAATGAAGATTATGTCGGACAGCATTATAACAAAAATTGATATAAAAGTTTTTGTTTTCCTATAGTTTTGTCTGATGAACGCCTTAACCGTATAAAAAGTGAGCAGGCTATATAATCTCTCAAGAATGTATCGCTTGACGGATATAAAAAAGGCTTTAGCAATGCGCCAAAGCCTTTTTCTATGTATAACAGTATTGTTGATTATCAGTTCTTTTGAAGGATAACCTGTTGGCTTGTGAACTCATAAGCTTTGTCTAAAACGTCGAGAATTTTGTTCCAGTTGGCAACAGGCTCGTATGTGTGCTTATATACTTTTTGCAATTTGATAATCAGTTTTCCGTTGCTAACTTCTGCAGAAGTTGAGAAATGTGATGCATCATTGTCAATGTAATTATTAAGTTTTTTGATACTTTCAGGTGTAATTGAATAGCCTGAAGGAATATTAAGACTGACAGTATATAAGTATTTACGAGGATATTGGTAGTTTATGTCATCTTCACGCTTACGTTCCTTACCTTCGATGTGTGCGTGTTGACCAAACAACTGTCCAATTGATACGACTAAATTACGTCCTGCTTTTTTAACAAGACCGTCTATCTGATAGTCTGTATTGTATGTAAATGGTGTGTTATTGTTGCCGAAACTAGTTACTTTTGTCTGTGTAATCTTCACAGGCGCTTGATTATGATATGCTGTAATTTCCTCTTTGAAATTATCTTCGACATTTTTCTTGTCTAGTTCTGCACGTTCTTGTGCTGTAGATTCTGCGGTTTTCCGTTGTAAATTATTCTTTAATAGTTGGGTATAGTTCTCCAAATCATAGTCTTTACCCCATGATTCACAGATATCTTCGGCTGTAGTGAAATCTTCAATGACGCCTTCTTTTGTACAACCTGTGTGTGAATTCTCACGTGATATATTAAGCATGCCGTCTTCTATTGTAGCATCAATTGTTACACTTTCAACATTGTCAGAAGCCTCGCTGCCTGCAATCTGAAAAGGAAAGAATGGGCCTGTCTGAAAAAGTTTGATCCTATCGCATCTTATTGCATCGCGTCCCTGATATATTGAAGGTATTACATCTGAACTTACTGCATATTTCAATGGGAAATAACATTTACCATTTTCAAGCATAATGACACGCACGGCATCACGATAGTTGATGAGTTCATCCATTGGCTCATCGTAAATGTTAGTAGTTATTGCGCGGGAAATAGGTATCTTTAGTCGTTTTAACATATATGCAAACAATGACGCAAAGTCGTATGAGTTAAGGTAAGGAACCTTAAAGATCTTGGAATTCATTACATAGTAATTGTATATGAAGTCGGCTTTCTCTTCGTCACTTCCAAGTGTCTTTGCTTTATTTATAAGATCATATGCATTTTTACTGAGTATCCATTTGCTATTAGAGTATGACCAATACGCCCACGAGTCTTGTTGAATATACTCGGCAGATGGATTTGCTTCTAATCCATTGTTTTTAGCACTTTGTGGTATGTATTCAGATTCAGATTTTCCTGTTATATATAATTTAATGTATGGAGCCTGAGTCACAGGATTATAAGCATAGTCAGGAAGTGTCTTGTCTGAATTTTGAATATGGGTTGAGAGTGTGATGTTTTTACCATCATTACCTACTTCGAAATCAGGAGCACCATTCATTGTACGGTATTGTATACAAAAAGATTTATCAATATTACATTGAAGTTGATAGTCAATGATAGGGTAGCTACCATTGAATATAAACATCATTGGGGCAACGTTTGTATCCTTTATCTTGTCTACTCTGTATGTGAAATAGTCTATGATATCGCCAATTTGCAAATTTGGAACAGCCAGTTTGGTGCTTTTTATTCTTCCCTTTTTGCCTTCTTCAATATCCTGATACTCATCATTACTTATTTCTGTTACTGTTCCGTCTGGTTTGATTACCTTAACGCCGAGAACGGTTGTATGTTCATCATATCCGACTTCGTATTTATAAGATCGGTTATATGTGTTTATTTCGAATGTTGAGAATTTGTCTAATGATGCCTTGTCGTTTATCTTAACGAGACTACGTATTAGATGTATTCTATGTTTGTTTGTCGCTTTTTCGCAATATAAAAAATTGAACTTGGTTTTTTGTGATACAGAGAATTCCTCGTATGATGCAATTACCACAGCTGATTCATTTTTATATTTATCAGGTATGCTGCGGTTGTTGAATTGAGGTAATTCTTTGTTCCACACCTCTTGTCTCACTTGATTCGCGAATTCTTTGTATTCGTCATTTGTTAAAGCTATCATCGGCATTGCGATAACAGCAAGTAAAAGTGTTGTTATAATTTTTTTCATAAGGAATTAAAAATATTTTTTACGTGTCTCTTATTAATGTTTGGATTTATGTGATTTTTACTTATCTTTTCAGTATAACTTGTTCATTACATGCGTCTTTCCATTTGCTTATAGCTTCATTCCATTTAGGAATATTGTTAAGTGGCATGCGGCGCTTGCTGATTTTCATCTTTTGATGGAATACTATTGTGTTGCCTTGTCTGGTGAATTGACATGAGAGAGTTCCTTCTGGTGTGGTGAAAGTTGCGGAAGGTGGCAAATAATCCACTTTATATCCTGTAGGAATTGTAAGTGATACCTGGCGTACGACATTACAACGCATTTTAAAATAATAATCATGTGTGCGTTGTGTTGTGTCGATTCTGCTGATGAAGAAGTTGTTGTGCGGGTTCATCTCTATGTAGAGTTCACGTCCAGATTGCTGGATCCCATTTTTATTAACTACATTTCCTTCAAAGCACGCCCATTCCTTTCTATTGTCGTTGTTTATCCATTTAACATTTGTAACAGTCATGCTATGAGCATCTGAATTAAGGTTGTTTGTCAGTATTTCATCGTGCTCCTTCTGACTGTTGTAACTAGTTGATGTCATAAACCATTCTTTCATATCACCACGTATATAATATGTTGCTTTTCCAACCAATGCATTGTCTTGTATCTTATATTGGTAGGAAAGACTGTCAAGGGATGCATCAGACTTAAATGTTGGTAAGATTTGAAGAAGAGGTTTGTCTCCATCCTCAATCATGGCCTCTGAACCTTGAATATTTTGCGGTATGTATGTATATGGTGTATAGTTGTAGGTTGCATCCAGATAATAAGTTTTTCCTTTGTGAAAAAGTGTACAGATGACGTGGTTGGCACTTGCAAGGGTAGGGCATTCACTCATCTTATATGGTATTTCATCAGTTCCTATATCTGTGAGTCGTGCATCAAATCCTTGTGCTTTAAGTAGGGTCTTTAATAATAATGCCATACCCTTGCAGTCGCCATAACGTTTACGAAGTACTTCTTGTGGTTGCTCAGGGCGATGTCCGGATTCACCAGCTTCAAAAGCTACGTAACGGATATTATCCTGAACCCAGTGATATGTGTTACTTATTCTGTCTTCGTCGGTTTTGCTTTCCTTGTTGATTTCCTGTAATAGAGAATTGATGTTTGGTATATCGCAGTTGACATTTGCCATCTCTTTAGACCATGAATATAATGCGTTTACGTCTTCAAACGGACCTGTGATAAGTAAATATGGATATACGTTAGATTCAGGAGGCATTCTGTCCTCTTTTTTCATACGGTTTTCCTGACTAATGATATAGCTGTATACTTCACCCTGTGCCGTTGTCTCGTGCTTTGATTGAATGTTGTAGCCTTCAAAATTCATTTCTTTTATCTGGTAGCCGGACAATTCTTTTGGAATTGTAATTGACAGAGTTTTATTTCTTATAAAATACTCATCTAGTAGATAAACTGTGGCAAAGTATTTTGTGTCCGTGAAAGTTCTTTGGTACGATGCGCTGCATGTTTTGCCCTTCTGTAAGATGCTAGATCTTAGAATGCATACTTTTGTGTCATCATAAAAGATGTTTTCAGGTGTGATATTCTTATATATTTTTATTCCTTTTCCTGATATGTTGTCTAAAGTGATGTATTCTCCATATACAACATCTGTTTCTGGAACAACATACGAACTGGATAGTGATTCGTATGTGATTTTTTTTATGTTTTTAACAACTGTTTTTTTAGAATCCTTGACAAAAGAATAATTCTCTGTACATTGTGAAATCACAATCTTGTCATCCCATTTTTGAGCATTTGATGTTGTGAAAAACGCAGTAAAAAAAACTACGCCTGTAAAGAAGCGCATTAATTTAATTTTCTTTCTCATATAATGTGTATGCAAATTTTTTGCAAAGATAAAGAAAATAATTCTAACTTTATTATGATTGTTATAAAAAACAAATTAATAAATTGTAAATAATATGTATAATCCCAATTTGTTTGATTATTTGCAAATATCTACAATAAAAGCGACCTTATCTGTGTTGATAAGGCCGCAGCGTTTGAAAGTATTATATTATACTATATGTTGCTTGATTACTTAGCAAAACTAATTGCTCGTGTTTCACGAATTACAGTGATCTTAACCTGACCAGGGTAAGTCATTTCGTCTTGGATCTTCTTTGCAATATCAGCACTGAGTGTTTCTGTATCAGCGTCTGTTATCTTGTCTGCTCCAACGATTACACGAAGTTCACGTCCTGCTTGAATTGCATATGTCTTTGTCACACCTGGATAGCTCATTGCCAATTCTTCCAAGTCGTGCAGACGTTTAATGTATGCTTCCACAATTTCGCGGCGAGCACCAGGACGGGCGCCAGAGATGGCGTCACACACTTGAACGATAGGAGAGAGTAGTGTGGTCATTTCCATTTCATCGTGGTGAGCACCGATAGCATTACAGATGTCTGGCTTTTCCTTGCATTGTTCTGCGAGTTTTGCTCCATATAATGCGTGTGGTGTTTCTGGATCTTCGTCAGGTACTTTTCCTATATCGTGCAATAATCCGGCACGACGTGCTTTCTTTGGATTAAGTCCCAACTCAGCAGCCATTACAGCACAGAGATTTGCTGTTTCACGTGCATGTTGTAGAAGGTTCTGACCGTATGAAGAACGATATTTCATCTTTCCGATAATACGTATAAGCTCTGGATGAAGTCCATGGATACCCATGTCAATAGCAGTACGTTTACCTGTTTCTATGATTTCTTCTTCAATTTGTTTCTTTACTTTAGCAACAACCTCTTCGATGCGTGCAGGGTGAATACGACCGTCTGCAACGAGTTGGTGAAGTGCTAAGCGACAAATTTCACGGCGAACTGGGTCGAATGCGCTGATAACGATAGCTTCAGGTGTGTCGTCAACAACCAATTCAGTACCTGTTGCAGCCTCCAAAGCACGGATATTTCTTCCTTCACGTCCGATAACCCTTCCTTTGATTTCATCGCTTTCAAGGTGGAAAACAGTTACGGAATTTTCTATAGCTGTTTCAGTTGCAACTCTTTGAATGCTCTGTATTACAATGCGTTTAGCCTCTTTGTTGGCTGTCATCTTTGCGTCATCAACAATTTCATTAATATATTGTTGAGCCTGAGTGCGTGCCTCGTCTTTAAGACTCTCTATAAGTCTGTCTTTTGCTTGATCAGCAGAAAGTCCGCTTATGTTTTCAAGTTTGGTGCGTTCTTGTGATTGAAGTTCATCAAGTTCAGCCTGTTTACGCTCTGTATTGGCGATTTTAGCCTCAAGACTCTGTTGAAGACTTTCTGTGCGTTGTTTATCTTTAATCAGTTCTTCGTGACGCTGATTGAGTGATATTTCACGTTGTTTGAGTTTGTTCTCAATTTGTTGGAATTTAGAGTTACGTTGGTTAACTTCTTTTTCCAATTCAGCCTTTTTATTTAGAAATTTTTCTTTTACTTCTAATAATTTTTTACTCTTAATATTCTCGGCTTCTTTTTCAGCATCTTTGATAGTGTTGTTGTATGTTTGCTTTATTACATATCTGAACAGACAGTAACCACCAACAGCACCAATAAGTATTCCGGCAATGGATGCAATGATTATTTCTATAGACATTTGTTTGTTTTTTATTAATTGTTATTAAATACGCACAAAGTAGTATTTACATTATTTATGCAAATAGATACTCTGTGCGCCGTATTTCTTAATCAATGTATTATTATTTCTTTATCACTTCGTCAATCTCTTTTTCGAGATCTTCTATGATATCCATAACTGGTTCAATACTTGCTTTGTTTGATGCCGATAAGGCTTCAAGTGCAGTATCTACAGCTACCATTACATAATAATATTCTTCGGATGGAAGTTTAGGAAATTTGTCTCTGAAAGAGTTTAATTTACTTTGAACAAGCGATGCTGCATTTCTGACAACTTCCTCTTCTTCAGTAGTTGATACAGTCATTGGTAATGTGACATTACCGATGCGTACGTTTACTGTTATTTTATTTCCTTCCATATATCATCGTTCATTTATTACTCTGTGTAACTTGTTCGGTACTGAGTAATCCGATGCATTTGTTTACTTCGCGCACCAGCTGTGTGATTGTTTGTTTGGCGTTTTTCAGGTCGCCGTCACTAATTTCAATCATTTTAGCTGTTTTAAGAGTGTTATAATCATGACGTGCCTGTGCGAGTTCTGATTCGAGGTCTTTTATAACGTCTTCGCTTTGTCTCAGTTTTTCCGTCAACTCCTTATTTGTGCTCTGCAATGTCTTATATTGCAGTATTAGTTGGCGTACTCTTGCCTCGAATTGCTTTATTCTTTGTTTCTCGCTGTCGGTCATGATTGACAATAGTGTTTTCTTTGACAAAGAATTGTCTTTGCAAATTTATATATAAATTGTGACTTTGCAAACTCTTTAGACCGAATTTTTACTTTTTTGTATTTTTTTCGGCTTTGTCAAGTTCTTCTTGAGAAGGTTGTGGTTCTTTTTTTGCCAAAGTGATAATATTAAATGCGTACTCAGACATCCATTTTTCAGAGAAACCAAGTATTTGTTGGTATTTTCGGATAACAAATGCTGCTTTTCTTGATGCGTCGTCTTTCCAGTCCATTTGGGTAAGGATGTCGTGGACTGTTTTTTCTGTCATTGTACGTAGTGCACCTTTTAAGAATCCAGGAATTCTGAATTTCCATTTCATCTCATTTCCGATGAGCATCATGAAGTCTTGGCTGAATCCTTGAAATTGTATAAGGTAGTTTCTTACGTCATTTTGGTTTCGGCAGTTCTTTTTAATACTTCCGTCGATTTCCTTGAAAAAATTATCGCTGATGCCATATAAATCTTGTAACATCTTTTTACAAGCCTTTTTTTCTCCCACCCCCAGTTTGTTGTTTACTGTGGCAACGTGTAGGGTTCGTTTAAATGTTGCTAAATCTGGCAATACAGCTAAATTGGAGATTCCCAAGTTAGATGCAAGTACACTTTGAAAATATACTCGTATGAGTGTCATGTAATCTTCCATTCCACCCACATTTGTCTTGTCTTTCTTTTTGAAAAAATTAAATAATCCCATATTATACGTGTTTGTAATATATAATGTATGTTATTTTACATACTTGAATGCAAAGATAGTGTTTTTTTTTGGATATACCTAACTCTGGTGTGGTTTTTAGTGAATTTGATTGGTTATTGACTAAAAAAAATAAATGTATCAGAAATTCTGATACATTTACTCTTGAAATGAGGTCGGTACCCGATTCGAACGGGTGTAGACGGTTTTGCAGACCGTTGACTAAGCCTCTCATCCAACCGACCATTTCTCATTTGCGGTTGCAAAGGTATATGTTTTTTTTGTATCTACAAAATTTTTTTTGCAGAAAAGTGCCTTCTGATGAATGATTTTATTAACTTTGTGGCAGAATAATGAGAAAAATGACGTTTTAGAGTGCTTTTTAGTCGAATTAGATGCTTGAAAAAACTGTTTTATGAGTAGTAAATTTATTAATACAGTCAAACGATTTATTGACCAAAAGAGTCTTTTAAATAAGGATAGCCATGTTTTAGTTGCATTAAGCGGTGGTGCTGATTCTGTGTGTTTGTTACTTCTTTTGGCAAAATTGCAATACAAAGTAACTGCTGTTCATTGTAATTTCAGATTAAGAGGTGAGGAAAGTCTGCGTGATGAGAATTTTGTGCGTGATCTTTGTTTGAAAAATGGTATTAAGTTGTATGTCCGCTCATTCGACACTCATCAGTATGCTGTTCAAAATAAGATTAGTATTGAGATGGCGGCAAGAGATTTGAGATATGCATATTTCGAACAGCTTCGTAATGAAATTGGTGCTGATGCCATTGCTGTGGCGCACCATCGTGACGATAGTGTAGAAACATTTATCATGAATGCTGTCAGGGGTACAGGTATTCGCGGATTAGGAAGCATACAACCACGAAACGGATATGTTATACGACCATTTTTATGTGTGTCTCATGATGAAATCCTTTGTGAATTGCAAGATTATGGACAACAATATGTGACAGATAGCACAAACTATGAGACTGTTTATACTCGCAATAAAGTCCGTCTTGATATTGTTCCATTATTGAGATCTCTTAATTCTTCTGCTTCAGAGAATATATTTACTACTATAATGAATATGCAGGAGACATTAAAAATATATAATAGTTTCATCGAAGAAATGAAACGTAAGTGTGTGTCTGAAGAAAACGATGCATGTATTGTCTCTATGACTCAAATTAGAGCGTGTATTTCACCTGTATCTGTTTTGTATGAAATTCTTTCAGAAAAAGGATTTAACAGAAATCAAGTATGCGAGATGCTTGATATAACTGACTCTGGTCGCACATTTATTTCTTCGCGAGATGATACGGACAACCATGTGAATATTGCATTGATTGACAGAAATCGCATTATTATAAGAAGAAAATCATCCGACGATTTTGAGATTGTCGGTTTGTCTGATTATCCAAACATAAAAGTGTCGGTTGTTGATGTTTCAGATGTGGAAATCAATAGTAATCCTCGTTTTGCATATATCGATGAAGATAAGGTGAAGGGACATTTATTTGTACGCAAGGTTGAGCCCGGCGATAAGTTTAGACCATTTGGAATGAAGGGTTTTAAACTTGTAAATGATTTATTGACTGATATGAAGGTGGACGTGTTCCAAAAACAACAGCAATTGATCCTTTGTGATGAACAATCTGTTGTTTGGGTTGTGGGTAGAAGAAGTTCTGAAGATTATCGCATTGATTCTTCTACTCGTAAGGTTCTTGTATTGGAGTCGTTGATATAGAGATAATTATCACTTACAACTATAGTATGCACATCTTGTAAGTTGTCCTTCGCTGTTTCTCAGATGCATTCCGTTTCCTTTGCAGAATCTGAACATCTTGCAATGATAGCATATGCCTGTATGCATCCATTCTCTGTTGCGATATTGTCTGAAACAGGTGTTCCAAACATCCATAAACTCGTCTTCGTAGATATTTCCTTGAGAATATGCAGAACAGATACTAAGGCAGCCGCCGATGTCTCCGTTTACTTTTACGCTTCCGATTGATATTCCTGCCTGACACGAGAAAAAGCGGTCGCGCACTTCTTTTTCATATTCGCCAAGAAACCCTTCACAACCATAACTTACATACATATATTGTTGCTCACGTTGTTTTTTAATGAATTTCATGAGCAGCTTCATTTGGTATGGCTCTAATTTTAAATCAGGATTCTTTTCTGTTTTTTCAGAAGGATATGCAGCGTATAGTCTCCATCGCTCAACACCAAGGTTAATAAGATGTCCTGCTAATTCTGGAAGATAATCGAAATTTCTGTGGTTTACACATGTAACCACCTCGCACATAATCGATGGGTGCTTGTTAACCAATTGTATGGCTTTACATGTGTTATCGTAACAGTTTTTGTTGTTATGTAGCCAGTTGTGCTCGTCTTCAAAACCGTCAAGGCTTATGGTGATGGATTGCATGCCGGCGTTACATAAGCTGTCAAAACGTTCTTGTGTTAATAATTCTCCGTTGGTTACAATTCCCCATTTAAATCCCCGTTTGCTGATTTCTTTTCCACAAATTTCCAGATCAGGTCTTAAAAGGGGCTCTCCTCCAGATATTATAATGATTGTTTCTGATGGTTCTTGATACGATGCGATGTTGTCGAGAACGGTGATAAAGGATTCTAATGGCATATCCGACACATCGGCCATTTTCCTGCAATCTCCGCCACAATTAAGGCAATCTTGATTACATTTTACAGTACATTCCCAAAATAATTGTGCCAATTTGTGCTCTTTGGTCTTTTTCTCTTGTTCCTGATGATGAACTTCGAGTTCTATTAGTTTGAGAATTGATATATTGTTCATTTACCGATTACTATTTTGTGCGTTTATTTTGCATTTTCTTCCATTGTGCTTTCGCATATTCCTGCATGTCCACAACCTTGTCTTTTTCATCGACAATTTCGAAGCCAAGCATCGTTTCGATAACATCCTCCAAAGTGACAATGCCTCTTAAACTGCCATATTCATCAATAATGATTGATATATGCTCTTTTTTTGCAAGCAATTTCTCCCAGATGTTGGCAACAGATTCAGTCTCTGTGAAAGATAGGATAGGGCGTGCCAATGCTTTTAGTTTGATGTCAAATTTATCTTCAGCCAAACTTTCAAGTATTGTTTGTCGCAATACGTATCCTGTGATGTAGTCGCTGTTGTCATCGTCGTATATCGGAATTCTTGAGAAATTCTTATATTCCTCAGAGTTGTAGAATTCACGTAGTGTCATGCTACTTTCAGCCATTGCCACAACGACACTTGGAGTCATTATCTCGTGAGCAGTTATTTCGTCAAGTTTCAACAGATTCTGTATCATCTTGTTTTCCTTCTTTTCAAGCACTCCTTCCTCGGCACCGACAGTCACCATTGCCGATACTTCTTCGCGGCTTACTGACACCTGGGTGGATTTGTTGGAAATCAGATGTGTAAGTTTTTCAAGTACATACACCAACGGAAATAACAGAAATATAAGACATCTGATTACATTTGACGCAGGAATGGTTAATTTGCGCCAGAATTTAGAACCTATAGTTTTCGGAATTATCTCAGCGAAAGTCAATATCAACAATGTGAAAACGGCTGAAATGATTCCGATAAGTGTGTCATGTGGAATGTTGAGTTCTGTTGCAACTTCCGCCGCCTTAGAACCGATTAACGATGCACCTACAGTATTGGCGATTGTGTTGAGTAT
>JAGABW010000126.1 GCA_017614465.1 Bacteroidaceae bacterium | reverse complement strand
GCGCAGAACATTGTACACCTATTTCAGCAGCAAGGAAGAGATATACGTTGCAGTAATCGAATCCGAGCTCGAACGCTTATCGGAACGCATGGAAAGCGTTGCGCGCCAAGAGATGTCACCTGAAAAGAAAATGGCAAAACTTTTCTTTGCACATCTGGAATTTATTAAGGAAACAGTATATAGAAACGGTAACTTACGTGCCGAATTCTTCCGTGATATCTGGAAAGTGGAGAGTGTCCGCAAAAATTTCGACAGATACGAGATGATATTGTTCAGAAGGGTTATGAACGAAGGAAATGACAGCGGAGTGTTTGACATAAGGAACGTAAAACTCATGGCCAGAATCACCCATTATTGCCTTAAAGGATGTGAAGTCCCATATATATTCGGCAGATTCGGTGTAACTTCGCCAGAGGAACTATATCCATATATATTCAGACTGGTAAATAAGATGTATGGTGCCGATCGCGACCGTGATCATTTTATGTACTAAAAACAATAAAAGACAAGTTTTATCAGCATGAGAGATATTGCATGCCTTTATTTCTCATGCATATAATAATGATATATTTTTTAAATTCATAAACCAGAAAATGAAACTATTAGAAGGAAAGACTGCATTGATCACAGGTGCCACACGTGGTATCGGAAAGGCAATCGCATTAAAATTCGCAGAAGAAGGAGCTAATATCGCATTTACATACAGAGTAAACCGCGAGATGAGTATCGAAATCGAAAAAGAACTTGAAGCATTTGGTGTTAAGGCAAAGGGTTATTCCAGCAATGCCGCCGATTTTGCATCAACTGAACAAGTTGTAAAGGAAATCAATGAAGAGTTTGGAGGTATCGATATACTTGTAAACAATGCAGGAATCACTAAAGACGGTCTGATGTTGAGAATGACTGAAGAACAATGGGACGATGTTATCGCAATCAACCTTAAATCAGCATTCAACTTCATCCACGCATGTGTGCCTATCATGGCTCGTCAACGCAAAGGCTCAATCATAAACATGTCAAGTGTTGTAGGTGTACACGGAAATGCAGGTCAGTGTAACTACTCTGCTTCAAAAGCTGGTCTTATCGCACTTGCAAAATCTATTGCACAGGAACTCGGAAGCAGAGGCATCAGAGCCAACGCAATCGCACCTGGATTTATCGAGACAGACATGACTGCCGCATTATCACAGGAACTTCGCGACGAATGGGTTAAAAACATTCCATTAAGACGTGGTGGTAAGGTTGAAGATGTTGCAAACGCAACAGTATTCCTCGCAAGTGATATGTCAAGCTACATCACAGGACAAGTATTACAAGTCGATGGCGGTATGAACATGTAATAACATACCAGAGAACAAAAACGACTTAATATAACGACAAGGAGGTTTCAACTGAAATCTCCTTTTTTGATACAGGATGAATAAAATTCATGGAATATGACTGCAGGCTTATTCCACCATCAGGATTACTGCGCTTTGCACCATATTTCAAATCACCCTTTATCGGGCACCCTATCTTTGCCAACTGACAACGGATTTGATGATGACGACCTGTTTTCAGATCAATCTCCAACAAATAATAATTATCCAGTTTCTTGATTACCTTATAATGAAGGATTGCCTTTTTAGAGTTGGGCATCTCACGATCATAGGCATATGATTTGTTTTGTTTTTCATTCCTGACAAGCCAATGCACAAGTTCATCTTCATCTTTTGGAGGACGATTCTTTACCATTGCATGATAAATCTTATGCACCTCACCATTACTGAACATCTTGTTCAAACGTGTAAGAGCCTTACTGGTACGAGCAAACATAACCAATCCACTTACTGGACGGTCAAGACGATGTACAACTCCAAGAAATACTTCACCAGGCTTGGCATATGCCTCTTTAATATACTGTTTTACAATCTCAGACAAAGGCACATCACCGGTTTTATCGCCTTGTACTATCTCTGAACATGATTTATCAACAATGATAACATGATTATCTTCGTATACGACTTTCAATTCTCTTCCTGTTTTATTCTGTTATTACATATGCTTTCAAAACCCTCACATCAGACATTGGATGATCTGATTTATCCGTTTTAACACGTTCTATATCCAACACCGACTTCATTCCTTCAACAACCTCACCAAACACTGTATATTCACCATCGAGCCATGGAGCTCCACCGAGTGAACGATAAAAACGTCTTTGTTCCTGAGTGAATGATACTGGAGGATTTTTTGATATCTCTTCACGTGACTGATCCAACAAACTTTCCAACATATCGCTAACACCTTGTGTGTCACGCTTCTTACGTAGTTGTTCTAATTTGTCGATATTCTGTTCTTTTTTCTTCTCAAACAAGCGTTGAACCGCCCTTTCCTCATTTGTTTCATCCAATTCTACCAAGCCTGCTTCAGAGAAAACTCGTCCTGTGACTATATAAAACTGGAATCTATCCGATTTGCGCTCTGGATTCTCATCGTCATCACTTCGTGCAGCAGCCAAAGCACCTCTTTTGTGAAAATGTGTAGGGAAAAGAATCTCAGACTTAATCCAATGAGAGGAATCCACCTCCGAACTGTCTTTCATACCCTTTACAGAAGTTGCAACATCACCTGTCTGGATCATAAAATTGCGGATTATACGATGCCAGACACAACCATCAAACCTTCCTTCGCGAACATTCTTCAAGAAATTGTCACGATGAACGGGAGTGTCATTATACAACTTTACACGTATATTTCCTTTTGTTGTTTCAATCATGACCTCAATTTCCTTTTCTTTGTCGCCAGATTGACCATTACAAGATGTTAAAGTCAGAAAAGAAACACAGAATATCAATAAAAAGATACGTTTCATTATCAAATTAAATTATACAGATTAATTAATCTATTTGTTTTATCAAAAAAGACATAAAAAGAGAAGTCGATATGCCTCACATTTTCGTCTAATAATGCGACAAAGTTAGAAAAAGTTTGGGACATTATGGACATAAATAGCCTTTTTAATAACAAAAGTAACTTTTTTTGTAAAAAAATACAAATAAAGATTAGTCATTTATGAATTATTTCTTATCTTTGCAGTCGCAAATGCAGAAATGCAGTTGTAATCAGGCTGCCGAAATGGTGGAATGGTAGACACGAGGGACTTAAAATCCCTTGGGCAATTACGCCTGTGTGGGTTCGAGTCCCACTTTCGGTACCACCCAAAGAGATGTTTTTGTAAACAGCAAAAGCATCTCTTTTTTTATGTCAGTTTCCAAAATCCGCCATACATATTCCAACCCATAGACATAAGTCATGAATTATATTCTCCTATTATTAATAAAACAAACATATTAATAAAATCCATAAAAGACACACCTTTTTATAATATATAAATTATATTATATAAAGAATCGCAGGAAGCGGTTTGACAATTGAATAAAGTCAATAAAAGGCATGCTAAAGAGCAAACGCACATTTCTTTATATTTTTTTCAAAATATACATGTATTTTTATGGGGTTTCATATTGCCAAATAACAAATAATTATTATCTTTGCAGCATATGAAAGGCTACATAGAACATGAAGGCTACGTCGAAAGCATTAATGACGAAAGTATTTTTGTACGCATCATACAAACGTCTGCATGCGCTGGATGCAAAGCCAAATCACTATGTCAGTCAGCCGAAAGTAAGGAGAAAATCATTGAGGTAAAAAAGGCATCTGATTATCAATCAAATTCTTTATCTCCAGGAGATCATGTTACAATTATTGGAACAACCACGATGGGAACATATGCTGTTATATTGGCATTTGTCTTACCGCTTGTTATTATGATTGGTTGCATCATCATTGGAATAAAATGTGTTGGATTAAGCGATTTATCCAGTATAATGATTATGATTGGGATTTTGACACTTTACTACATCATACTCTACTTATTTAGGAATAAAATAGCACAAAAGTTTGTGTTTATGATAAAGTAAATACGACTTAATTGTCAAACTCTTGCTGAAATAATTGATTCATATTAAATTCTTTTAATAACACTATGATAGAAGTTATTCTGATTACTGTAGCTGTGCTTGGCACTATCGGACTTGTTGCCGCGTTGGTGCTCTTCATTATCGCCAAGCTTTTTACAGTAAAAGAAGATCCTCGCATTGCTCAAGTTAATGAATTATTGCCAGGAGCCAATTGTGGCGGATGTGGATTCCCAGGATGTAGCGGAATGGCTGTTGCATGTGTAAAAGCTGCAGACGAAGGTAGTTTGGAGGACTTAAAATGTCCTGCAGGTGGAAACGAATGCATGAAACAAATTGCAGCCCTTCTCGGTGTAGAAGCAAAAGAACATGCAGCGAAAGTTGCTGTTATACGATGCAACGGAACATGTGAGAATCGTCCTCATGTAATCAAATACGACGGGGCTCTGAATTGTCGCATAGCACACTCAACATGTCAAGGCGAAACCCTTTGCCAATATGGTTGTCTCGGTTGTGGCGATTGTGTCAGCGCATGTAGCTTCGGCGCTATCAAGATGAACACAGAAACAGGATTACCAGAGGTTGACTACGACAAATGTGGAGGTTGCGGTTCATGTGCAAAGAGTTGTCCACGCAATATCATAGAAATCAGACTTGTGGATAAGGACAAGACCGGAATGGTGGTCGAATGTGTTAATAAAGATAAAGGTGCTGTTGCCAAGAAAGCATGTCTGACAGCTTGTATCGGATGTGGAAAATGTGCACAAGTATGTGGTAGCGACGCCATAACCATAGAGAATAATCTTGCATATATCGATGCTGAAAAATGCACATTATGCAGAGCTTGTGAAGAAGCATGTCCAAGTGCTTCTATTATTATGCTTGGAAAACCAAGAAAAGAGATTAAGAAAAACAACGCTACTGCAAAAAAAGCAGACAGCAACACAAATACTGTAAAGGAAATCAAGACAACAAACGTACGTCCTTACTCTTCTCCTATAAAAATCAGTTTTGAGGCACCACTACTCCCTTCACAGCAATATCTGCTTGCAGGGGTTGTTGACTTGACTCCAATTGCACAAGCAACAGTATCCGATAATCAACAAAATAGCAAGACGCATAGTTACGATGCGCCTCTACTTCCTTCACAACAAATACTTTTAGGCAAATGAAAACATTCAGAATCGGTGGAATACATCCTGCAGAAAACAAGTTATCAGCAACTTCTCCAATAAAAGTTGCGGAGTTGCCTAAAATTGCTGTTTTTCCGTTAGCACAACATATCGGAGCCCCAGCAAAAGCTATTGTACAGAAAGGCGACAAAGTGAAAGTCGGACAAATGATTGCTGAAGCAAACGGTTTCGTCTCAGCACATATATTCTCTTCAGTTTCCGGTACTGTATTAAAAATTGACAACGCAATAGACGCAAGCGGATATGGTAAACCGGCAATTTACATTACTGTAGAGGGTGACGAGTGGCTGGAAAGCATAGACAGAACACCACAGCTGATTACAATAAAAGACAAGCCTGAACTAACCGATAAAGACATTGTCGAGAAAGTAAAAAATGCAGGTATTGTCGGAATGGGAGGAGCATGTTTCCCTTGTCATGTTAAATTAAGTCCTCCACCAGGAACAAAACCTGAATGGGTTATAATCAACGCAGCTGAATGCGAGCCATATTTAACAGCCGATCACCGTCTTATGTTAGAGCATGCAGACGAGATACTGGTTGGTGTCACTTTGTTAATGAAGGCAGTAAATGTAAACAAAGGATACGTAGCTATTGAAAAGAATAAAGCAGATGCAATCAAAATAATGCAAGAGAAAGCCTCTGCTTACGATAATATTGAAATAGTCACACTCAAGACAAAATATCCACAAGGAGGAGAAAAACAGTTAATTGATGCTGTTGTAAGCCGTCAAGTGCCAGCACCGCCAGCCCTTCCTGTCAGCGTTGGTGCTATAATACAAAATGTAGGTACTGCTTATGCTGTATATGAGGCCGTAATGAAAAACAAGCCTCTCATCGAACGCATTGTAACCGTTACAGGTAAGAGTCTTAAGAGCCCAAGCAACTTTCTCACACGCCTTGGAACACCAATGAGCCAATTGATAGATGCATGCGGAGGACTTCCAGAAGACACTGGTAAAATTATTGGTGGTGGTCCAATGATGGGAAAAGCATTACTATCAACAGAAATCCCTATATGTAAAGGTTCATCAGGGGTGTTGATTATGAACGAGAAAGAAGCATCACGTACTGAACCGCAGAATTGTATAAGATGCGGCAAATGTGTCGATGCATGCCCTATGGGACTTGAACCATATCTTCTCAGTGATTGTTCCGAACTAAAATTATGGGAACGACTGGAAAAAGAAGATGTCACATCATGTATTGAATGCGGTTCATGTCAATATACATGTCCTGCCTACCGTCCTCTGCTCGACTATATACGTTTGGGTAAAACCACGGTTATGGGCATAATAAGAAGTCGCAACACAAAATAAAATTCATTACCAACTGATAGAAATACAACAATGAATAAACTTAAATTATCATTATCACCACATATCCACGGAGGCGATTCTGTAAGAAAAAACATGTTTGGCGTATGTATCGCACTCATACCTGCCTTGATATGCTCTTTCATCTATTTTGGATTAGGAGCAATCGCAGTAACATCAGTATCCGTTGCATCATGCGTTTTCTTTGAATGGGCAATAAACAAATATATGCTCAAGAATCCAAAATCAACTGTCACAGATGGCTCAGCTATACTCACAGGACTGCTTCTTGCATTCAACATGCCATCAAACTTACCTCTCTGGATAGTAGTTATAGGAGCATTGTTTGCTATCGGTGTAGTAAAAATGACATTTGGAGGTTTGGGATGTAACCTGTTCAATCCAGCACTGGCAGCCAGAGCCTTTCTATTGATTTCCTTTCCTGTACAAATGACCGACTGGCCTGTCATAGGACAAGATTTCACTACTATAGACGGTGTTTCAGGAGCCACTCCACTTGCTATAATGAAAACTGCAATTAAAACCAAAAATGCAGATATATTATCGGATTTGCCTGACGCATGGAATCTTTTAATTGGCAACACAAGCAAATCTTTATTCAACGACGGCCCTATAGGAGGCGGATGTCTCGGAGAAGTTTGCGCATTGGCAATTCTCATCGGATTAGTCTATATGTTAGTTAAGAAAATCATTTCATGGCATATACCAGTAACAATACTATTATCAGTATTCGTCTTTACTGGTGCACTTCATCTGATTGATCCTATGTATGCAGATCCTGTATCTCACATTCTCTCAGGAGGTTTGATGTTGGGTGCCGTATTCATGGCAACAGACTATGTTACAAGTCCGATGACAAAGAAAGGACAAATCATATATGGTATCGCAATCGGATTGCTAACAGTAGTTATACGTACTTGGGGAGCTTATCCAGAAGGTATGTCATTCGCAATCCTTATCATGAATGCGTTTACTCCGCTAATCAATAACTATTGCAAACCAAAAAGATTCGGGGAGGTAGTAAAATGAAAAAACTAAAATCGTCATTAATAAACATGGTGGTGGTACTCACCACAATCAGTGTGATTGCCGGAGCTGCTTTAGCTGCCATTAATAAATATACCGAGAAAAAGATTTCAGAAATCAAATCTGAAAAACTCGCACAAAGTATAAAAGAAGTCCTCAACGTACCTGCTTCTGAACAACTGACTGTTGAAGATGAAACTGTAAATGATTTCATTTTTCATAAAACAGAGAAGGGAACAGCCGTCGAATCTACACAAAATGGATTCGGAGGAAAATTGAAGATATTGGTCGGCTTCGACAAAGAAGGTAACATATTAGGATATTCAATACTTGAAACTCAAGAAACACCAGGACTTGGAGCAAAAGCAAGTGAATGGTTTCAGAAAGACGGTAAAGGTTGTATCATTGGCAAGAATCCTTATACAACAAGAATGGGTGTAAAAAAAGGCGATGAAGGTGATATTGACGCCATAACAGCCTCAACCATTACTTCCAGAGCATTCTTAAACGCAGTACAAGCTGCATATCAAGCACTTTTTCACGGAAATACAGACGGAGTAACATCTGCTACACAAGAGGCAAATGTTGAATCTTGCGAAACTGTTAAACCTGAAGAAACAACATCAGATACAATTGTATCAAAAAAAGCAGAGAGTTCTAAAGCGTCAAATAAAACGAAAGAAGATAAAAAGGCGTCAACAGACGGAAATACAGCTGCCACAAATGTTTCAGCAGAACAAACTGAAGATAAAAATGCGGCGACCACTGACGCAACCACAGCTGCAACAGCACAAGAACAATAAACAACAAGAATAGAAACCACCTAAAAGCAGGATATATAATGAATAACTTCAAAATACTGTTAAACGGGATAATAAAGGAAAATCCTACATTAGTCTTAATGTTAGGTATGTGCCCTACACTTGCGACAACAAGCAACGCTATAAATGGTATGTCAATGGGTATAGCAACAATGTTCGTACTCGTTATGTCTAATTTCATTATCTCGCTTATCAAGAATTTAGTGCCCGACATGGTTAGAATACCATGCTACATAGTTGTTATTGCCACATTGGTTACTATTCTACAAATGCTTATGCAAGCATACGTACCAGATATCTACAACACATTAGGATTATTTATTCCTCTAATTGTTGTGAACTGTATTATTTTGGGACGCGCAGAAGCCTTTGCTGCAAAGAACAACCCAATAGCAAGCATATTCGACGGTGTTGGTATCGGATTAGGATTCACATTGGCATTAACACTTATCGGTGCAATACGTGAATTTCTCGGAACAGGACATCTGTTTGGCATTAAGCTTCAAGGAGAAGACTATGGTATGCTAATGTTCGTCCTTGCCCCAGGAGCATTCCTCACATTAGGATATGTCATTGCAATAGTCAACAAGTTAAAGAAAGAAGAATAAAATTCAGAAGTTTTCAAGCTGAAATAAACAATCAACTGAAAAAACAAAAGAAATATGGGATACTTACTTATATTCATCACTGCAATATTCGTCAACAACGTCATATTGTCACAATTCTTAGGAATCTGTCCATTTCTTGGTGTATCAAAGAAAGTTAACACAGCAGCAGGAATGGGAGCGGCTGTGACATTTGTGCTCACACTTGCAACAATAGTAACTTATGTTATTCAAGTATATTTACTGATTCCATATGGATTGGAATACCTACAGACAATTGCATTCATACTTGTAATTGCAGCATTGGTACAGATGGTGGAAATCATACTAAAGAAAGTAAGCCCCCCACTTTACCAGGCATTGGGAGTATTCCTTCCACTCATCACAACAAACTGCTGTATATTAGGTGTTGCCATACAAGTTGCAAGCAATCAATATAATAGTCAAGGACTTGAATTTGGTTTACTTCCTGGTATAATGTATGCTGTATCAACAGCACTCGGATTTGCCCTTGCAATGATTATATTTGCAGGACTTAGAGAACAACTCCAATTCAGCAAAGTACCAAAGGCAATGCAAGGAATGCCTATTGCACTTATAACTGCAAGTTTACTTGCAATGGCATTTATGGGATTCAGTGGCATAGACGCTGGACTACGATTATAGGAACAACAAAGCACAAACGATAATATTTATTCAACGAGCCGCTAAAAACAAATAATTAGCGGCTTTATTTATTTATCTGCACACCATGCCTACAGATACCCACATTAGGTGCTAATTAAAAAAATAACACTTTTTTTAATATTTTTTTACATTTTACTTGCTTTATATATTAATTATTTATATCTTTGCCACAGAGATAACAAAAACAAAGAACCTTCTTCATTACAACCCTAACCTAAAAAACCTTACAGAATTACTAATCTACAAAAAACATTACGTAACGAAACAAAGCCAAGAGAAAGCCGAACCGCTTTGAAGGGCGTAGGCGAAATGAATTTAATTAACTAAAGAATGAGAGAGTTTATGTCATTCGCATTTGCTACTCTCGTAGTATTTGCATTAAGTGATTGCCAAAAGAAGCAATCAATTGGCGATAAAGCAGTTGCGATATACGACGAATACACCCAAAAGGTTGAAACTCTTAACACACTGGATCTCGAAGAAAACTCAGAATGGGAAACAGAAATTGAAACAAAGATGTCTGAGATCGAGGAAGAACTTAACAATTTAGAAGAAACTGATCCAGAAGAATACAAAAAGGAAAAGGCTAAGGTAGATGTTGCATATGCAAAATTCTTAGCTGCAATTGAAAAGAAAGTAGAAGAGCTCGTTGAAGACGGGTATGATAATCTACTAAAGGATGACTCAAAAACAACAATTAAAGATGAAGATGAACTAATTGAGTAATTATTACCTAGAAAACACAAGAGGATGTGTCTATCAAAGGCACATCCTCTTAGTTTATTTATATATGGTTCTTACCGATTTATATCCTTTTCTATTGTTGTATTTTTATTCATCATGATATTAGAAAAAGGAACTGACCATTCTACATCGTCATTAGCATTTCGAGCGATGGCAATAACCACGAGTTTACTATCATCAGAAGGTATAAATGTATTAAATGAAAGCACTGAAGGATCTTGTTTATCGGTAGCGATATCAAAGATCATCTCACGATTAGATATTACACTGCCAGCCGAATAACCTGTCAATGGATTAAAAGATGTGCTTCCACCTGTTGTTTGCAACACCATTGTTTTTATATCATTGTCGGTTTCGCGATGATATTTCAGGTTTAAACGACATGTTATTTGATTCAAATCCAAAATCTGATGTAATGTAGTTGTATCACATACAAATAAAATCTTAGAAGCACAATATGTATCTGGTACGCTACCATTGAAATCGGCAGAAATCGGAGAATGTATTAAAGCATGCGTACTGTTTGAATGAGCAATAGCTATGGCTGCATATACTCCATACGGAATGTTCTTAATATTAAACGAACCGAAATCAGCTTCATCACTTGTTTGTTCAACACGAGCAAACAATGACCACTTTGTCTTTTTAGAATCGTATAACTTTTCAAGAGCCTCATCCGGACTATCACAGTCCTCAATACGAAACAAGGAAAAATCCACCTTATCACAATCCCCTGTTTCAATCACAGAAGACTCTGATTTAGTTGAAGGTTGGTCATTGAAAAAAACGTCAAACGAGATATTTGACGTTTTATTCTTATTCGTTGACTCATCTAATAATGATTCAAGACTGTATTTCTCACATGAGATTATGCTCATCACAATTAATATGATGAATCCCAATGACTTAAATCTCATTATAACGACTATTTCTTTTCAAATAACTTTAATAACTGCTGTTTATTCAGAAGTTTCTGACTTCCCTTGGTCATATTCTTAAATGTAATCTTACCTGATTGCAGTTCTGATTCACCGATTATACCGACAAAAGGAATATTCTTTTCGTTTGCATAAGACATCTGTTTTTTCATTTTCACAGAGTCGGGATACATCTCTGCACTAACCCCAATCTTACGTAAACTCTCGATAACTTTCAAACTTTCTACAGCCTCTTTTTCACCAAGATTCAAGAACAACACCTTAGTTGTTGTATTTGTCTCCTTTGGATATAAATCCAACTGGTTCAAGACGTCGTAAATACGGTCTGCGCCAAAAGAAATTCCGACACCTGAGATACCAGGCATACCGAAGATACCAGTCAGGTTGTCATATCGTCCACCTCCTGTGATACTTCCCATAGCCACATCGTTAGCTTTAACCTCGAAAATAGCACCTGTATAGTAGTTCAAGCCACGAGCCAGTGTTAAGTCAAGCTCTAACTTGTTTTTCAAACCAAGTTGCTTCAGGGTTTTCATGATAAACTGAGTTTCCTCAATACCCTTCAATCCTATTTCACTCTCTTTAAAGAACTTCTGCATTGTACGTAACTTCTGAAGATATGTTCCTTCAAGAGCGAAAATTGGTTGCAGACGTTCGATTGCATCAGAAGACAAGCCTTTTTCCTCCAACTCCTTATTAACAGCCTCAAGACCGATCTTATCAAGTTTGTCAATTGCGACTGTGATGTCAACCAACTTATCAGGAGCACCAATCACCTCTGCAATACCAGCCAATATCTTTCTGTTATTAACCTTAATGGTTACACTGATACCAAACTTATGGAAAACTGTGTCGATAATCTTCAACAATTCCACTTCGTTAAGAAGAGAATCAGAGCCTACGATATCGGCATCACACTGATAAAACTCACGGTAGCGACCATGTTGTGGTTTATCTGCTCGCCAAACTGGTTGAATCTGGAAACGCTTGAAAGGCAATTTGATTTCTTCACGATGTTGTACGACATAACGTGCAAAAGGAACAGTCAAATCATATCGTAATCCTTTTTCGCAGAACTTAGATGCCAATTTTGCGGCATTACGGCTTAGGAGTTCCTCGTCAGTAAGACTACGGAAATAATCTCCTGAATTTTGTATCTTAAATAACAGTTTATCACCTTCTTCTCCATATTTTCCCATCAGAGTACTAAGGTTCTCCATTGCTGGAGTTTCTATCTGCTGGAAACCATATAAAGCATAAACTTCTTTGATTGTATTAAATATATAGTTACGCTTAGCCATCTCAGCTGGTGAGAAGTCGCGTGTACCTTTTGGAATAGATGGTTTTTGTGCCATTGTTAAGTCTGTTTTATTTTGACTACAAAGTTACAACTTTTTTTTTAGATACACATGCCATTGAGACGATTTCTCACAACGGCAGCATATTTCTATCTGTTTACAAGCAAGACCATAGGATTTGTCGTTTGTATGTTCCGACATATACCTCAGATCTACATTTACATGTATAATCTATTCTTATTCATCAGACATTGCTTTCTTTGTTAGTTCCACCATTTCATTTGTCTCACGTACAAGACGCTTTGCATATCTCATTCCTTCACCATGTATATTATAAGCAATGTAATCCATGCTCTTACTAAGCAGATATTCAAACTCCCGCATTGCCTCATCATATCTGCCATTCAAAAACAGTGCACTTCCATAATCATAGACAACCAACATGTCATCTCGAGTGTCACATATCATATTGGCCTTTTCTGCAGCCAACAAACATTCCTTTGGCATATTATAATCATAACAATATTCAGAAAATACAATCCACAAATAATAGTCTCCTGAATACTTCTTAAGGTATTTTCTGTAATAACGACAGATTTTATCTTTGTCTTTGTATTTATCCAGTTTCTTTATGTATTCATCAAAACGTTTATATACATGCTGTGGCATTGTAGGACCATAATCTACATTAGAACGAAGATAATGATTGCGATCAACGAACGACAATTCGCGAAGAAATTCATCAACTTCCTTCTTTGTAAAATTACTCCAAAGGCCTCTTTTTCTTCTTTCCAGATGCAATTTGACATATCGTTCTGCTTCAGAATACTCACTTCGTGCCATATACAAGTTGGCAATATAGAAGCAAGCATCAGTCTGTCTTGATTGCGCCCAACGCTTATCAAAGCCGTATTTTTTTGAAACCAATGCTTCTAAAGGCATTTCGGCAACTGTTTTCCATGCATCATACGCTTCTTGAAACGGAGCATCTGAATCATATAACATCCATGCTTTATGACAAAGCATATAGCAAAAATGTGGATCAACTTCTTCCACACGCTTCACATAATTCATAGCCACTGCAAAATTATCCAGACGGTATTCCAGATACGACATTTCTGTCAAAAGATATAAATCATTAGGATACGTTTCAAGAGCTTTAAGAACATGATTACGGTATGCCTTATATGATAATTTGTTTTCTTTATTATGTAAATCCTTTAGCAATTTACTAAGGTTCTTATCAACATTTAATGTATCCATGTCTATTAGGATTGGGAGATTATTCCTGAGTCCAACGTTTAGGTTTCCACACATATAATGCCAAAAGGAAATATACAGCAGCTTGGATCCAAAGAGCCCTCAATTCGAACACTATATCACCTAATGATGCCCCCATTGAATTGACTTTCACAAAGGCATTTATGCCGAATGTGGATGGGAATATGTATGATATTGCCTTAAATGATGCGCCAAGAGAACTGACTGGCCATGGGATGCCACTGATAAACAATAGTGGGACGGATGTGAATATTATTATAAGCATCACGTGCTCACGTTGTTGCATAAGGCACGACAACGCAAGTGCAAAGAATATTGTTGCCAGCATGAAAGGAACAAGAATTGCTATAATCTGCCAGAAATCTGCTAATTGGATGAAATTAAATATACGGGGTATTGCCATGGTGATATAACAAGCCATAACAAAATAAACCATAAAATAACAGAGAGTCTTACCTAAAATTATTCGGGCTATACCAAAAGGTGCGTCCTCTCGTAGAACCAGTTTCCGCCCTGAATTCTTCTCACGAGCCGTTCCCGAAGCCAATCCGATACCAAGTATGAGTGTCTGATGAATGACAAGCATAAGTACTGCCGGGATAAGGAAACAACCATATCCGCCCCCTGGATTAAACATTGGGACAGCCTCATATGATAATGGTGAGGCTGCGATCTGCTCTTCACGTGCAGTCTGAGAATTTAACATTGCCACAGAGATATCACTTCCCATATCCAGAGTAACATTGGTCAAACTTGTCAACAGCGACTTATAATAAAGCATAGAACTCATATCCACATACAGGCTTACTGTAGTCTGTCGGTGTGAATGTATGTCTGCTGCAAATGAAGAAGGTATATATACGATTCCACGGGCTTCCTGTCTCATTATATGTTGACGAGCTTCATCTATATTCTCCTCATAGGCCGCCACATTTAAATCTGGAGTTGCGTTCAAACGTCGTATGAGTTCTCGACTGAGTGACGATTTTGAATCATCAACAACTACTGTCGGTACTTCACGCACAACCTCATTATTATACAGCCATGAATATAAGGCTGGATATAATAATGGTACGACAATGAAGAATATCAAAACTCCTGAATCAGAGAATATACGTCGCAATTCGTTAAGAAATATTTTGATCATGGTAAATAAACGTATTTGTAGAATATTTTCTTAAGACGTGACAACATAAAAAGAGGAAGCATCATAAACATCAGCAAAGCAACAATATACATCCATGAATAATGTAAAGAATAGCCATGAAGGATGTTCATCTGATAGATCATATAATAATGGCGCATAGGGAACAGGTTTGAAAGAATCTGGAGTGACGGAGACATTGATGTAACCGGATATGTAAAACCAGATATTGAGAAACTGAGTACGCCCCATAACGCACATATACTCATGGACATACGTAATGTCGGGAGCAAACTGAAAACGAATATCGCAAAGCATTGCGCTGCAACAACAAGAGTCAGTCCGACTATCATTATCAGCAGAAAATTACAATTATGAGGAAAATCCAGATGTACAAAAAGCCAATATTGATAAAACCAGACCACCAAAGTAAAGATTACAGTTTGTGGAATGAATTTTCCAGCAAGAGCAATCATCACTTTATTTTCAGCCATTGTCATCCATGTCTTTGCCCTATTCTTCTTCAACTCTATACCAAGAGAATAAGCTGTTACAAGCAATACAAACAAAGCAAGACAAGCTGGTATGATTGTTGTACTAAGGGCAATATTATAATTAAGCATCGGATTATCAATTGCATGAACATCAGTGGCTATAGGTTGTAACACCGATTTTATCTGACGCTGGGTGAGTCCTTTAGCCTGTAATTTTGCAGAACCAACTGATGCTGCGCCCAACGTTGATATTGCACGCATTTCCTTGTAGATCAATGATCCGGCGAGCAAAACTGAGTTATTATAGTAAAAAGAAATCTTTGGTTGCCGTGATGCCAACAGATCACGTTCCATATTCTGAGGTATATACATAAATGCATATATCTCGCATTTCTGCATAGCGCGACGTGCCTGATTCACATCTGAATAATGGGCAACGATATGTGATTGCTGGAACGCATCATAATTACGGAGTAACTTACGTGATGTCGTTGAGTTATCCAAATCCACAACACCAACAGGCATATCCGTAGGCAGTCCTTCGTTCATAAGTTCTGAAAAGAAGAATATAACGAACAAAGGAAAGACTATCATACTAAACCAATAGATCGGAGCATGAACCAAAGAATCAACTTCTCTCTTCATGACTCGGAACAAAGATTGTATGAAACGCTTATTACTCACGACTTCCTTTAATTAACAATACGTATATTGAACAATAGAATTATTTCTTATGCTTCATAATCAACGACATACCAGGACGAAGTCCATCTACAGACTCAACCATGCGCGCTCTCACCTCAAAGGTCTTCAAATCGTATTGTCCACTCGCCTTTGTTGCCTTCCATACTGCATATGAGCCTTGATCTTTAAGGAAATACACTTTCATCTTTATGGTCTTGTCTAATGCCGGAACAAACGCCTGTATCTCATCCCCTATCTTAAGGCCTTTCAATTGATCCTCTCTGACATTAAATGTACCCCATATATCATTTGTCATCTGCACACTCATTATTGGTGAACCTGTACCAACCAATTCCCCGACTTTAGGATAAATCTCACTTACTTCACCATCATGAGTGGCACGCTGGACTGTCTCATCTTTATAGGCCTGTACTAATTCCACATTTCCTTTTGCCATATTTACCTTTTCTGCAGCAGCCTGACGTTCTTCTGAACGGGCACCACTGACAGCCATATCATACTGGCTTTTCGCAGCACGTTCCTGAGCTTGCATTGCCATATAATTTGCTTCAGCCTCATCTTTCTTTTGCGCTGTCACAACCCCTTCATTGAAAAGGCGCGAAACACGCTCATATGATTTCTTGGCTATGTCAAGTCCGGCCTTTGCCTGATTCCATACTTCAAAAGCACCTTGAATCTGTTCCTTACGTGCTCCATTGTTTGCCATTCGGCTCATTGCAGCGGCTGCATTCTCGGCAGCCTTGGCACTTTCAGCCTGTGCTGTCACCTCAGGTGCCTCAAGGATAGCAAGTGTATCACCTTCGTGCACCATATCACCTTCCTGGACTTTTAGTTCCAGAATACGTCCGGGCACTTTACTCGAAACTCTATATTCAGACACCTCTACCTGACCTTGTATGACTTCTGGTTCATCTGCAAGGAACACATAACCGATCAATGCCACAACTGTAATAATGGCAACTATGACAGTTATAGAAACGTATAAACCAATGTTCTGAGATTTCTTTGACATAATTCTTCTTGTTTTTACGATGTTGTCTTTTTATAGACGTTATATGTATAAACTATTATTTTTCAATATCTTAAATTGCATATCACATGCCAATTGGCAATGCCAACGACTTATGTAATGAGCTCACAGCTAATTTCACTTCGATTTGAGCATCAATCTGCAAATTCTTAGCCTTCAACCATGCCGTCTGTGCTTCCATAACGGTTGTAGCTGTGAACACACCTTCTGAAAACCCAGTGTTTGCACTATGAAGGTTTTCATTTGCCTTACTTATATTCTTTTCTGTCAGCAACAATTTCTTACGTGCTTCAGACAACTTATATCGGTCCTGCTGCACTTGTAAGTCTATCAGATTCGAAGCATCGGCAATTTTCAGTTGTGCAAGAGTTGCAGATGAACGCGCCATATTAACCTTAGACCGATTTTCCCAAAGATTAGATAGTGACATATTCAAAACCACACCAACATTCCACATTCCACCGAATTTACGTTTGAACCCATTATATAAATTTGGATTTGTATAAGTATATCCAGCTGTCAATGCTATAGTTGGGAAATAATCGGCTTTTGCCAAACTTATACTTTTATTTGCTATATCCTCAGCATTGCGTAACATCTTCATCTCCGGACGATTGGCAAGAACTGTTTGGAAATCAATATCGTAATCAAATAAGTCATTTGCAATGTCCTTATCTTCATCATCTAATCTAAACTCAGTGTCCAATGGTATTCCACACACGTTGCACAATGCTTTTTTTGCCAACACCAAACCGTCTTCTACTTGCACAAGAGTCATCTCGGCCTCATTCACTTTTACACTTACACTTAACTCATCCGATTTGGTAGCCACACCTTCTGCGACCATTTTTTTGACATCGCTTTCCAGTTTTAATAGAAGTTCGTGGTAACTCTCTGCAAGTTTATGTTTATTGTGAAGCGATACAACAAGCCAATAAGCATTGTCTGTATTGTTTATCAATCTATACTGGGTTTGTTCTATCTCGTTAGTTGTCAAATCTTTATTGATTGCAGCGATTTTATTAGCGTTAGAAATGCGTCCACCTGTGTAAACTGGTTGAACCAAGGTCACTGCGCCCAACCACACATTACGTGTGTCTGTACGAAAGGCATCAACTATCTTTTCGCCGACCTCATTAAGATTTTCAGACAAGCCAGGGATTGAGCCTGCAGCAATTTGTCCCAGTCCTTGAGCCTGTGCTGGAGTGATGATACCTTGAGTGACAAGTGTTGTCAACAATTCAGGAACACTTTGAGACAATGAAGATGCTAATGAAGTGCCAAAATTAGAGATGGTATTCTTCTGCTCATCATTCAATATTGATATACTTTTGGATGTATGAACATAACTTCCTGTCAAGTTAATCTTCGGGTAATATAAGGAACGAGTACTATTTAATGCATCACCTGCAATCTTATTTTTAATATTACTCATCTTTAATTGTTCATTGTTCTCTAATGTTAATTTTCTACAATCATCTAAAGTTAGAGTCTGCTGAGAACACATCCTCTGAGGTATAATAATGCCTACTATACTTATCAGAACAATTATATAATAATTACATTTCATATTCATTGTTGTTTATAAAAACAAAGATAAAGCTTTCTTACGAATTAACAAAAAATTTCACAAATCTTTGCATTATAAGGTATGTTAATAACATTTAGAAACAAAATGAGTTCGGCATATAACCGAACTCATTAATATAAAGATAGTTGAATTATCTGTCTTTAATTAAGCCTTACGCTTAAGATAAGCAATCACATCACCCTTGCGTACGTTAGCACCTTGTTTTGCGTTGATTTCAACAAGTTGTCCACCAAGTGCTGCAGGGATTTCTGTAACTTGTCCGTATTGGTTCTGGAAATAGCAGAAACGATCGCCATCTTTGTACTTAGTACCAATCTGAGGAGCGATACTCTTTTCACATTCGCCATCGCCGTTGATCTGCCACATTACAGTTCCGTTTTCAGGAGCTACTACTGCATCAGCATCAGCATGCTTGAATTCAGTAAGTTGTTCAAGAGAAAGACCTCCGTTATTCTTCTGAAGTTCTTTGTCTTTTGCAGCCTGAAGATCCTTGTAGAAACGTTCCTTAGCGATTCCGCTCTTATAGTCACGATATTGTGATTCGTGCATAGCAAATTCGAAGAGTTCTTCGTCGTCTTCACCACGCTCCCATCCGTTTTCTTTCATTTCCTTGATGAAACGAGGAAGTTCATCTGGATAGTTTTCTTGTGGATCTTTATCTGTGAATTCAAAACCTTTTTCTTTTGCAAGTTCCTTAACTTCGTCAGCAACAGTTCCAGGAAGTTTACCACTCTTACCGAGAATCATACCCCAGATAGAAGCATCCATCATTGAGTAACGTGGTTTGCCCATTGACTCAGCAAGCAAGTTCATGAGTGCGATATTCTTCACATACTGACTGAATGGAGTTACAAGACATGGAGTACCAACTTTTGGCCATACGTATGATACCTCGTTGAACAGACGTACAAGAAGTGCATCTTCTGTAAGAGGATCCTGACCTTTCTGCTGACGGTTGTTATTGATTGCATCCATAACACCTTTGAGGTCAGCCATCATAGATCCCATCATACCACCTGGAAGTCCACAACCGAGAAGGAGTGAAGACATGAGTTTGTTGCTTGGGTTCATGAAATAGCCGAGGAAGTCATCAATAAATTCCTGAGTGAGCTTACGAGCTTCCATGTAAGCATCCATATTGATTTCTGGAACATCAAATCCATAGTTCTTCAACATGCTCTGAACAGAGATAACATCTGGATGTACCTTACCCCATGAAAGTGGTTCGATAGCTGTATCGATTACGTCTGCACCATTCTTACAAACTTCGAGGATACTTGCCATAGAAAGACCTGGACCTGAGTGTCCGTGATACTGTATGATGATTTCTGGGTGTTTGTCTTTGATCATCTTAACCAACTTTCCAAGCATTGCTGGCTGACCGATACCTGCCATATCCTTAAGACAGATTTCAGGTGCACCTGCAGCAATTACCTGCTCTGCAATGTTTGCATAATATTCAGCAGTGTGAATTGGACTGTTAGTGATACAAAGAGTTGCCTGAGGTGTCATACCAGCCTCAAGAGCATATTTAATTGAAGGAATGATATTTCTTACATCATTAAGTCCACAGAAAATACGAGTAATGTCAACACCTTGTGCGTGCTTAACCTTATACATAAGTTTACGTACGTCTGCAGGAACTGGGTTCATACGAAGAGCGTTAAGACCACGGTCCAACATATGAGTTTTGATTCCTACTTCATTAAATGGTTTAGTAAACGCACGAACAGCCTTGTTTGGGTTTTCACCATAAAGAAGGTTTACCTGTTCGAATGCACCACCATTAGTTTCTACACGTGAAAAACATCCCATTTTAATGATAACAGGTGCTATACGTTCCAACTGATCCTTACGTGGCTGAAACTTTCCACTTGATTGGAACATGTCTCTGTAAACGAGACTAAACTGTATTTTTCTTTTTTCCATGCTTATTGAGTATACTTTTATATATTAGCATGCAAAGATAAGAATTTATTGGGAAATACAGCCCACGATATTTAATTATTTTCCGTATATACAGAAAATATGCATTTTTTGTTTTAATTTTAATTTTAATTAACTTTAATCATCTGTAAACAACCATCCTACAGAAACGGTAAACTTGTTCTGTCTTGTGTCTTTGCGCAGATGTTCTGTATAGAGTTTATGATCGGTCAAACCTGCTGAATACATAACATTCAGGTTAAAAGATTTTACTCTTAATCCTAATGCAATTTCTGCAGAAGCATTAAATCGAGCAGGCCAACCATCACGATTATAATGAACTACTGCTCTATCAGTTACGTAACCATCCGGATACCATCCATTATGATAATCCGAGTCATAGAACTCGCCATGGAACACATAGTCCAATCCTAAACCTCCATGAATACGGAAATCGGTCTGACGAGCAATAGGAATACGCAATAAAGCATGAAACGGAACATGTCCGCTAACCTCCGAGAAATTATCATAGCCCATACTTTTGCCCGATGCAAAATATAAGTCTAAATCAAATCCTGTATATAGGCCTAATCCATAACGAGTATAAGGCTGATATGTGAAACCTATTTGAAGACCGTGTAGTCGTTTGTCTTCTTCGCCAAACAGATTCTCTTTAAATTTGTAATCGCCAAAATCTGTTGACCATTGTTTTGACACATATCCTACATGCATACCCATAGGACTGTCGGCAACATTTTTCCATGGATTTTGTGCCTGCGCTGAGTTACCGGATATTAAGACAACCAAGCAAACTATAATTTTTCTGATTGAAGTAAGATTTTCCATAAGCATTAATTTTAGTCAATAAATAGTTTTACTGATACAAAGATAATTATTATAATCATAACTAATAAAGGATTTTTCCTAAAGTAAATTAGGATTTTCCCTAAAAAGCACTAAATTTGCATCAGAATCATAAATTATCACGAACAATATGACAATCGCAATAATAGTAGCCATGGATAAGGAATTGGCAAGCATTAGCAAAGTCCTTACCCAACCCGAAGAAATAACAGTTAACGGATTTAAATATCACTCAGGGTATTATGCCGACAAAAAACTAATCTTACACAAATGTGGTATAGGAAAAGTCAATGCTGCGGTAGGTGCCTCCGTTTTAATCCAGACATTCAAACCTGATTACTTAATCAGTTCGGGTGTTGCAGGTGGCATAGACAAGGATATAAAAGTAATGGATGTGGTTGTATCGGACTTACTGGTATATCATGATGCCTACGTGGGCGAAGAAGGTGAAGGCATTGACATCGTAAATCCTTTCAATGTTGACGAAACGTTATTGAACGCTGCAAAAGAGGTACAGAAAGAAAATCCATGTATAAAAATTGGCACTATATGCACTGGAGAGCAGTTTATAACAGAACGTAATATTCTGGAATCTATAAAAGACAAATATCCTAAAGGACTTGCTGTTGACATGGAATCATGCGCTATTGCCCATACTTGCAAGATTCTGTCCACACCGTTTATTTCATTCAGAATAATAAGCGACACAATAGGTGCAGAACAACATGTGGAAGAATATAAGAACTTCTGGAACACATTAGCTGAGAATTCATTTCATATACTCTTGAAATATCTGGAAACTATTAAGTGATTCTCTTAAAAATCATCTATTCATATAATAAAAAATGAGGTTTAGCCGTGTCTGATGCTATTCCTCATTTTTTCACACCCCTATTCTTCTTACTTATTAGGCTTCATTTTGAATATTACAAAATTACTCATTTCTGAAAAAACTGTCAATAAAATGCTGGGACTCAGATCTTACACTTTCTACCAAGCCCCCATATATGCTTGAACTACATCACTATTATAATCAACTTGTAAACCGTAGCCATAAGTATTAAGGATGATTAAGCTTTTGGGTAAGACTTATGGTAAAGAAAACTGTTATTCAAAACCATAAAGAATTGTTTGATTATTCGAGAACAATATTCAGATGCAAAACAAAGAAAAAAATAAGACTCTCCAATTTTTTCGTAGAAAAAAGGAAGAACCTAAATATTTTTCGAACTTCATAATTTTTTAAGTTATAAAGTGAAAAAACAAAGTATAACGCTATTATCATCTATTGCACATCGGTGGGAATAAATTGAGGTAAAGATACTTTTATAAAAAAAAACAGGAACCGAATAAGTTCCTGTTTTCTAAATATATTTACACTTTATAATTAAAGTGAATAGTCTAATTTGCTCATGCGAACATATGTTGCATAACGGTGTTGTGCAGCTTTCTTAGCAGCATCGAAGAGTTCTTGAGCTTCAGCTGGTTTTGCCTTCTTAAGAGAGAGGTAACGAACTTCACCGTCAAGGAATGCTTGGAAGTTATCCCAGTTAGGTTCCTTAGAATCGAGTTGGAATGGGTTCTTTCCTTCTTCAGCAAGACGTGGATCGAATCTCCAAAGATGCCAGTAACCGCATTCAACAGCCTTAGCCTCTTCAGCCTGACTCTTACCCATACCTCCCTTAGCCTTAAGACCGTGGTTGATACATGGAGCATAACCGATGATGAGTGATGGACCTGGATAAGCTTCAGCTTCACGGATTGCCTTCAAGCACTGGTTGTTATCAGCACCCATTGCTACTTGTGCAACATATACATATCCGTAAGTTGACTGCATAAGACCAAGGTCTTTCTTTGTGATGCGCTTACCACCTGCAGCGAACTGAGCGATTGCACCAATTGGAGTAGCTTTTGAAGACTGACCACCTGTGTTAGAGTAAACCTCAGTGTCGATAACAAAGATGTTAACATCTTCACCTGAAGCGAGTACGTGGTCAAGACCGCCGTAACCGATATCATATGAAGCACCGTCACCACCAATGATCCACTGGCTACGCTTAACGAGGAAGTGGCTGAGTTCCTGAAGTTGCTTGCATACAGGGCATCCCTTAGAAGCACTTTCGTTGATGAATGGGATCAACTTAGCAGCAGCTACCTTACTTGCATCTGCATTATCCTTGTTGTCAATCCATTCTTGTGCAGCAGCCTTGTATTCTGCAGAAGTCTTGTCAGATGCAATCATTTCATTAAGAAGTGAAACGATACGAGCACGCATCTTCTTGTTAGCAAGAACCATACCAAGACCGAATTCACAGAAGTCTTCGAACAATGAGTTAGCCCATGCTGGACCTTGTCCTTTTTCGTTAGTTGTATATGGAGTTGATGGGATTGAACCAGAATAGATTGAAGAACAACCTGTTGCGTTAGCAACCATCTGACGATCTCCGAAGAGTTGAGAGATGAGCTTAACATATGGAGTTTCACCACATCCAGAGCATGCACCTGAGAACTCGAACAATGGAGTTGCAAACTGGCTAAGACGTGGATTTGACTTAATGTCGATAAGATCCTGCTTAGACTTAACGTTTTCAACACAGTAATCCCAGTTCTTAGCTTCAGGAAGTTCACCTTCAAGTGGAACCATAGTAAGAGCCTTATTACCCTTCTTACCAAGACATACGTCAACACAGTTACCACAACCAAGACAGTCCATAACACCAACCTGCATACGGAATTTCATTCCCTTAAGAGCAGCTGGAGCAAGAACGTCAATCTTAGCAGCATCTAAGCCTGCAGCTTCGTTTTCATCCATAACAAATGGACGGATACAAGCGTGAGGACAAACGAATGCACACTTGTTACATTGTGAACAGAATTCAGGATCCCACTTTGGTACAAGAGCACTAACACCACGTTTTTCGTATGCAGCAGTTCCTTGTTCCCAAGTACCGTCTTCATATCCCTTGAAGTCAGAAACGTGAAGTAATTCACCATCTTGAGCGTTGATTGGACGAACAAGTTTGTTGATGAATTCTGGATCGTTGTTTTCTTCTTTTGGTTCATCTTCAAGATTAGCCCAAGCTGGATCGATTGCAAGAACGTTATATTCGTTACCGCGATCAACAGCAGCATAGTTCATGTTGACAACATCCTCACCCTTCTTTCCATATGACTTAACAATGAATTTCTTCATTTGTTCGATAGCCAAATCTACAGGGATTACTTCAGTAATGCGGAAGAATGCACTCTGGAGGATTGTGTTTGTACGGTTGCCAAGACCGATTTCCTGAGCGATCTTAGTTGCGTTGATATAATAAACAGTGATATTCTTCTGAGCGAAATATCTCTTAACGTTGTTTGGAAGATTCTTTGCCAATTCGTCTGCATTCCAAATTGTATTCAAAAGGAATGTACCGTTTTCACGAAGACCACGAGTTACATCGTACATACGGAGATAAGCCTGTACGTGACATGCAACGAAGTTAGGAGTCTTAATCTGATATGTAGAACGGATTGGAGTGTCACCGAAACGAAGGTGTGAACAAGTGAAACCTCCTGACTTCTTAGAGTCATAAGAGAAGTAAGCCTGGCAATACTTATTTGTGTTATCACCGATGATCTTAACAGAGTTCTTGTTTGCACCTACAGTACCGTCAGCACCAAGACCGAAGAACTTAGCTTCGAAGATTCCTTCACCACCAAGTGCTTTTTCTTCTTCGAGTGGAAGAGAACGGAATGTAACATCGTCAACGATACCAAGAGTGAAGTCGTTCTTTGGTTGTGGAAGTTCAAGGTTCTCATATACAGAAAGAATCATTGTTGGAGTAACGTCGTTACTTCCAAGACCATAGATACCACCTACGATTTCTGGAGCATTTTCTACACCATAGAATGCTTCCTTAACATCAAGGTGAAGTGGTTGTGCACCAGCACCTGGTTCTTTTGTACGGTCAAGAACTGCAATCTTCTTACAAGTCTTAGGAACTGCCTCGAAGAGGTGTTTCTTAGAGAATGGACGATAGAGGTGAACGCTAACCATACCATACTTCTTGCCATTAGCATTAGCATAGTCGATTGCTTCACGAGCTGCTTCAGTTGCAGAACCCATCAATATAATAACTTCTTCTGCATCTTCTGCTCCATAATAAGAGAACAATTTATATTCACGACCTGTAATCTTAGAGATTTCCTTCATGTATTCTTCTACTACTTCTGGAACAGCATCATAGAATGGGTTACATGATTCACGGTGAGTGAAGAATGTCTCTGGGTTTTCAGCCATACCCTTAGCTTGTGGATGCTCTGGTGTGAGTGCGCGTGAGCGGAAATCAGACACAGCCTGCATATCAACAAGTGGACGGATATCTTCCATATCCATTTCTTCAATCTTCTGATATTCGTGTGAAGTACGGAATCCATCAAAGAAGTTGATGAATGGTACTCGGCATTTCAAAGTAGCGAGGTGTGCAACTGCACTAAGATCCATAACTTCCTGAACAGAACCTTCTGCCAACATTGCAAAACCTGTCTGACGGCATGCCATAACGTCACCGTGGTCACCGAAAATACAAAGAGAGTGAGAAGCAACTGTACGTGCACTTACGTGGAATACACTTGGAAGCAATTCACCTGCAATCTTGTACATATTAGGGATCATCAGAAGAAGACCTTGTGATGCAGTAAATGTTGTTGTGAGAGCACCAGCCTGAAGACTTCCGTGAACTGCACCTGCAGCACCACCTTCAGATTGCATTTCCTGTACGCTGACAGTATCACCAAAAAGATTCTTTCTTCCAGCTACAGCCCATTCATCTACGTGCTCTGCCATTGGAGATGATGGAGTGATAGGATAAATAGCAGCTACTTCTGAAAACATGTAGGCTATGTGTGCAGCTGCCTGATTACCATCACAGGTAATAAATTTCTTTTCTTTTGCCATAATTAAGCCATAATAATTAAATTAATATTTTGTAAGAATTAATATCATACTTATTGATTTAGGCATAACGTTTATTACTATAGATTTCTCAATCTACAGTATTATTCCGACAATACCCATTTCAAAAATAATCTATATTCGCATTTTATCTTGTACTCGGTATTTATCTTGTGAAAAGTGTCATCAATACAAGAAGCCAAACAGCCAAAGCGGAATCTGGTTTCCTTCACCTACATCCATCTGATTAACAGCGAATGTGATTTTTGATTTACTCTTCAAACGAGTTCCATGTTCAGCAATGCGGAATTCCATATCTCCATCGATGATGAAGGAGCATATGTTACCAGCCTTATTCACATGATGGTCTTTCCACATTGTGTTACAGAAGAATGTTTCCAGAACATCATGTTCATCAAATCGACGTGGATAGAAACTATACATCAGATTTGAGTTGTGCAAAAGTACGCGAGCCGGTTTCTTAGGAAACTCATCTCCTTTAGAATAAATCATATTCACAAGACGGGCATCCATAAGATATTTTATATAATTCATAACTGTCGCTCTTGACATACCTAATTCTTGAGCCAACTGACTTACATTAGGCACACTGCTACCACTGCTTGTGAGCAAGTAGAACAAGAGTTTCAGTTTTGGAAGATATTTCAATTCGATTTGCTTGAGTTGAAGTATATCCACCTCAATCATCATGTTCATGGTCTTCAACAGATTCTCAGAATAATTCTGCTGCTCCAAGAAGAACGGATAGAAACCATGATGCAAATAATCACTGAAATAGTTACGTGGATTCACCTCAGAAATTATTTCCTGAGCAATCTTTGTATGATTCTCAAGAATTTCTTGCAATGAATATGCAGGGAAGTGAAAACCAGTCTTTAGGTTTAGGAATTCACGGAAAGAAAAACCTCTGAGATTATAAGAATGAACAATCTTGTTTAACTCAGGATTTTCTTCTTTCAAACGCATAACAGAAGAACCTGTAAAAATAATCTTTAGTCCAGGGAAACGATCATAACATTCACGCAATTGACTACTCCAGTCGGGCTGCTTGAATACTTGATCTATCAGAAGAACCTTACCTCCATTATGATAGAAGTCATCGGCAAATGCGGTGATTCCTATATTCTGGATGTAGAAGTTATTAGTGTTTATATACAAACACTGATGGTCGTCGGGCGAATAGTTTTCTTGCGCATACTGTAAGAGGAAAGTTGTCTTCCCCACTCCTCGCGCACCTTTAATACCTATCATTCGTTGCTTCCAATCGACTTCATCCATTAGATCACGACGAACTGTAGGTCCTAGATGTTCTACAAGATACTTGTGTGTGCGGAAAAATGATTCCATAAAATCCCTTAATTTATATAATAATGTGTAAACTCATTATAAAAAGAGTTTGATTTTTGCATATTATACAAAACTACGCAAATGTTAAAAAACACTTTTTAGTGCGGTTTTATGTAAATTGCGCTACAAAGTTACAACAATATATTGAATTTGCAAAGTTGAGTTTGCAAAAAAAAATTAAAAGTTGATATTTTTTTTCATTATCAATTATATAACAGCAAAAAGTCACCGTCTGTTTCACAAAAGACGATGACCCAAATAAAAAACTGATAAATTATATATAAATTGTTGTTTGTTTTATCTCATTAGATTTCAACTAATATTCTAAATACCTTACCTGGATTTGCATCCCATTCTGTCATTGCATTAAAAGCCTCCTCTGGTTTTACGACCTTAGAAATAAAAGGCGAAACATCAAAACCCGACTCTATTCTTTGAATAACAGCCTCAAAATCCTCAGGCATAGCATTGCGTGAGCCACGAATTGTAAGTTCCTTCTGAACAAACAATTTTGTTTGGAACGAGATATCCTTTTTTGCGTAGCCAATATAAACCACACGTCCGGCAAACGCAACTTCCTCAATAGCACTTACATAGGTATGAGGATTTCCAACTGCTTCGATAGCCACATTCGGACCAAATCCATCTGTATATTTTCTTAAAGCAGTATGCAAATCTTCCTTCATGCTATTCACTGAATATGTAGCACCTACTTTACGAGCAATTTCAAGTTTTTCATCATCAAGATCCACAGCGATCACTTTTGCACCGCGCAAAGATGCAGCCACAATAGCACCAAGTCCTATCATTCCACATCCAAACACAACCACTGAGTCTTTATCTGTTACCGCCCCGCGATTAACTGCGTGAAAACCGACGCTCATTGGTTCAATCATAGCACAATCACGAGTAGAAACACCTTCAGTTGGGATTACCTTCTGCCATGGCAAGGCTAAATATTCCTTCATTGCGCCATTACGCTGAACACCAAGTGTCTGATTATGTTCACAGGCATTCGGTTGTCCTGCCTTACAAGAGGCACACTCACCGCAATTGGTATATGGATTTACTGTTACAACCATTCCTGGTTTTAATGAATCCGGGACATTACTTCCAACAGAAGCAATTGTTGCTCCGATTTCGTGACCTGGTATTATTGGCAATTGAACCATTGGATTCAAGCCTCGGAAGGTATTAAGATCGCTTCCGCAGAAACCCACATAATTTATTTTCAACAACACCTCGTCTGCTGATATCTCAGGCATTTCGACATCTACGACCTCTAATTTGCCTGCTTCCTTTATTTGAATTGCTTTCATATATCTGATTATATTTTTATCGAACAATAGACTTACTAACTATGCTTTGTCTTTAATCATATCATCATCTCACTCTGACATATTCTTAACATATGGCAAATCGACTAAATCAGTAAAGCCATAAAACGAAATTGCATTTTCACCAAGAAACATTTGTTTCTCTTTCTCAGTCAGTTCTGTTGATTTGACAACAAAATCATATGACATTTTATAAGTTATAGCCGTAATAGTACGAGGATAATCGCTTCCCCACATCAGTTTATCAATACCAACCATATCGGCTGCTTCTTTTATAGCCTTAATTGCCGATGGGTAGGGATAAAACTCACTATTATAAAGCCATGTTATACCGCCCGACTCAACCATCACATTCTTATGACGGGCCAACATGATTTGCTGTTTCCATGACGGAGTGGTAACCATTCCGAAATGACCTATCGCAACTTTCAGATTAGGACATTCCTTTATTACTTCGTCCATTTGGGCAATCTGCGCTGCATCATCGCCAAGACACATAGACAAAATCATGCTTTTCTTCTCCATGGCTTTAAATGCACTTACCATCTCGTCTGAATTCAACGGAACGTTCAATCTATGTCCTGGTATTGCAACAGCCTTAAACGACGTTGATTCCACTTGTCTTAATATCGAATCTGAATCAACGGCTAAACCGCAGCAAATGAATCTATTGCCGTATTTCTTTTGAACCTCGCTCAAATATTCATCTTGACATCCATCTATAATTTCTTGGACAACAACAGCGGCACTTACTTGAGCATAATCCATATTACTCAAGAAAATCTCTGCTGAATTTTTTCCATCAATCATAAACGGAGGTAGCATTTGTACTTCCGAGCCCATAAAAAGACTTCTGCCGTTTTTGGTAGTCTGGATTGGCATATTATCAACTACCGTATCCTGACGTAACCACAAATGACTATGAGCATCAATTATTTTCATCTATAATTTTCAATTATAAATAATAATTATGTATTCTTCCAACTAACACGTTTCTGTTCGCCGATAATATCCTGCACCTCAAGCACGAGTTCTTCATTAATAGGTTCCTCAACCCATTCAATATTACGCTTCACATTATCCGGGTTTGCACTACTGAATAATGTTGATGTAACACGTGGATTAGCCACAGAATATTGAACTGCCAATTTTTCAATTGGATAGTTCTTTGATTTACAATGTTGAGCAGCCTTTGCACATGCCTCAACTAATGGTTTTGGAGCTGGATGCCAATCTGGAACACCTCGTTCGCTGAGCAATCCCATAGACAAAGGCGATGCATTGATAACGCCAATACCTTTACTTTCAAAATAGTCAAGAAAATCTGTCAACTTATCATCACAAAGGCATAAATGACAAAAATTCAAAACACTTTCGACTGTACCAGGTTCACTATGATCAATAACCCATTTAAGATTTTCCAATTGCAAATCGGTTATTCCCACATGACCTACAACACCTTTACTACGAAGTTCTACCAAAGCTGGAAGTGTCTCATTTACAACTTGGTTAAGATCCGCAAACTCAATATCATGAACATTTATCAGGTCAATATAATCCACATTGAGCCGTTCCATACTTTCGTACACACTCTCTGTAGCACGTTTGCCCGAATAATCCCAAGTATTTTTTCCGTCCTTACCATATCTACCGACCTTGGTTGAAAGATAGTACTTATCTCTTGGAATTTCTTTCAAAGCCTTTCCAAGTACTTTTTCAGCCTTATAATATCCATAATAAGGAGAAACATCTATGAAATTGAGTCCACCACCAATTGCAGTAAATACTGAACGAACAGCAACTGCCTCATCTATATCGTGAAAAACACCGCCGAGTGAAGATGCCCCGAAACTCAAGGCCGATAACTCCATGCCTGTGTTGCCTAATTTTCTTTTCTGCATGATTATTTATTTTTTTTCGATTACAAAGATACAACAAAGCATCAGGTATAAATAGGACATTTATCATATCTTCATGGATTAAAAGAACAAAAATTTCATTAAAGCATAAAGTGTAAAACGAATTAACAAATAATAAAACAAAACAAGAAAAAACTTCAAATATCACATAAACCACATATTTTTATCATTTAAATCAACACAAGTTACATCTGTAGAAACAAGAAATAACATAAAAAAATAAAATAATACTGATTATAAATTACTTTTTTTGCATTAAATTCTTAATTTATTCTTATCTTTGCGTCAGAATTATGTAAACGACATATAAAAGAGAACATCAGTTCAGATTTTGGGATATAGACTAAATGCTTTTACAAAATAAAGCATCTGGCTATATACCCGCATTCAATTATATATATCATAAATGAAAAGATTTAACAAAGAAATCAAAACAATAATAGAGGCCATTCAAGACAAGAAAGGTAAACAAATACGAGTTTTAGATCTTAAGAAAATTGACGACACAATATGTCAATATATAGTTATTTGTGAGGGAAACACACCTACACAAGTTTCAGCTATTACAGATTCTATAGAAAACAAACTCCGTGACGAACTTGGAGAACGTCCGTTAGTGATTGATGGAACAAAAAACAATCTATGGGTTGCCATGGATTATGCAAACATAATAATTCATATCTTTGTGCCTGAAAGCAGAGCATTTTATGACATTGACCATCTTTGGGAGGATGCCAATTCAACAGATATCCCAGATTTGGAATAAACGACATGTCAATTAAACAACATTAAATATTATTTGAACAAATATGAATATTAACAACAATAATAAGCAAAACCAGAATAACGAGAATCAACGCCGACCACGCTTTAATTTCACATGGCTATACATGATCTTATTTGGCGGATTGGTTTTCATGTATTTTTTCAGCAACTCAAGCGGTTCATCTGATAAGCAATTAGGATACACTGATTTTCAAGCATGTCTGGACAGCGGATACGTGAAGGAAATCTTAGTGAACAAAGATAACCTCACATTAAAATTTGCGGTTGACAAAAAAGGTGAGAAATATATCTACAACAACGTACAATCAAACAACAAACCGCCAAGAACTCCTGTAATAGAATTTGGTTCACTGACAAATCTTGAACAGAAGATCGATTCGGCAAAAGCACACAATAAGTTCACAGGAAAAGTTTCATATGAACGTGAAAATGATTTGTTTTGGAACATCTTAATCCAAATTGGTCCGATAGTTCTAATTGTCATCATATGGTTCTTTATAATGGGCCGCATGGGCGGTGGAGCCTTAGGTGGCGGAGGCGGAATCTTCAGCTTCGGCAAATCTAAAGCAAAATTATTCGAACAAGGCGAAGAAAAAGACCGTATAACATTTAAAGATGTTGCAGGACAGACTGAAGCTAAACGCGAAGTTCATGAGATTGTAGATTTTCTTAAAAACCCATCAAAATACACAGAGTTAGGTGGTAAAATACCAAAGGGAGCATTATTAGTAGGCCCTCCAGGTACTGGTAAGACATTATTAGCAAAGGCTGTTGCCGGCGAAGCTAATGTTCCATTCTTCTCAATGTCGGGTAGTGATTTCGTTGAAATGTTTGTAGGAGTGGGAGCCAGTCGAGTACGCGACCTGTTCCAACAAGCTAAGACAAAAGCACCATGTATAATCTTCATTGATGAAATAGATGCAATTGGTCGTGCAAGAGATAAGAACCTCAATATGGGAGGCAATGACGAACGCGAAAACACTCTGAACCAATTACTTACAGAAATGGACGGTTTTGGAACCAATAGTGGTGTTATCATACTTGCCGCAACCAACAGAGCTGAGATTCTTGATAAAGCATTGTTACGTGCTGGACGATTTGACCGTCAGATACATGTAGATTTACCTGACTTGAACGAGCGTAAAGCCATATTCAATGTCCATCTACGCCCTATTAAGATAGACGAGACTGTTGATGTTGACACATTAGCACGACAGACACCTGGATTCTCAGGAGCTGATATCGCAAACGTATGTAATGAAGCAGCATTGATTGCTGCGCGCAATAACTCAAAATGGGTCAACAAACAATGTTTCCTCGATGCTGTCGATCGCATAATCGGTGGACTTGAGAAAAAGACAAAGGTTATGACCAATGCCGAGAAACGCACTATTGCACTCCACGAAGCCGGTCATGCTACTATTAGCTGGTTCTGTCAATATGCCAACCCATTGGTTAAGGTAACTATCGTACCACGTGGACAAGCTTTAGGTGCTGCATGGTATATGCCAGAAGAGCGACAAATTACAACTAAAGAAGAATTACTTGATGAAATATGCGCCACATTAGGAGGACGCGCAGCTGAGGAAGTATGTACAGGACGTATTTCTACAGGGGCTGTAAACGACCTTGAATCTGTCACAAAACGTTCATATGGTATGATTGCATATGCAGGAATGAGTAAATCACTTCCAAACTTGTGCTATTATAATAATGAGGAATACACATTTAGCAAACCATATAGCGAACATACTGCAGAACTTATTGACGAAGAAGTAAAACGTCAAATAAATGAACAATATGAACGCGCAAAGAAAATATTACTTGAACATAAGGAAGGTCATGAGAGATTGGCTCAATTGCTTATTGATCGTGAAGTAATATACGCCGAGGATGTTGAAAACATATTCGGAAAACGTCCATGGGTTTCTCGTACAGAGGAAATTCTAGCAGCAAACGAACAAAACGCATCAATGGAAGACGATTCAATGAATCACGCAAATGAAAATGCCGAGATTATACGCAACAAAGCAATTGAAGCTGTTTTGGAGAAAGCAAAAGAGGAACAAAAGAAACAAAACATGTCATCCGAATCTGTTGACAATGGTATAGCAGATAACAAAGAATCACAAAACTTAAAGAAAGGTCCCCAACCTTTTCATGAGTTAAAGGTGACAAATTCAAACCCTGTTGAGGATGTAGTTACTTCTGAAATATCAAATGAGGTTTCAGAAGATATAAACATAGAAAAAACAAATAATGAAATTCCTGAGAACCCATCAGAGTCAACGGATTCATACAAGAATTATGAAGACAATAAAACAAACGACAATGAAGTTCTCGAATATAAAGAAATAGCTAATACAGAGAGCTCAAACAACGATGAGACTTCTGTTGATAACACAGATATTTCTGATAAAGGGAATAATTCATCTAAAGCAAACAAAAACGACGAAGTAAAAAAAAAAAATCTAACAAATCTTCAATAACAAAAAAAGAAGAGCCACCACACGAAAATAATCTGTTTGGTTGGTAAACAAAGATACAGAAATGAAAGATCTCACAATACGAACTATCACAGGACTCATATTTGTAGCAGTCATTGTTGGATGTATTTTATATTCACCAGTGTCATATGTTATAGTATTCCTTATTTTATGCGGATTAACCACATGGGAATTCTGTACACTTATAAACAAACACTTGAATTGTCAGATCAACAAATTCATAACAACTACAGCCTCTGCATACCTCTTCGTGGCAATTACAGCATTCAACATGAACGTAACAGGCGCAGAAATATTCATACCTTATCTCATTACGCTCGTATATTTGTTAATAAGTGAACTTTATTTTAAAAATAACAACGTATTGATGAACTGGGCATTTTCTATGATGTCACAACTATATATAGGACTACCTTTCGCCCTATTAAGCACATTGTCATTCATAGGAGTCAACAAAGGATATGGAGAGAATTATAATCCTGTCTTTACAATGTCTGTATTCGCTTTCATATGGTTAGGTGATACCTCTGCGTATATATTTGGTACAAAGTTTGGTAAACACAGACTCTTTAAATGTATTTCACCTAAGAAATCTTGGGAAGGAACAATAGCAGCATTAATAACAGCAGTGATTATTTCTCAAGTCATAGCCACATTCTGCAATGATTTTAATCCTAACAATGATCTGATCAACCGAATAGCATGGGCAGGATTAGGATTATTAGTTGTCGGATTCGGCACATGGGGCGATTTGGTTGAATCACTTATAAAAAGAAAAATAGGAGTAAAAGATTCAGGTGCCATATTACCTGGACACGGAGGCTTCTTAGACAGATTTGACAGTTCACTTATTGCGATACCTATTGCAGTAATATACATATATACACTTAATCAATTCATGTGATAGCAAATCAACTAATAACTTAATATTTAATTATGGAAGAAAACAATGTAAAACCTACACTCAACGAAACAAACGAGACACAAACTCCAATCGTTGAAGAATCTCAAGTAGTCAATGAGACTTCTGTGGAAGATGTTAAATCTGAATCATCAAAAGAAGACACTGATGCAACAATTGCCATACCTGACACTAAAGAAGGTATAATCGAAAGAATCAAGCAATTAGCTGAAAGTGACAATGACATATCACGTCAAGAGATTGACACGCTGAAAAGTCATTTCTATCGCATCATAAAGTCTGAAGGTGAAGCTGCACTAAAAGAATTTGTTGAAAACGGAGGTGCTGCAGAAGATTTCACACCTATTATAGATCCTACAGAACAGCTTTTCAAAGACCAGATGAATATCATTCGTGAAAAACGCGCAGCTAAACATGAAGCACAAGAAAAACTAAAGGAAGAAAATTACCTCAAGAAAATACAGATTATTGAAAAGATTAAGAATATATTAGAAACCCCAGACGAGGTTAACAAATCATATAATGACTTCCGTCAACTCCAACAAGAATGGAACGACATCAAGGAAGTGCCTGCAGACAAGGCTACTGAATTATGGAAGACATACCAAATACAGGTTGAGAAGTTCTATGACACACTCAAACTGAATAATGAATTCCGAGCATATGACTTCAAGAAGAATCTTGAAATGAAGACAGTGCTATGCGAGAAGGCAGAAGAGCTCACAAAAGAGACAGATGTTATATCAGCTTTCCGCAAACTACAACAGTTACATCAACAATTCAGAGAAATTGGTCCTGTCGCAAAAGAATTGAGAGAGGAAATCTGGAACAGATTCAAAGAAGCATCAACCATAATAAACAAACGTCATCAGGAATTCTTTGAAAACCGCAAGGAACAGGAACAGAACAACCTTGATCAAAAGACTGTTATTTGCGAAATAATTGAGGCTATAGATCCTGAAAACCTTACTACATTTGCACAATGGAACGAAGCTTCTGATCAAATAACTCAACTTCAAGCTAAATGGAAGACTATCGGTTTTGCACCACAAAAGATGAATCAGAAGATTTATGACAGATTCCGTGCTGCATGTGATAAGTTCTTCCAAAAGAAATCAGAATTCTTCAAGAATGTACGTGAGACACTCAGCGATAACCTCAAACGCAAAAAAGAACTGTGTGAGAAGGCTGAAGCACTAAAAGACAGTACTGACTGGAAAGCAACAACTGAGCAGTTTATTGCTCTACAGAAAGAATGGAAGACTATCGGAGCTGTTCCAAAGAAACAAAGTGATGACATATGGAAACGCTTTAATGCCGCATGCGATGTCTTCTTTGAAAACAAGAAAGCAAACACATCATCACAATATACTGAACAAAACGAGAATCTACAACAGAAACGTGCGATAGTTGAACGCCTTGCTGCCATTGTCCCAGAAGAAGCTGGTGATGATTTACGCAAACAACTTAGAGAGGCTCAAGCTGAATGGGATTCAATCGGACATGTTCCATTTAAAGAAAAGGACAAGGTATTCAAAGCATTACGCGAACAGATGGATCGTCTATACGGATATCTCGGAGAAAATGCTGCACGTAAACGTGTAGAAAGATTCAAGAGCGAAGTAAATGCCGGTGGTGATGATCGCTTACGTGAAAAACTTGTTCGTCAGTCAGAAATCCTACAGAACGAGATCAAGACATACGAGAACAACTTAGGATTCCTTAATCTGTCAAAGTCTAAATCCGGACACTCTTTGGTTGATGAACTGAACAGAAAGATGGAGAAACTTCGTGCAGATCTCAAGGAAATAAAAGAAAAGATTGCCATTCTCGATTCAAAGCAATAATATAAACTTATATAAAACGAAATAAAAGCATGGATGCGAATCACATCCATGCTTTTATTATATTATTAAAGTTATTGACTACAAAAGAAGAGTCAAATCTTATTAAAATGCTTATTATCAATATAGATCTCTAACAACTCAGTTACGCCCGATTCATTATCAGGAATAAGGTCTAAATCAGCCATAGATGCTGGGACCAAACAAGACTGACCAGCCTGCAGACTGACTGAGCAACTTCTGTGAGCATCCTTAAAATTCAAGGGATTAAGCCAGAAATAAGAATTTGCACGAGTCTTTACTATACAATTACCACTAAGGCATGTATATATTATAAAGGAATCGTACTTAAATAACTTGCGATGAAACGACCTTGTAATATTGTGTATCTTAACAGTAAAATACGGACTCTCAGTTATTGCCACTGGTTTATTGATAACTTCCCTATAATCGGTCCGATAAGTAGGATACATAGTAAAATCAATTGCATCACGTGCCTCTTCCACATGTAACTGTCTAGGTTTTCCGTCAAGTCCTGGACGATTATAATCAAAAATACGATAAGTGATATCGCTACTCTGCTGAATCTCAGCAAGTCGGATACCGCCACAAATCGCATGAACGCGTCCTGAAGGGATGAAGAACACATCTCCTTTCCTCACATTATGACGTTGAAGAACTTCACATATAGTTCCGTCTTCAACTCGCTTCTCATATTCATATTTTGAGATAGGCTGATTAAAGCCAGAATAAAGGTATGAATCAGGTTGTGCATCGACAACAAACCACATTTCTGTCTTACCCAAACAACCATGACGCTTCATTGCCAATTCGTCGTTTGGATGAACCTGGATAGATAAATCATCCTTTGCATCAATAAATTTCACCAGAAGCGGAAATTTCTTACCATACATCTCCACTACTTTACGTCCCATAAGGCGTTTAGCATAATCATCGACCACTTGGCTTAGTTTCTTACCTTTAAGCGGACCGTTAGCGATGATTGATTCTTTATTTGGAATAGCACTGATATCCCAATCCTCACTACCCCAAACCAGTGTAAATTTATTTGGTTCAAAAAGAAACGGATAAAGATTCACCTTAATAAATATATTATGAGATTTATAATTTGTTGTTGTCTATCAGAATGGAGAAATAATGTCTTTCAGACGAGGATGATTCGCATCTTTCTCACTGAGAATACGATTCTCAGGAGACACGTGCCAGTCAATAGCCAAGTCGGGGTCATTCCATGCGATAGCGCCCTCACTTTGAGGAGCATAATAATTATCGCATTTGTATTGAAAAACAGCCTCCTCACTTAAAACAGCAAAGCCATGAGCAAAGCCATGAGGAATATAAAACTGTCTGTGATTATCTTCTGTAAGCTCAACTGATACATATTGTCCGAAAGTCGGGCTGTCCTTTCTTATATCTACAGCCACATCCAATACCGCTCCACGAACAACACGGACCAGTTTTGCCTGTGTAAACGGAGGTTTCTGGAAATGTAATCCACGAACCACTCCTGCTGTAGAACGGCTTTCATTATCCTGGACAAACTTCACATTTGCAACCTTCTCCTCAAATTCACGCTGAGAGAAAGATTCCAGGAAATAGCCTCTTGAATCACCAAACACTTTAGGCTCAATGATTTTCAAACCTTCAATTTTTGTATCTATTACGTTTATCACCGAATATAAAAATATTATAGTTAGTTAATAATCAGTTATTTGATATCATAAATCAGATATTATTGTCCGTCACGATAGAAATCCAATGATTCAAAAATCTGTTCTTTTGTTATCGTACGGTTTATTCTGACACTTCCGATATTACTTAACAGAGTGAACTGGATTTTATCACCCATATTTTTCTTGTCATGAGTCATATATTCGAAAAGACGTTCATAGTCATCACATGAGATATTCATCTTGCCATAATGCTCTGTGATAAACTTAACAACTCTGTGCATCAGTTCTGATGGGAATTTAAAATATGCGACAGATAAATACAACTCACAGATAATACCCCATGCCACTGCATAACCATGTAAAACAGGAGATTTCTGTTCCATTGCAAAACTTTCGAATGCATGTCCGACAGTATGTCCGAGATTCAAGGCCTTACGAATATTCTTCTCATGTGGATCACGCTTAACAAACGATTTCTTCACACCAATACTTCTTTTTATCATTTTGTCAAGCAAATCCAGATCCATCTTATCCATGTCATAGGCTAAGAGTTCATCTAACATATCCGATTTAGATAACAGACCATGTTTCAGCATCTCTGCATATCCAGACAGGAAATTATTAGTATCCAATGTCTTCAGGAACTGTGTATCGAGGATTACACGCATTGGATCGCAGAACACACCTATTTCATTCTTCAATCCTTCAAAATTGATACCAGTCTTACCTCCGACAGAAGCATCCACCATACTCAAAAGAGTTGTTGGTATATTTATATATCTGATACCGCGCTTAAATGTACCTGCAGCAAAACCGCCCAAATCGGTAACAACTCCACCGCCGACATTTACTAACAAACTGTGACGGGTAGCACCACCTCGTGACAATTCCTGCCACACATGTGAGACAGATTCAAGATTCTTATTATCATCTCCTGACGGAATGGTAATCACAGTAGCATCCTTCACGCTTTCTACGTCTTTGATAACAGGCAGACAACACTTATAAGTATTATCATCTGTCAGAACAAAAACCTTATCAAAATTCATCATATTAAGAAGTTTTCTAATTCATTATTATTTTACATCAACAACAAACACAAATCCACCTTTATCTAAAAGATGAATCTTCACCTTTTTAGGATTAGTTATCTTCTGTTGAGTCTTATTTGGTTCACGATCGGCTTTATCACTATATAAATCAACAACTTGTCCTTTCTTAATAAAACTGCTTAAATCAAGAACCAAGTCGCGTTCTCCCTCAGCATTATTACCTGCTATATAATATGTGTTTCCATTGCGACGAGCCAGAACACAATATTTTCCAGGAAATCCGGCAATATAATGAGTTTCAGACCATGTTGTAGGTACTTGTTTCATGAAGTCAAGAGAAACCTGTGGAGCTCCACCATCTTCAAAAGGAAGGAGGTTTTCAGGTGTGAGTGCAAAATTCTGAATTGGATTTTGGAACAACACAGCCTGAGCCATTTCATGACAATCTGTTGTCTTTCTCTTATTTCCGCCTTTATTACCTTTCTTTATATTACGATTCATGAAAGAGCCGCCAAATTCCATACATCCGACTGCATTACGGATAAATGGGTGAGTTGATGTGTCTTTAGCTTCAACATCACATGCATGCTGACTGAAATAAATATTCTCAGAAGCAAGAACAGCCTCACTACCAACATAATTAGGATACATACGTTCCCAACCGCGAGGAAGTGTACATCCATGGAAGATTACCATTAAATCATAATCGTTGGCATCACTTAAGATAGCCTCATAGAGTCGCATGGTTTCCTGTTTGTCACCACCAAAGAAATCAACTTTTATACCCTTGACACCTATTTTATTCATCCATTTCATGACCTTCTTTCGTGTAATCTGGTCATACATTTTATTGATAGGACCTTGTTCTATATCATTCCAGTAACCACTTGAACTCCACCACAGAAATACATCAACACCTTGAGATTGAGCATATTTCACAAGTTCTTCCATGCGTTCATATCCAATATTCTCATCCCAATAATTGTCAATCAGTACATATTGATATCCCATTGACTTAGCCAACTGGATGTATTTAACCTGATCATCATAATTGATAGAATTATCCTGCCAAACAATCCAGCTCCAAGTGCCTTTTCCATATTTATATTGGCAATTTGAGTCATATAACTGCTCAACATTATCCCATGGTGCTGTTGTCTCAACAATTGGTTTCAGTGTTGAACCGATAGTGATAGTTCTCCATGGAGTTGCACCTGGCAATGTAAATGTAGGTTCCACATCTCCTATACCATCATTTTCACCTTTCATTGGGAATTTTATTGTATACAGACCGTCGCCAGACATATCACTTAGGCAACTACCGCAATAATGACTGTCAACACCAGTTTCACTGATGAGAACCCATCCGTCGTCACCTACACGGAACAGACAAGGGAATGTATATCCTTCACCATAACGTGATTTCTTAGTCATCGGAGCATCATAGTCGTAGCCTTCCTCATAAGATGGTTTTGTACGCTTCCATCCCAACATAGGTTTACTTTGAGGGCACATAAATGTAGTAGATTTGCTTGGCAAATCAAAACCAGTTACTTCATTCATGATTCTGATACCGGCATTATCACCGATTCTTGGCAACTCATATCTGAAAGCCACATCATTATTACTTACGCGGAAAGTAACTGTTATAAGTTTTTTATCGTTTTTAAGATTGACTTTCAATTCATTAGCCACATAATGAACATCTGCCACCTTACTGCGATCCAATTTATATCTTGTATCAATCTTTGACTCTTTAGAATCAATATATGTCAAATTCTTTGAGTAATCACCCGTATTTGCCACGAAGCCCAAAGGACTTTCGTCAAGCATTTGTTTTCCATCATAGGTAATAGAATAGACAGGTTTACCGTTTTTAACATCAACGTTTACTTTAAGACGTCCATCAGGACCACTCACTGTTGCAATTTGTGCTGCACATGATAATGCACCCATCATAATAACTGATGAGCACATGATTTTTTTAATAAGATGATTAATCATTTTCGTATTTTATTTATTTTTATTCGCTTAATTTATCTTTATAGGCTTCCAATGCCTTATATAATTGATCTACAGCCTCGTCAAGTGAACAAGACAGTTGTCCGCCTGCTGCATTGAAATGTCCACCGCCACAGAAAAAATCCTCTGCCATCTTATTCGCAGGGAAATCATCAACCGAACGAAGAGAAACCAGAATGCGTGGTTTTTCTGTATCTTCACGAAGAGATACACTAAGTTTTATACCTTTGATTTCCAGAGGCATATTCACCACTCCTTCAGTATCACCTTTCATATAATTGAACCGAGACAATTCCTCCTTGCTCAAAGTATAGAAAGCAGCATGATAATCATTTAAAACCTTCAACTTCTCACTAAGGATATATCCCAACAATTTATAACGGCCTTCGGTATAATTATTATATATGTTACGAATTATACGATCCTTATCGATACCTTTTTTCAACAGTTCAGATATGATAATGAATATATCAGGGTCGTTAGAATTATATGAGAAACGTCCTGTATCAGTGCACATACCTGCATACAAATCCTCAGCACCGGCCTTTGTCAACTGGGGAAGTCCGCCAATTGCATCAATCACACGAAAGACCAGTTCACTTGCACTGCTGGCAGTTGGGTATGAAAGTATCACATCACAGAATTTCTCAGGTCCCAGATGATGATCTATGAGAATCTTCTTTGCAGTTGACTTCACAACCGCATCTGCCACATCCTCCATTCTGCTTAATGCGTTCAAATCCAGACACACAATCAGATCTGCACGTTCGATATACGTTTTAGCCTGTGACTTATGATGATCAAACTGAATGATACGATCAGCATCCTTCATCCATTTAAGGAAATCAGGGAAAAAATTAGGTACTATAACCTTTACATCCTTTCCTTTTTTCTTAAGATATTCATACAATCCTAACGATGAGCCTATTGCATCACCATCGGCTGAAGTATGGGTAACAATCACAACATTTTTACAAATCTCAAACAAATGTTTAACATCGGCAATTTGTGTGTGTGATATTTTCTGTGTTAGCATTATACAATCAACTTTACTACTATTTTCATTGCAAAGATAGTAAATTATTATTAATTATGAATTGCATTTGTAAATTATTATAAATTATCTATTGTGTTTTCCAAAAAATTCATATCTTTGCATCATTAACAATTTAAAGAAAAAAGCAAATGATTGTATCTCCCTCCTTACTTGCAGCTAATTTTGGGCATATAGCAAGAGAAATAGAAATGATTAACGAAAGTGAAGCCGACTGGTTACACCTTGACATCATGGATGGAGTATTTGTTCCAAACATAAGTTTTGGATTCTCCGTCATCGAAGCTGTTGCAAGACGAAGCATGAAACCGCTTGATGTACATTTAATGATTGTTCAACCTGAGAAATTCATAAGCAGACTTGCCGAATTAGGGGTTTCAATCACAAATGTGCACTACGAGGCATGTCCTCATCTCAATAGAACCATTCACGAGATTCATGAAGCAGGAATGAAAGCTGCTGTCACACTAAATCCTTCTACCCCTGTGTGCATGCTTGAAGATATCATCAACGAAGTTGACATGGTACTTCTTATGACTGTAAACCCAGGTTTTGGCGGTCAGAAATTCATAGATCACTCAATTGTAAAAATCAAACAATTGAAAGAACTTATCAGCCGAACTGGTTCACAAGCATTAATACAAGTAGACGGAGGTGTTAATGATAAAACTGCTCCATTATTAGCAGAAGCAGGAGTTGACTCATTAGTGGCTGGCAGTTATATTTTTGACAATAAATATCCAAAACAGAGAATAAAAGAACTCAAACAATTATAATGAAACGACATATTTATTATAACTCTATATGCATGCTGCTATTATCAGTATGCACACTTATGATGAGCAGTTGCGACGACGACGACACATACGCAGACATGAAAGACAAGGAGAAAAGAGCAATCAATAGTTTTCTTCTTGACAACGAATTTTGTGGTCCTATAAAAGTAATAAGCGAAGAAGAATTCCTTGAGAATGACACAACTACAGATGTTTCAAAGAACGAATTCGTCTTATTCAAAGAGAATGGTATATATATGCAGATTGTCAATAGAGGAGAAGGCAAAAGCATGATGGAATTTGCCAAGGAGCAAAAAGACAGCACAACAACGCAACGTATCTTATGCCGTTTCCTTGAATATGATATTGAAGCTGGTGCTACCATACAAAGCAATCTAAGTTCACCTTCCATTGTTGATAAGATGCAATGCACCTACGCCCAGAAAGGACGCTCATATTCTGCCTCATTTGAAGAAGGTTACATGCTTAACAAATACAGCACATCTGCCGTTCCTTCTGGTTGGTTGCAACCTTTAAAATACATCAGACTCACTCGCAATTCGGGACGCAAAGCCGAGGTTCGTCTTATTGTACCTCATTCTTCAGGTACTAACAACGCATCAGGATATGTACTTCCTATGTATTACGAAATATCATATCAATTAGGAAACTAACAATACACTACAAAATAAAATACATTTCTACACTATGAGTCTAATAAAGTCAATCTCTGGTATAAGAGGAACAATTGGTGGTGTTGCAGGCGACGGGCTCAACCCACTGGATATTGTAAAATTCACATCTGCATACGCAACTCTCATACGCAGAACAACTACTGTAAATAGTAACAAGATTGTTGTGGGACGAGATGCACGTATTTCAGGTGAAATGGTAAAAAACATCGTCTGTGGTACACTCATGGGCATGGGATTCGATGTTGTCAATATAGGACTGGCCTCTACTCCAACAACAGAAATAGCAGTTGTGATGGAAGGGGCATGCGGAGGTATAATCATTACAGCAAGTCATAACCCACGCCATTGGAATGCTTTAAAACTGCTCAATCACAGAGGAGAGTTCCTCAATGCCACAGAAGGCAATCAAGTGCTCACAATCGCAGAGCAAGAAGATTTTGAATTTGCGGATGTAGATCACTTAGGAAAATACTCAGAAAACGACACATACAACCAACGTCACATCGACATGGTTCTCAATTTGCCACTTGTAGATATTGAAGCAATCAAAGATGCTCAATTCCGTGTTGCATTCGACTCTGTAAACTCTGTCGGCGGAATCATACTTCCTATGTTACTCCAACAATTAGGAGTGGAGACAATCACTCCATTATACGACGAGCCAACAGGTGACTTCCAGCACAATCCAGAGCCATTAGAGAAGAACCTAAGCGCAATTATGAACCTTATGAAACAAGGAAATCATGATGTTGCTTTTGTTGTTGACCCAGACGTTGACCGTCTTGCAATGATTTGTGAAGACGGTAAAATGTATGGAGAAGAATACACACTTGTAACTGTTGCAGATTATGTGTTGAGCCACACTCCTGGAAATACAGTAAGCAACCTATCATCAACACGTGCGCTCAGAGACGTGACACAATCATACGGTCAATCATATTCAGCCGCAGCTGTTGGCGAAGTCAACGTTGTAACTAAGATGAAGGAAACAAATGCAATAATCGGAGGTGAAGGCAATGGTGGAGTAATATACCCACAAGCCCACTACGGTCGTGATGCATTGGTAGGAATCGCATTATTCCTTTCACACTTAGCACATAAAGGCTGTACTGCAAGCGAACTACGTGCGTCATATCCAGACTATCAGATTACAAAAAACCGTATCGACTTGGACGCAACTACCGATGTTGATGCAATACTTGCAAAGGTTAAAGAGATGTTCTCTGGAGACCCTACAGTTCAAGTCAACGACATCGACGGTGTAAAGATCGATTTCGACGATAAATGGGTACATCTTCGTAAATCAAACACAGAACCTATCATCCGTGTTTACAGCGAAGCAAAATCAATCCAAGAAGCCGACGAAATTGCAAAACGCATAATGGATGTAGTTTATTCTATAAAGTAAGAATAAAGTTAAAATAAGAATAAAACGCCTTGAGGTTACAATGAACTTCGAGGCGTTTTATTTTATAAGATTCATCTATTTACTAAATGCATTAAAATAAGCTTATAATTAAACGTTATTACATATCAAATACATATACTTGCTTTTCATCATCAGGAACTGTGAGATATATTTTCTTAGCGTTTTCATCAGCATATATTGAACTGTAATTAGTATTCACATCTAAATTATACTTTTTAACTGGGTTACCATTCAAATCAAACACTCTGATACTTTTCCCCATTTCTTTAGGTGGGATTGCAGAAAAATCCTTTCCACAATATAATGCATATATACGTTTCTTTACGCACATATCCACATATGTTGAATAGTGAATGGTTGAATATACCATATTGCCTGTACTTTTATACATCTCAGGCATATCATTAAGTCCGTTTACTGTTATTAATGACTGACGGTCATCTTTTGATAATATTTCAATTTTATCGCCATGCTTTGAGGCTATTGCAACCACATCGTCATTACTTCTTATAACACATTCACACATTATATTAGGTGTAAAATTTCCAGACGGCTTCACGTCAGGAATTCGAACTAGAGAATCCACGATTTCGGCTTTCGTATTCAGTTGGTGTATTTTCATACCACCTTCCAACGCATTACACCACAGATTTTCATTATCGTCCACATCGAAAGACATATAGCCATTAGATTTAGGAATTCTAATTACCTTAACATCGCTGCTATCGTTCACATCAAAGACTTTTACGACATTCTGAGCACCACACAAAGCATATATCTTTTCGTTCTTAAAACAGAAACTTGTTAGCATTACAAGTTCATTAGTGCCATGTCCCTTACAAGCTAATGATTTCAAATACTTGAAAGACGGATATGAATAAATATGGAAAAAATAGCCAGATGCCCCATTATCAGCCACACAGCATTTATCTCCATCGATTTTAACTCTGGGATATGAAAAGTACAATGAATCAAATGCAAACTGGGCGGACGGCTTTGCATCAACTTCTATCGGAAATTCTTCCACTACAATACAGTCTTGCTGATTCTTACATGAGAACAACACAACCAGTAAGAATAACGGT
>JAGABW010000125.1 GCA_017614465.1 Bacteroidaceae bacterium | reverse complement strand
TTTACCCTCTATCTCAGCCACCACAACGTCACTATTCTTAAGCAGACATACGTTTATGGTGTTCTTATTGTGTGCTCCACTCCAAAAATCCTTCTGCAATTTCTCGACCTCTTCGTCAGTCAAATCGTTCAGAGAGAAAACGCCATCTTTCTCCTTTACTCCAAGCACAATCGTTCCGCCGTGCGTATTGGCAAAAGCTGAATAAGTCTCCCAAAAACTTCTGGGGAATCCGCCTTTTGCTGACTTAAATTCCACTTCTTCTGTTTCTCTGTTCCTCATCAGTTCAGAGACATATATCTGCATTGTGTTATAATCGTATGTCATCGTTACATCTATTTAAGTGCAAAAATAAACAATTATTGTGATAATAGGAGAATATAAAAGGTTTTTCTGTGTTCTATGTCACTTTGTTGTCGTACAGATTCGTTGTATTCTCCGTACAAGGCACTTGTACTGGCCGTACAGGTTGCTTGTACGGGCGGTACAAGCTGTTTGTACTACAGCCATTGTGTCTCTTCGGCCGTGCGGTCGAACTTCACCTCGTAGCCGAACTTGCGGAACACGCTGCCGATGTACTCCTGTTCGTCGGGGGTCATAGCCCGCAAGCCGTTGCGCCTGAGGTAGTACGACCCGCGCCCAAAGTGGTCTATCAACGTATTGCGAAGCCTGGCGATATGGTCGGCCTTCACCTCGTGAAACGAGTCCTTCATGCCGTAGGCCATCGTCACCACCTTGTTCTCCTTGTAGCAGGGGCAGTTCTCCCCGCAGTATCGCACGGGATTCACTACCTTCACCACCTCGTCCTTCACCCTTCCGCTACGTGCCGCTAATCGGTGCAGACACGTGTCGGCCAACGGGCAACCGTCATTAAAGCACAGCAGATAATGCTCAGGCATCGTTTCGTATTGGGGTTCGTTGTTGTTCATAGCGTAAGATTTTAATCTCAGTATTTGGATGCGATTTCTTTATAGATAACAGCTTTTTCCAAGAACCAATGTAGGATTAAATATAGCTTCAAAACCAGACTGTTGAAGGGGCTTATTTTATCGTAATTTCGGGTTCTCCAAAAAACCTGTTTACAAAATTTGTTCTGTCCAAAAAGAATGTATCTAAGTTTTTTACAATTTCTTTCAATCTGGTGTTTAATTCCTCTATACTAAAAATGGTATTAATACATTTCACTTTAAAAAAATTATCTATCTGAATTGTTATCATTCCATTAGAATGTGATGATACTAAGAATCCGTATGTATACTGTTCATTACCCTTAAACATATCTGTAATGACAAATTCCTTATCATGCTTTTTTGATAAAAAACATGCATAAATCGCCAATAATCCATCTGGTGAACATGAATTTAGGAAATATTTTTTCAAATTATTGATAAAGCCCGTTATCGCCTGATTAGACACGGCCTCATCTGCAGGAGACCCTTCGTGTGTAAATTGGTTATTCAACATGTTTATTTGTTCTAATAACGTATGTTCTGTTTCCTTCATACGCTCTTTCATGCGTTCATCAATGCGCATTACAATTTCGTCCATCTGAGTTGTAATTGTGTTTGATGTATTAGTCAGATTCAATTCTGTTTCTGTCAGTTTGATTAAGGTCGTGTCAATTTGATTTGACACATTCTTTATTGTTTCGGTTGCATTTTCAATTTTTGTAAACTGTTTGTATAAATCTGAGCTTGATTGTACCGTTACAAAAATAGCAAGAATAGAGAGAACCAAAGAAGTGATCGTAGAACCAAATGACAAATATGCAAAAATAGCATTATTAGGGCCACCATATTTTGCAGTTATAAGCATGATTATGGAAAAACCTAAAATGCCTGCAATATAATTTCTGTGGACTTTAATTATCTTTTTTGACATAAAAGACTCCGGCTCATTTATTGTCTTTCTCTCAAAAAGGTGATCACAAATGATGGCAACTAGTGCTACGACTGTTGCACATATAATCATAATAATAATAACTATTGTATCCATGTTATTGATTTTTACTTGTCTCTTTTCTCAATTGAAGTTTTTATAGAATCAGGAAGTTGTTCGAACATTGAGTTTATTTCTTTGGGCTCAGAAATCATTCTTTCTGTTATCATATTAACCAACTTCATTAAAGCAATTGCTGTTTCTCTATCATCTACATCAAAAGCGATTTGACCTGGATGAACAGCTTTGTTTCCAACTACACGAACGATATCCAATGCCTGTTGAACAGATGGAGGCAAGCCCTTCTTCACCAACGTTCCGATATTCTTGTTAATATCCTTATCTTTTTCGCCAAGTTCATTACACAATCTATCTATTGCAAGACGCAGTAAGGCACACGCTGCCCGTGGTGATTTATTATAAATGAGACTAGCTTCATTGTATAATTGTTTAACTGATTCTGGCATATCTGGATTTGGCTCTTCAGCCACAATATCCGGATAAGCATAATTATCATTAGTCCATATTATTTTTTTCTTGCAGTTCTCACAAGACGCTATTACAATGTGATTATCACCTTGAACTAGACCTGCTCCCATTGAAACAGCGCGGCTTCCGCTAAAATTTACATTTACATAATTCATTTGAGACAAAACACCACAATGCGGGCATGTAAATGCATGTTTCGATTTGTTTGGTGTGACGTAATTCTTTGTCATTTCTCTTACTGTTTATTGCCCCATCTTTGCCAAAAGCAAAGACTGTAAGTCGGTTAATTTCGAATTTTCTTTGTATAATACAATTAAATTATCAAGTATTGGCACAAATATAGACTTCTTTTCGTTATCGTCGAGAAGGATAATGGGCTGTTGTGCTATCAACTCTTGACTTAGGTTTTCTTGTGCCCCTCCATTTGCCAGTTTTTTTATGTCCTCTTGATTTGCCAATAGATGGAAGAACAAATAAGCAGCCTCATCCTTATTATTACATATCATATTGCAACATGCTTGATTGGTTGTCGTGTCGCAATTAAGATATGCTACTTGTGCCGCAGTTGCTCCATACATAGCCATTATTACAGAGTCCTGAGGAATAATCTTTGCGGAACTATTATCTAATCCTGCTTGACTGATATATTCTTCAACACTAGTAATAATGTTATTGTGCACTTCGCCTGATTTAAGCCAAGGGTAATCCAGCTTATCCCAATATTCATTGTGATTCCTGCTTGGTGTTCCGCCTGATTTCATTTCTTTGCAGAACTCGCCAATCGTCCCCATTCTCCAGCCTTCGGGAAGGTTTTCCTTGTCGATGTTATTGACGAAGGTTTGGCGGTAGAGGGCTTGGGCGGTGGTTTCGAGGTGCTGAATCATTTGCTCATTAAGGCGGATGCGATTTGTCAGCGTCTCGTATTCCGACACGATTTCACGCTGACGAGCAATCGAAGGAATAGGAAGACGCAGATTACAGAAATCTTCCCACGTCAAACTACCACGTACACCACCAACGGCATAGTAGCTGGCCTCACGGTCGAACTCGCTACGAGAAAACCACATCAT
>JAGABW010000124.1 GCA_017614465.1 Bacteroidaceae bacterium | reverse complement strand
TATTTTTAATTAAAATGTTTTGTTTAACTCATGATGCCATGCAGAATTACGATTGTGCTTAATTGTAAGTACATCAGTTTCTACATCGTGCACATCCTTGTAGAATAAATACAGAGCCATGGCAACAGCTGCTGTTTCAGTGTCAGTTGCATCGTTTTTAGGTTGAACTGTTGAAACAAGTTGTTGAACTTCTTGTTTTTTTGTTTTATTCTTTTTAAAATTAAAGATTGGTTTAATTTTATCATTAAAGAATGATGTAAATTTATCTAAACAAGAGAAAGCTGGCTTGAATCCCCATACCATAAATACAAGTACTAAAAGGATAACAAACACGATTCCAACACCAATGCCCGTCATTAAAAAGACATCATTCCATGTTATGCCGTTTGCTAATAATAATGTTGTCATATCTCTCAATTATTATTATAATGGAATATTACCGTGTTTCTTAGCAGGATTAGTTAAACGTTTTCCTTCAAGTTGTGCGAGAGCACGAATAATGCGGAAACGTGTGTTGCGTGGTTCGATAACATCATCAATATAACCATATTTAGCTGCAACGTATGGGTTAGCGAAGAGTTTAGTGTATTCATCTTCTTTTTCTTGGATGAATGCCTTAGCTTCTTCTTCCTTACCTTCTGCCTTAAGTGCTTTTGCATCCTTAGCGTAAAGTACTGAAGCTGCACCAGCAGCACCCATTACTGCGATTTCAGCTGATGGCCATGCGTAGTTCATGTCACCACGAAGTTGTTTACTACTCATCACGATGTGAGAACCACCATAAGATTTACGTAAAGTAACAGTAACCTTTGGTACAGTACATTCTCCGTAAGCATAAAGGAGTTTTGCTCCGTGAAGAATAACTGCGTTGTATTCCTGACCTGTACCTGGGAGGAATCCTGGAACGTCAACAAGTGTAACGAGTGGAATATTGAATGCGTCGCAGAAACGAACGAAACGAGCACCCTTACGTGATGCGTTGCTGTCGAGCACACCAGCCATTGCTTTTGGTTGGTTAGCAACGATACCTACAGACTGTCCGTTGAAACGGGCGAAACCGATGATGATGTTCTTTGCGTAGTTTGGTTGTACTTCAAAGAATTCGCCATTATCCACGATACCAGCGATAACCTTATACATATCGTATGGTTGGTTAGGGTTGTCAGGGATGATTTCGTTAAGGAAGTCTTCTTTACGGTCGATTGGGTCTGTGCATTCAACACGTGGAGTCTCTTCGAGATTGTTCTGAGGAATATAGCTCATGAGCTGCTTGATCATAGCAATTCCTTCTTCTTCAGTTTCAGCTGTGAAATGAGTTACACCTGATTTTGTTGAGTGAACGCTTGCACCACCAAGTTGTTCCTGAGTAACGTCTTCTCCTAATACAGTCTTAACAACAGCAGGACCAGTAAGGAACATGTATGATGTGTTTTCAATCATGAGGGTGAAGTCTGTAAGTGCTGGAGAATAAACTGCACCACCAGCGCATGGACCGAAGATACCAGAGATTTGTGGAATAACACCACTTGCCATGATATTGCGTTGGAAGATTTCAGAGAATCCTGCAAGAGAGTTGATTCCTTCTTGGATACGTGCACCACCTGAGTCGTTAAGTCCGATTACAGGAGCACCTACTTTCATAGCCTGATCCATTACTTTACAAATCTTCAATGCCATTGTTTCAGACAAAGAACCTGCGTTCACTGTGAAGTCTTGTGCAAAGATATATACAAGACGTCCAGAGATCGTTCCGTAACCAGTTACAACACCATCTCCATCATAGAGTTTCTTCTCCATGCCGAAGTTATGGCAACGATGTGTTACGAACATATCCATTTCTTCGAATGAACCTTCATCAAGAAGCATGGCAATACGTTCACGAGCTGTGTATTTACCTTTGTCGTGTTGCTTCTGAATAGCTTTTTCACCGCCACCTAAACGTGCTTTAGCGCGTTTTTCGACAAGTTCCTTAATTTTTTCTGCTTGCTTGTTCATAATGTTTCTTACCATCACACATCCTTTGTTTTAAGAAATATGTGATGAATTTCTTATTTTATTATTTTGATTTAATTATTATATTAATACTTATTATTGGAATCTGTTTTATTTTGCTGGTTCACAGAGTTCTGTGAGTATTCCTGCAGTAGATTTTGGATGAAGGAAAGCAATTGACATGTTTTCTGCGCCCATACGAGGTGCTTTGTCAATCAAACGTATTTGTTGTGCTTCACATTCAGCCAACGCATTTGCAACTCCGTCTTCTATTGCGAATGCAACATGGTGAACACCTTTACCGCCGTTTTCGATGAATTTAGCAATTGCACTTTCTGGACTTGTTGGCTCTAAAAGTTCAATTTTAACTTCTCCTACTTTTAAAAATGCAGTTTTTACTTTTTGATCTGCAACTTCTTCAATTGCATAACATTTTAAACCAAGTGTGTTTTCAAAGTAAGGAAGAGCATCGTCAATGCTTTGTACTGCAATTCCTAAGTGGTCGATACGTGAAATTTTCATTTTGCTTATTGTTTATAAATTTATAGTCATCCCAACTGGTCTTTATCTTCTTTTTATTTCTGAATTAATCTGTTTCTTTCTATTTTCGTCTGCCTGTTTCAGTTAATAATACTTATCTGCCATAGATGTTGTTTCTATGTGTTTTAACTATCATTTTCTTCTACCCGACATGAAATGTCTTGATCAGATTCTTTTGACCTTTGGGCTTCTATTATAATTTGTGACAAATATACAAAAAAAAACTCAAAAGGTGGCTGAATATTTAAAAAAACATTTCCAGTCTATAAAATTCCCTTACTTGAAGGTAGTTGGAAGTTGTGAATGTCACGTTGACTCGCCATTTTTATAGACTTACCCAATGCTTTGAAAATGCCTTCTATCTTGTGATGTTCGTTGTCTCCTTCGGCTTTGATGTTGAGATTCATTTTTGCTGCGTCAGAGAATGATTTGAAGAAATGCAAGAACATTTCTGTTGGCATGTCACCAACTTTCTCTCTGTTGAATTCAGCATCCCATACCAACCATGCACGACCTCCGAAATCAAGCGCAACCTGACAAAGGCAATCGTCCATAGGTAGCAGATAGCCATAGCGTTGAATACCTCTTTTATCGCCAAGAGCCTTTAATATACATTCGCCCAAAGCGATACCTGTGTCTTCTATTGTATGGTGCTCGTCAACGTTTAAATCACCCTTTACGTTGATTATCAAATCGATACTTCCGTGCTTTGATATTTGTTCAAGCATGTGGTCGAAGAAACCGAGTCCGGTTGATATCTCACTTTTGCCTGTACCGTCAAGATTTACGGAAATATGTATGTCTGTCTCCTTGGTTGTACGTGTTACTTCAGCTTTGCGTTCGCCTGCATAGACGATTTCTGTGATTTTGTCCCAACCATCTACGTCCTTGCCGATGATAAGTGATTTACAGCCAAGGTTTTGTGCTAACTGTGCATCTGTTTCCCTGTCGCCTATGACATATGAATTGCTCATGTCATAATCTCCCTTCATATATTCAGTTAACATACCTGTGCCCGGTTTGCGTGTAGGCAGGTTGTCTTCAGGAAAAGAGCGGTCAATCAGAATGTTGTCGAATTCCACGCCTTCTGCCTTGAGTGTGCTAAGCATCAAGGTCTGAAGTTGGTTGAAAATCTCTTCTGGATAGGCTTCAGTTCCCAAACCATCCTGATTTGTAACCATTACAAGTTCATAATCAGTATGTTTACGTATGAAAGCAAGACTGCTGATTACTTTTGGTAAAAAACAGAATTTTTCGATACTGTCAATCTGTTCATCTTCAGGTTCGAAAATGATTGTTCCGTCTCTATCTATGAATAATGCTTTTTTCATTGCTTTCTCATTATTTATATTGTCGTAATGCACTTAACAATTCGGTGTTTTCTTGTTTTGTTCCGATAGTGATTCGAAGGCAGTCTTCACACAGTGTTATTTTGCTTCGGTTTCTAACTATTATTCCTCTGTCAACAAGATAATCATATATTTTCTGAGCATCTGTAACTTTGGTCAGGAAGAAGTTTGCATCGGTAGGGTACACTTTCACGCAAATAGGCAGTTGCTTGAATGCCTGAATGAGCGATTCTCTCTCTTCAAGAATTTGTACGAGATTCTTGTGGAATAACGACATGTTGCTGAGTATATCCTTCGCTTGGTTCTGTGTTAACTGGTTAACGTTGTATGGATATTTTACTTTGTTGAAGTATGATATGATTTCAGGTGATGCAAATGCCAATCCTAAACGTATTGCAGCACTTCCCCATGCTTTTGAGAAGGTGTTCAGTACGATGATGTTAGGATATTTGTTCAGTTCGGATCTGAAAGTCTTTGCATTAGAGAAATCGCTGTAAGCCTCGTCGATGACAACGATACCGTCGAATCTGTCGATTACTTTCTCAATCTCGTTTCTGTCAAGATTATTACCGGTTGGGTTGTTTGGTGTACAAAGGAATATCACCTTTGTGTGTCTGTCGCATACCGACAGTAATGTCTCTGCTTTAAACTGATACGAAATATCAAGTTTTACTTTTCTGTATTCTATGTCGTTGATATCTGCACATGTCTCATACATACCATATGTAGGATCGATGGCTACGACATTATCTATGCGTGGTTCGCAGAACACTCTGTAAACCAAGTCGATAGCTTCATCTGAACCATTTCCGAGAAATATCTGACTGGTTTCCACACCCTTGATAGGAGCAATGAGTTGCTTCAATTCTAATTGGAGTGGGTCGGGATATCTGTTGAATGGTTGGTTGAATGGATTTTCGTTAGCATCAAGGAATACATTTGCTTGTCTTCCAGCATATTCATCACGAGCAGAACTGTATGGCTTGAGTGCTAATATATTTTTTCTTATTAATTCTTTAAGTTCTTTCATACAGATAAGTTTTTTGTGATTGAATTTAATTATTCATGCGGAATGTCATAGCATTTTTATGAGCATCCAATAACTCATTTTCTGCCATGATTGCAACTGTAGGACCTATACTTTTTACACCTTCTGCTGTAAGTTCTTGGAAGGTGATTTTGCGGCAGAAACTATCTAAGTTGACACCACTATATGCTTTTGCGTATCCACTTGTTGGAAGGGTGTGATTTGTTCCTGAAGCATAGTCTCCAGCACTTTCACATGAATAATTACCTAAGAATACAGAACCTGCATTGATGACCATGTCGGCAACTTTCATATAGTCTTTTACGGCAAGAATCAAGTGTTCTGGTGCATATTCGTTGATAAGCTCCATTGCCTGTTCTATAGTCTCGACATATATAAGTTTACTCCATTTGAGTGCCTGTTCTGTGATTTCCTTTCTTGGAAGTAATGCTAACTGACGTTGTATCTCATCTTCAACTTGTTTCATCAAGTCTTTGCTGGTTGTCACTAAGACAGCCTGTGAGTCAACACCGTGTTCTGCTTGTGAAAGAAAGTCGGATGCTACAAATACAGGGTTGGCTGTCTCATCGGCAACGATAGCAACCTCACTTGGACCAGCAGGCATGTCTATCGCTACATCGTGAAGACTGACTTCTTGTTTTGCAGCCATGACATATTGGTTTCCCGGACCAAATATTTTGCTAACCTTTGGCACAGATTCAGAACCATAAGCCATTGCGCCAATAGCCTGTACTCCTCCGATCTTAAATATGTTGTTAACACCAGCGATTTTTGCAGCTACAAGTATTGCTGGGTGTAATTTACCTTCTTTGTTTGGTGGAGAGCATAATACAATTTCCTTGCAACCAGCAATTTTAGCAGGAGTTGCAAGCATGAGTACGGTTGAAAAGAGTGGGGCTGTACCTCCTGGAACGTAGAGTCCAACCTTTTCGATTGCCACAGATTTTTGCCAACATGTAACACCTTTACATGTTTCCACCTTTTTGCTTTCGAATTTCTGGGAAGAGTGGAATTTGCTGATATTATCATGAGCAAGAACAAGTGCGTCTTTTAATTCCTTGCTTACGAGTTTTTCAGCTTCTTCGATTTCTTCGTCTGTAACCTTTAGACTGTCAAGACTTACTTTATCGAATTTCTGTTCGTACTCTTTTATGGCTTTGTCACCACGTTGTTTGATGTCGTTAAGTACACCTCTGACAACTGCTCCCAATTCCTCAGCATCTTTGTGTGGTCTTTTTATATTCTCCATAATTATATCTTTTTATGATAAAAATGGTAATAAGATATAGTTGTATTGGTGGGTGATGATTCTTATAATATATATAATTATGTGTTAAGGAATCATCTTTTCAATTGGTAATACCAAGATACCTTCAGCACCAAGTTGTTTCAACTGTCCGATGATTTCCCAGAATCGTTTTTCATCAAGTACAGTATGGATGCTGCTCCAGCCTTCTGTAGCCAAAGGCATCACTGTTGGACTTTTAATACCTGGTAATACTTTAGTGATTTCACCAATCTTATCTGTAGGTGCATTCATCAAAACATATTTCTTATCTTCTGCTGCACGTACTGCGTTAATGCGGAATAATAATTCTTCAAGGATAGCCTGCTTGTGTGGATCATTGCTTAGGTTCTTGTTTCCAATCAGCAATGCTTCGCTCTTCATCACGATTTCCACTTCTTTCAGGTTGTTGCTTACAAGTGTAGAACCTGAACTAACGATATCGAAGATACCATCAGCCAATGCAATTCCTGGAGCGATCTCAACTGAACCCTGAATAACGTGGATGTCGATATCAAGATTATACTCCTTCATGAATTTTCTGAGGATTTCTGGATAGCTTGTTGCAATTTTCTTGCCGTTGAACCAGTCTAATCCTGTATATTCAATAGATTTAGGAATTGCCAAAGATAGGCGGCATTTGCTGAATCCGAGTCGTTTTACGATATCAGCTTCTTCTCCTCTTTCCACAAATTCGTTTTCACCAACGATTCCGAGGTCTGCAACACCATCTGC
>JAGABW010000123.1 GCA_017614465.1 Bacteroidaceae bacterium | reverse complement strand
TAACAAATCTTAAGTTTAACCAAAAAATCAGAAAAAATGGGCGAATACAAAACCCCGGGTGTTTACATTAAAGAAAAAAACGCTTTTGGAAATTCCGTAGTGGAAGTAGAAACAGCAGTTCCAGCTTTTATTGGCTACACAGAAAAAGCTTTGAATGGAACAGAGGATTTAACAGGTAAGCCATGGAAAATCACATCTATGGCAGAGTTTATTCAGTATTTTGGCGGAATGAGTTTGCCAAGCTACTCTATTAGTGCTGCTGGAAACAACGTCAAAGAACCAGTGAATGACAAACCAAAGAAAGATGAAAAAGACGGTGATGATGACCCTACACCAGTAGCTCCTACTGGCAAGTCTTTTGTTGTGAATACAAATGACGGTGTTACATCACGTCAGTTCACAATTAAGGTGGAGAACAACTTCACTCTTTATCTTAACATGATGTTGTACTTCGCAAATGGCGGAGGGCCTTGTTATGTTGTGTCTGTCGGTAGTTATGCTTCAGAGTTTAAAAAGGAAACGCTTGTTAATGCGATTGCAACTCTTGAGACAGAAAGTGAACCAACAATGGTTGTTATTCCTGAAGCAACTAATTTGGCTGCAAGTGACTGTTTTTCTTTGCAAGAAGAAATGGCTGATCACTGTGGTAAGGAAAACATACAGAATCGCGTAGCGATTGTAGATGTGTTTATAGACCGTTATCCAGCAGATCCTGCAACCAAGGTTGATTATGTTGATAATTTCCGTAGTGGCTTTTCACCAAAAGCCCCTTCATATGTTGCAACTTACTATCCATATCTGGCAACATCAATCCTTTCTTTAAGTGACATAACCAACGAAATGATTGAATTTGACCATGGTGTAGAAGATTTTATCAAATCATTAGGCTATAACAATGATCAGATAAAGCAATTTGCATCAGTTTCATCAATGAAATATGATATAAACCTACATCATGCTCTTATGCAGAACTGTGTGGTTTACAATCAGTTGGTTAAGGCAATCTTAGATGATATCAATATCCTTCCACCATCAGCAGCAATGGCTGGTATATATGCTGCCGTTGACAGTTCTCGTGGCGTTTGGAAAGCTCCTGCAAATGTGGGTATCAGTTCGGTTATCAAACCAACTATTAGTATTAATGACTACGACCAGAAGGATCTTAATATGCCGATGAACGGTAAGGCTGTAAATGCTATCCGTACATTCCCTGGCGATGGATTGAAGGTATGGGGCGCACGTACGTTTGACGGTAACTCTCAGGACTGGAGATATATAAATGTACGTCGTACAATGATATTCCTTGAACAGTCTGTAAAGAACGCAGCACGTGCATATGTGTTTGAACCTAACGATGCAAACACATGGATTAATATGAAGTGTATGATTGAGAACTTCCTACGTAGTGTATGGAAACGTGGAGGTCTTGCTGGTGCAGTGCCAGAGGACGCATATGAAGTACATGTTGGACTTGGAGATACAATGACTGGTGACGATATCTTGGAAGGAACACTTAGAATCACTGTATTAGTGGCTATCAGTCATCCTGCAGAATTTATTGAAATCACATTCCAACAGCAGATGCAAAAGAGTTGATAAATAAAACAAATTAAATAATAAAGACAATTAAATACAAAATATTATGGCAGACAATGGAGCAGCACAAAGTGCAAGTACACAAGCGTGGCCTTTACCAAGTTTTTATTTCAAAGTGTCTATTTCTAATGTAGGCGACATATCATGTAGTGAAGTATCCGGACTTGAAACCGAATATGAAGAAATAACATATCGTGCAGGCGATAGTCCTGTTTTTACTAAACTTAAAATGCCAGGACTTAGAAAAGCTGGAGATTTAACGCTGAAGAAAGGTATTTTCAAAGGCGACAAGGCTTTATGGGATTGGGTTAATAAAGTAAAACTGAATACCATTCAACGAGAAGTTGTAACAGTCAGTTTGCTTGACGAATCAGGTTCTCCTGTAAAAACATGGGAAGCCGTTAATGCTTGGCCTAAGAAACTCTCTGTGGATGGCTTTAAATCTGATGGAAATTCAACATCGATTGAAACATTGGTAATTGCACACGAAGGTGTTAATCTTAAATAAATTATCTGATATATGACAAATAACATGTCGGATTGGGTATATCCCGTAGATTACTATTTCTTGGTAGATTTCCAGAATATGTATGGACTGAAATTCCAAGCATCGTTTTTCGAGGTATCCAATATAGGATGGACAATTAATACAGATAATAAAGTGACCGACTCTAATGAGGCTATACGTGTTCCAAATAATATATCTCCTCAGAAAGTCTCTTTAAAACGTCCTGTCTCTCCTATAAGTGATGATCTCGCTTCATGGGTAAATCGTTGTGCAACTATGATGTATTTGCCTGGTGGAGGTTCGGGAGTATATTATAAAAAGGCATGCGATGTTGTCATAAAATTATTAGATAAAAGCGGTAATCCCATTGCTGCATGGTCATGTAATCATGCATATCCTGTGAGTTATTCATTGAGCGCATTGAAGTCAGACAGCAGTGGGTTAACTATAGAAACTATAGAATTAGCATATAACCGCTTAGAACGTATAAAATAAGAAACCATGCCGATAGTCATCAAAGAAATGCATGTACGTACCGTTGTTGAACGTAAGATCATCACGGAAACGGAAATCTCCGAGGATGTTATTCGGAAAATGGAAGAGCGTATAGTTGACAGACTGTTAGATAATGAAACACTGCAGTCTGTCAGACATACGCATATGCAGACACGTAAGAAAAACGAAAGATAAGAAGTTATGGGATATATGTCTGTCACATCTTATACAGATGAGAATTTCAGTAGTGTAAGTCATCCGGCTTTGAAATTGCCTGTAAATCCGGCACAAGTGAAACTGTCTAAAGGTATTCAATATGCTGAAGACCGTCAGTTGGGCAGTCTGAATGGTTCGAATACGTATGTGCGTTATCAACCAGAGACATTCAGTTTCGATTGCCTGTTCGATATGACGAGTGCAATGGAAGACGAGGATGAACAACAACCTGTACATGATATGGTTGATGCCCTTGAACAACGTTTGTATGATTATAATACAGAAGGACATCGCCCTTCTTTTGTTAAAGTGGAATATGGGGATATTACATTCTTCGGTCAGTTAAAGACCTTGGATACGGAATATACATTGTTTGATTCAGACGGTGTTCCATTACGTGCAGAATTGAAAGTGGTTCTTACTGGCTATTGTAGTCAGAAAGAAGAAAAATCCCGCTTCTCGAAACACTCTCCAGATGTGTCACGACTTATAACTATTAAGGACGGGCAGACTTTGGCAAACCTGTGTCATGAGATATACGGAGACCCTCTTTTAGTTGAGCAAGTGGCAAAATTTAATAATTTGAACGGTTTTAGAAATATACCGGCAGGAACCGAGATTCTTATGCCGATGTTAAAGAAGATATAGTAACGTATAATTAAAAAAGAATATGGCAGATTCTCCGTCAAAGAATAAAGATAGGGTATTGACCTGCTTTGTGTATGCAAATGGTAAGAAACTGGGTGATACATACAATTTGGTCTCAGCTACAGTATGCTTGGAACTGAATCGTATAGGTAGGGCAATGTTAAAGTTCAATGCAGGCAATCAGGACAAACAGACATTTGACGAAAGTGATGAAAATACATTCAGTCCTGGTTCTGCCATCCGATTAGATGCAGGAGATATAAATAATCAGGAAACGATTTTTGATGGAATAATAGTCGGTCTTAGAATACAAACCGACAGTGATTTCCGTTCTTATATGGTGTTGGAATGCCGTGACGCGGCTTTTGCAGCCACACAAGGACGTAAAAACCGTATTTTTGAGAAAAAGACAGATAGCGAAATCATCAATGAAACACTTTCTTCGTATGGAAGTGTGGCTGTTGATTCAACCCAATACAAACACAGTTCTTTGGTACAATACTATTGTTCAGACTGGGATTTTGCCCTTTCACGTGCCGATGCATGTGGATTATATATATCATGTGACGGTGGAAAGATAAATATAAAGAAACCAAAGGTGGATGGCTCACCTGTTCATACTCTTACGTTTGGTGAGGATATTATTGCATTTAATCTTGAATTGAGTTCAGATGAACAATATTCACACTATAAAGCGGTGTCATGGTCGCCTGACGAACAGAAGATGGTTGCTACATCCGCATCAAATCCTAAGTTTAATAAACAAGGCGATTTGAATCCCGACAAGATTGCTGTCGGAAACGACATGCTTCTGCAGACCGATGCACCGACTGAAGATGCTGCTCTGAAACAATGGGCGGAAAGTATGGCTTTAAAGGCTGCACTTGCCCGTTATCAGGGTTTTGTCAGTTTTTATGGCTCAAGCAAGGTCGTTCCAGGTTGTCTGATCGAACTGAAAGGTCTGGGTAAACGATTTAATGGGAATATGTTTGTCGGTTCTGTCATACATACGATTAAGAATAATGAGTGGGTAACAGAAGCAGGTGCTGGTGTCTCACATATTAATATAACAGAAGAACCCGATGTGATGTCGCCTTCAGCCTCTGGTTTCTTGCCAGGAATGCAGGGACTTCATAGTGGTATAGTAAGAAAACTTGATGGCGATCCATTAAATCAATATCGTGTTCAGGTGGAATTGCCATGGATGGACGGACAGAATAAGTTACTTTGGGTCAGACTTGTTTCGTTATATGCAACAAAAGAATCAAGTATCTTCTTCTTGCCCGAAATAGGCGATGAGGTGTTAGTAGGGTTTATGAATAACGATCCTTCACACCCTGTAGCTTTGGGCGGCTTTTACAGTACGAAACAAAAACCGCCATATGAATTTGATGCGAAGAACAATAAGAAGGCAATCGTTACACGAGCAAAGTTATCTGTTGAGTTTGACGAGGAAAAGAAGATTATAACACTGAAAACCCCAGGCGGTAATACCATGGAGCTCAGTGACGACGGAAAATGTATTCATTTAGCCGATCAGCATAAGAACGAAATAACAATGAATGACAGTGGTATCTCGTTGAGTTCGAATAAGGATATCATTTTGAAGGCAAAAAACAGTATAACCATGGATGCCACTTCAAAGATCAGTATTACATCAAAAAGTGATGTAGGAATCGACGGTATGAATGCAAATATACAGGCAAAGGTTGGTGCAACCGTAAAAGGTAATGCAACAGCCGAACTCTCAGCAAGTGGTCAGACGACAGTCAAGGGTGCCATGGTAATGATAAACTAATAGTATAAACATAAAAAAAACAAAGAATATGCCACCAGCAGCAAGAATAACAGATATGCATATATGTCCGATGCAAACACCGGCTTTTCCATCACCCATTCCTCATGTGGGCGGTCCGGTAACAGGTCCTGGAGTTCCTACAGTGCTGATAGGGAAGATACCTGCAGCAGTGGTAGGCGACATGTGTATATGTACAGGTCCTCCAGATACGATAACCAAAGGTTCGTCAACAGTAATGATTGGCGGACGTCCTGCTGTAAGAATGGGTGATACAACAGCCCATGGAGGAACGATAGCTTCTGGATGTCCAAATGTAATGATAGGAGGGTAGGGATATGGATACACTAAAGAACTTGATGGATATTGAAGCTTTTCTTGGTTGTGGATGGAGTTTTCCTCCAGAGATAACCGATAAAGGTGTTAAGATGTCGGCATATGAAAAGGATATTAAAGAGAGCCTGAGTGTGCTTTTCAGTACATCTCCGGGCGAACGCGTTAATCGTTATGATTATGGTTGCTCTTTAAGGCAGTTTGCATTTGAACCATTGACACCACAGACGATAACAAAGATGCGCAATGTAATCACACGTGCTATTATTCTATATGAACCACGCATTATTCTGGAGGATGTGTCGTTTGAGGACAAGCCAGACAGAGGGCGACTTCTTATAAAACTTTCATATATGATAATACGTACGAATAATCGTAATAATATGGTTTATCCTTTTTATATCAACGAAGGAACTAACTTGCCACAATAAATACCTGTCATATATAATCACAATCAATATGTATGCAAATAGAGATTACAAACGACGTGTAAACCGAACTCGGAATAATTCTACGCAAGGAACAAGCCAGTTTAAAATAAGAGACAACAGGACAAATACAGCGTGTCTTTCATTGAAATCATTACAATTTAATGATACTGGCGGATTTTCAGGAAAAACGATTCAGAGATTAAGAACTATCGCAATTGAAACAGAATTTGCTCCTGAGAATCAGCATGTGGTTGAACTTGCTGATCGTATTAACACTCATAAGCATATAAAAAAGAACGAACATTCATTATTTCGCGACGATGTAGATCCCTCTGATATGGCACTTAATCCTATTGAAATAGAGAATAATAGTCATGACCATGCTCCAATAGATGTAAATGAAACTGTTGTTATCGTATCTCATGGGGAATTACCAAATATTGATGAGAACCAACAATTCTTTGCAAGCATGAATGCTACTGCTATGGCATTATATTTAAGAAATATTCTTCCACCCGGATATACTGGACAAATATATTTGGATGGATGTTATACAGGTCAACCAGTAGCCGCTCTTAATGATGGAACTTCGTATGCCGAGAGAGTTAAAAGATATCTTATTGGTATGGGATTTACGGGTTTTACAATAAAAGGTAATTTGGGTGAAATAAGGATTGATGGAATAGGAAAAGGACACGTAAAGGTTGATAATTCGAATATTGGATTCTTAAATCAGCGTATATTGGAAACATATGGCCCTACACTTGCCTTACATCCTGGTAACATAGGTTGGAATCTTGCTGGAAAATGTGGCAGGATTACATATTAGTCTCAAACCATATAAAGAAATATAGTATTAGTTAAATAATAATTCCTATTCATCTGAGTTTAATCGTATGAAAAACGAATGATGAAAGACAAGGAAAAGAACAGATGGTGAAAACAAAGAAACACAGTTATACGCTTCGTACAGATTATGATAGCTATAATGCAGGATTAGAGGATTTTAAAGCACTGACAACCAATTGGCAGGCTTTATTACATACGTTGGTTGTTATAAGTAATAACATATATTACTATAATGACAAGGGCGAAAAATCCACATTAACATCGTTGTTAAGAGACAATGTACTGACAGTCTTGGCGGATATCCACAGAAAGAAACTCGACGGATATAGCATGAGTTTTACAAGTTCGCGAGGTACTATAAGACAAGGTCAGTATGTGAGAAAACTCAAAAACGATATAACGAATTGGGAAAATAGATTAAAAGCATTCTTGCGTAATTCAGTCTCTTCTAATTATAATGAATGTAGTTCTGTTGCTGTAGCAAGAGAACTGTGTGATATCCTATCTGAAAGTCTCAAACAGTCAGAAAAAGACGAATACCAGTATTATTATGGAATGTTACATACAGTCTGTGATATTCAGAAACGAATAGGCGAATACATTCAAAAGATTGAGGATTGTGGTGATACTGATCCTTCTGTGTCGTTACTGATGTCGTTTGTCAGGAATTATTGTTCTGTGGCACAGGAATTTAATAATTCGTTTACGAAATTACCTGATTTATATCGAAATGATATCCTGCATGTAACACCACGCCAAACTTCTAAGGATTACGCATTTATTCTTGTAACACCCAAGGAGAAAATACCTGATTTTACTCTTCCTAAGTACACTTCTTTCTCTGCAGACGATAATCAGGTTTACAAGACTCTTAAAAAAGAAACTATCACTCACGTGCAGTGTACAGATACACGAACTCTGTCAATTGATACACTCGACAGAAGTAAGTGTAAAGTCGGTTGGCAGATGGAATCATCGCTCTTTGTGTTATCTGAAGGTACACGAACCATAGATATCTATCTGGATTTGAGCTCTGATGTTAGCGCGCCGGATAATGATATAAGACAAGACATCACTCTTCAGTATTCATCGGCTGATGGTTGGAATACAGTAAATGCAAAATGTGACATAATTGATAAGAAACTTCATTTCAGTCTTGTGCTGGAAAGAAATATGGCGGCTCCAGTTTCATGTGTTACCGATATCCATGAGACCAATACCGCATATCCTGTAATACGAATATTGTTTTCTCCATACACTAAGGCATATTCATGGGCTGAAAAAGTGTATTTCACAGATGTTACAATCGAGGTGGCTGTAAGCGGCATGACAAACTTCACTTTCTATAATGATTTGGGTGAGGTTGATACCACTCAACCTTTCGCTATATTCGGATTACAGGCCGCTAAAGGCGCATGGTTTATTTTCGGAAATGAGGAATTGAGGCTGAAGTGTCTGAAAGAGGTTACATTAGATGGAACATGGCAGAAAATACCAGAGACCAGAACCGCTTTTGATGAACGATATAAGGATTATGGTGTTGATTCAGACGGTTTCCGAGTTACAACAGAATTTAGGGTAAATGAACGATGGGAGAAGATGAAGTCTCAACAATTGTTCTTTTTTGATGAGAATGGAAAACTCGCACCGGCTAATATTCACTTCTCTTTTGATACTCCTATTTCACAAGGAGGTGAGTTGGACTTCATAAAAGACGGTTTCTTCAGAGTTTCATTATTGTCGCCTGAAATTGGTTTCGGAGCAGAGAAATATCGCTCTCTTTTCGTGCAGGTCATGATGAAGAACAGTAAATGCAAGAAAAATGAAGTGCAAGAGCCGCCAATGGAGCCTTGTGTCCCATATTTGTCTGATGTAGAACTGTCGTATAAGGCAAAAGCATCACTTTGTCTTTCTGATTGTACATCATTTACTGATGTAGGATCAACAAAAACAGATAAGATAAACCTTAGTCGTATAATGGAGTTTTCAACGAAGGAGACTTTCTCATATAATGACGATAAGCAACAACCTCTGGTGCTTCCTTTCCCAATTAACGATATGCAGTATTTCGCATTTACACAACTTTTAGGTAAGAGCCTAATTTCCATGTATGTAGATATGAAACTGCCTGTGTCGAAAATACCATTTGAGATAGCGCGACCAGGACAGAAAGTGACATTAGACTGGGATATATGGGATGGTAGAATCTGGAAAAGACTTCCGGCAGAGTCAATTACTACAGAAGAAACAAAAGGATTTACACAAAGTGGTTATATCGTAATATCACTTGGAGAAAGTGTCAAGTCGAATTGGCTTGATTGTGACAATCAGATTTGGATAAGAGCATCCAAAAATGGAGAAGTCTCTGCATGTCTGGACTTGTGTAATGTGTGGACAAACCTAATAAAGGTAACATCTGATAATTGTAAGGTAGAACCATTGCCAGCAGGAACAATAAAAAGTACTGTGGAGCAAGACGAACGAATAGACGACATAGTTCAACCGTATCCGAGTTTCGGAGGAAATAGCATTGAAAACAAAGATCAATGTGCCGCACGATTAACGGCTCATATGCGTCATCGGAACAGGGCAGTGACACGTAAAGACTATGAGTTGCTGGTATTGGAGTTGTTCCCAGAGATTGAAATGGCGCAGTGTTTCACCATTCCAAAGAAAAACAATAACGCTCTTCCTCTGGTATGTGTCGTTGTGTTCAGTCGTCAGGAAGATAGTGAATATTATCTTTCTTCAGCATGGAAACTTTCAGAGATGGAGCAGACACTGAAACAATATACCCCTGCAAGTGTACAATTGCAAGTAACGAATCCTCAATACGAGAAAGTTATTGTAAAATGTCGTGCCGCACTTCATAATCATGTAGAGGACAAAGGAAAGGTATTGGCAAATCTCACTACAATCATCGAGAATTATTTTGTACTATGGCAAATAAGAGATGAGTTTCCTGTGCCTGGACAGACTTATTCGTTCAAGGAATTATATTCACGAATAGTCAATCATGAAGATCTGCAGAATATAGAGTCGTTGGAGGTGAATGGCAGACAATACAATGAAAATAGCGATATTGGAGAGGAAGATGACATTATCGGAGGACAGGAGGCTTGGAGTGTACTTCTGCCTGAAATAGAGATTGAACTCATTGAACCGAATAGGGTGGCTGAATAACATAAGATTTGTTTCGGAAAATATAGATGGATTTTATTAAAAAGGTTATATAAGTGATTTCATGGACGAGATAAGAGAACCATATATTGTGCAACAGAGCAACGAAGAGGCTCTATACACAAAGTTACAAAAGCAGACGTTAGAGTATGTTCAGCGTTTATCTGGGACTGTGTGGACGGATTACAATCCACATGATCCTGGTGTGACATTATCCGAGGCTGCAAATTATGCCTTGACAGAAATCGATTATAAGTATTCTTTTCCTTTGATTGACTATCTTGTCGAGGAAGACCGCCCTTTTATCCCTGAACGGTTTGGCTTATTCCCTCCTAAAGATGTTTTTGGCGGTTCAATCGTTACATTAGATGATTATAAACGACTTTTTCTGTCAAGCATTCCTGAGATAACAAACCTGCAGATAGATTTTGATGCCTTGACAGGTGCATACAGTGTTAGTTTTGTTAAAACTCCTTTTAAAGGTGAGGAGGAACAGATAGTCAAAAAGATAAGGACGATATACAATGAAAACCGTAATCTCTGTGAATGGCTGGATAAAGTTGAGGTAGCCAAGACTGAAACATTGTTTTTCGAGTCTGAATTTGAGATTTATCCGGGGGAGGATCCTACGACAGTATTGGCGCGCGTTTATTGGTGTATTCTTTATTATCTCTCAGATAATCAGGATTCTGTGTCGTCTAATAAAACAAGAACAGAGTATGAACTATACAAGCAATTATATAATGTTGAGGGTGTTAAGAACTTCCATACCTGTTTTCTGATGAAATCGGGAGTTCCGCAGAGCCGTTTCCCTGATAACTCTACACTTTTTATCCCAAGTAAGATGGATGATCTGGACGATATAGTGATATATTGCGGAAAGACGAAAGTGAAAATAGATATAGACTTATTCATTGAACGTCTGAGAGCTCTAAGTCTCAGTGGCAGAGCCAATAATGCCAGTGAGACTGGTAGGACAGAACTACCGACAGGTATGTGGCACAATATCTTCGACCATTATCCTATAGCTCATGATATGCCTGATTGCTATCAGTTAAATCCTGATGAGGAAATACCGGCATCTTCATTCGACGCATATATTCATCTGTATGATTGGGTGATGAAAAACGGACTTGAGGAGATACAGATATTACCTCGTCTTCTGTCAATTAATAAGGAAGACAACGATTTCATCTACACTGAACGCACGATCATGTTGAAAAATAATTATCTTGATTTTCTCGATAAATTATATGGAATAGACAGTCAGCCGTCGTGGCTCTTGGAAGATAACAGTTATGGCGAGACTCCAGAAGAAGCATTGTATAGAAGAATGCGATGTCTGAGAAATGTAACCAAATTACAGAGAGACAGGGCAAAGGCAAAGAATATCAATATGTTGGAAACAAAAGGTAATATTCCGATGATAAAAGAGTGGTTCTGTCTTTTAATCGGAATTGATCCCGACGATGACCATATTGTGAGTAATGTGTTGCCTAAACATAATCTTCTTTTGATTGAACGAGAAAAACATTCATCGGATATAATCAGGCGAGTTGACTCTCTTTTGATTGAAGAAAAAATGATGGATGCCGATAACGTACAGGATGTTTCTTATGTGGTATTATCTGAGGATTCGGATGAAAAGAAAAATGAATATATGGAAATGCGGAAGTTATTGCCATTCTTCAACGAAAACCTGATAACTGCTGATTTATTCAGAAATGGTACTAATCTAAGCAATTACAAGATTGTTAAATCGGCTGATGACGAATATATGCTGATGTATCATCATCATGAATTCGCCGGGTGGATGAATCTGGGGCATGGAACTGATAAGAGTATATTGGAAACATTGGCTAATATACTAAGAAGGTATTTACGCGAACTTAATCATGAATGCGAAACACTTTATGTTGTTGAACCAGTATTGGCCGATCAGTCACGTCCGTCAGAATTACTCATCGTTTTACCTGCATGGACATATAGATTCCACAAAGCTCGTTTTAGAGAAGAGTGTTGTAAATTATTGCGTTCGATTGTCCCTGCACATTTGACAGGAAAAATATTCTGGATAAGCGAGAAAAGGATGCGTAAGTTTGAGGATTACTATCACCAACTTTTACGCTCATACACTAATGAAAGCTTAATTGAACATAAAAAACTTCTGTTGGGAGCTCTGGAAGAACAACTGGCAGATGCAGAATATATACAAACTCTGGATGATTCAAATTGATAAACTCTCGTTTGATTTTGTAGTCCCACAAGAAGAATCTGCAAAACGTCTGTATTCAAATTGGGATTCTTTCTGTCATCAATGCTTTGTGCAGGTGGCGGAGGAATATTTTAATGCATATGATAACGATGATGTCATATATGAATTTGAGAGAATCGATCTTGATTTAGGTGTCATCACAGAAGAGAATATCTATGAGGAATATCCAAAACGATTGAGGGAGCAACTGATGAAGATAAATCCTTCTTCTATAAGGAAATGTGCTGATAAGAATGAGGAACTAAATCCTAACTCCCATATCGTAAACTTTATTTATTTTCTCAGATATGGCTGTTTGAGAACAGACAGTATTATTGATTTTAATAACGAAATAGAATGGTTAAATAATCTGTCTGATACTGAGATTGATACGTGCGTGAAGGAAATAGTTGGGATTGTTCGGATAAATGACAGCTTTTTTTATCGTCTGACCAGTTATATCACAAATACGACTTTTCTACATAGGTTGTTTCAAACAGTGATATCAATGCCTGAGTATGGAATTAAAGAAAGACGCCGTTTCTTTATCTTGTTCCTTGAATTGAGAAAAGATATTATTGTTGGCTTTATTCATAAGACAAGCGATTTTGCAATTCTGAATAATCTGTCTGAACTGTTGGATTGTAATTCGGTGAAGATGATTATGTCGGAAGAAACTGCATTGTTTGCAACTGCCGGTATTGCTTCTTTCTGGCATTCTTTTTATGTATGGATGATACAATCCTATCCGTATGACGAGACAGAAATGTATGGGGATAAGTCACAGTTTATCCGTCATATACACAGACAGTTACTGATGTTTGTCCGTTCTGGTAATAGATTTTCTTATTTCTCTAAAGACGAACTTGTATCACAATTTCTGAAGTCTGTTTTCGGAGCTGATAAATATATTTATATGATTGATGTCATATACAGACGGCTTTCTGACACTTCTGGAAAAATATCTGCTCAAAACTATCAATTACAAGAACTTTATATGGTTTTTGTACGTTTGTCTATGATGAATAGTCTGTCTTTTAGCAGCAAAAACATACCGACGAATGTACAATCGAAACATACGTTTACAAGTTACCTGTCAATGATTAATCGATTGACAGACTTCCTTAGAAATGAAAACATAAATGATTCTGATAAACAAATTCTTGTAAAACAAATAGTTGATGATTATCCTGAACTGTTTGTGAAATGGCTTCATGAAAATAGTAGGGATTTGCAGAATATAATGCAATATTTTACAGGTATTTTCAATGAATATCACATATACAGATTACTGGCATCTATTTCTGTTTCGTTAATAGAATGGACAAAAGATCTCAAAAATAGCATAAAAAATACCCAGAGATATTTTACATGGTTGAATAATGTCTCTGATGAAAGGCTGGAACAACTTTTCTGTAAATCAATTCTACTTTGGATTGCTGATGATAGTTGTTACTCCGAACATAGATTTAAACGACTGATAAATCTGATATACCACCAGATAACAGGAAATAATGCTCTTTCAATCAAAGAATTTCAGTCGCTGCAAGAAAAATTATCAATGATTCTATCAGAATCAGAAATTATCAATGATTCTACCGTGATAAATCATAATGATTCCACTGAGATAAATCATGATAGATTGAAGATGATTCTTTTATCATCGGAAGTATCAGATACTGTAAAACGTCGTGAATCGGCTTTGTTCTGGAGCAATCACAGCCGGGATTATTCAGAAGCAATAACAATTCTGCATCATTATGGTATTCTTTCTCTGGTGGTTCGTCACACAAACAGCAATGCCCTGCGGGAAATAATCCACGGATTATCTGTTCATTCATTTGGAACTTCTTCCGTAAGTCTGCTACAACGGATATACGACTGGTTGGAGTCTCATGATGTTTATGTAATTTCCCATGTAATCATAGCCGAAGCGGAAATAATCCCTCAATTTTTGTTGTGGATAAGTGAAAGTAAATCCAAAGATGTGGCTTTGACAAAGGAAGTCTTATTGTCTTTGTTTGCCTTGTTCTTTGGTAAATCAGATGCAGAATCATCATTAAGATACTTTGTGGAGGAGATTGCAAAAGACAACGAACAATCATTGCTCTCGGAACTTCATGTTTATGAACATATAGAACATAATAAAGAGACTGTAAAAGGCAGATTATCAAGGCTATCGGATGATGATATTGCACGATTGGAGTCTGTTTTCCTTTCATCGGAAGCATCAAATGCTGTAAAACGTCGTGAAACAGCTTTGTTCTGGAGCAACCACAGCGAAGATTATTCTGAAGCAATAACAATTCTGCATCAATCTGGACTTCTTTCTCTGGTGGTTCGTCACACAAACAGCAATGCCTTGCGGGAAATAATCCACGGATTATCTGTTCATTCGTTTGGAACTTCTTCCGTAAGTCTGCTACATCGGATATACGACTGGTTGGAGTCTCATGATGATTATGTGAACTCTCATGTGATTATAGCCGAAACGGACAGAATCCCTCAATTTTTGTTGTGGATAAGTGAAAGTAAATCCAAAGATGTGACTTTGACAAGGGAAATTTTATTGTCTTTGTTTGCCATGCTTTTTGGTAAATCTGATGCAGAATCATCATTAAGATACTTTGTGAAGGAGATTGCAAAAGGCAACGAACAATCATTGCTTTTTGAACTTAAATCATATGAAGAAACAGGAGTTACGGACTCAGACAAAGCAAATATTACATCACTTGATAATCTTGTAGAGTCTGGTGTCTCAGAGATTTTCAAGATAAGGTTATTACACTATTACCTTCATAATTCTCCAAGACAATTATTAGAGTATATACGTAGTACCGTTAAACAAGGCATTTTGTTAGAACGTCAATGGTGTGAATGGATTGACACGAACGAGTTGCGAGACCTTGCTTGTGGTATATCCATCTCTGTTACAGATCTTTTTATTCAAATTGTTGATATCCTACAAATTGACAAAGAAACAGAAAGAAAAGTATGGGTTGCCTATTTTGTAAGATATAACAATGACGATTGGTTCTATAATACATCTGAAGAGAATATCGAACAGTTTGTTGATGAATTCTATATAATACAAGGAAAAAATGACGATGAGATTCTTACTGAAAAGAAACAACTGATTCAGAATATTAAAGAAACACTTAATATAGTTTTGTTGGATAATCCAACTGAGGATCTGACGAATGAACAAATAGTAAATAATGCCGGTTTATGTTTATTGGCACCATGGTTTGTCCGATTATTTGACATGCTTGGCTATTTAGATTCAGTACATAAAAAACTAAAGAACACATCATCTAAAATTCGTGCAGTGTTCCTCCTGCAATACCTTGTATATGGAGAAGAAAGAAAATATGAGGAATATGAACTGATATTCAATCGTTTGCTTACCGATTTACCTCAATACATACCAATACCTAAATGCCTGAATCTGACAGATGAGGAAAGACAAATAGCCGATGGAATGATTTCGGGAGTTAAGGCAAATTGGGAAAACATGAAAGGTACATCAGACAGCGGCTTCAGAAAAAGTTTCATATCACGTAATGGGGTGTTGGAACAAAAAGACGAATACTGGATGTTGACAATAAACGAGAAGGCTTATGACATTCTACTTGAAACAATTCCATGGGCATTCAGACAGATTCGTCTGCCATGGCTAAAGAAGATGATTCAAGTTTCATGGCATGATAAACAGATTATATAACCTAAATTCAGAAATTAGTAACTATGGAAAAAGAAAGAATTTATCGCGAGAATATATCACGAGTCATCCAAAATAAGAAAAGGGATGCGGTGGGTATTGTAGATAATCGTTCAAACCAATTTAATATACATAATAATATTGATACCTTTCAATTGAAAACTTTATCAGGATTAGACAAGTTTACTCCAGACGAGTTGAACGATGTAAAAGAAAGGGCTTTTGCGGAGTGTCATGATGGAAGAACGTATAGTTCCGCCCGGGCGCGTGATACACAAGCATATGATGATTTTTATACACAATATATAACAGGAATCTTTTATGGGAAAAATGTAGATAGAGAATTTAATGATAAAGACGATCTAAAACATCAAGTTGCTCAAGATTATTTATTATATAAAACGGAAACAGGACAATATGCTGGTTTGGTAGGAATTCATCATCAATATGATAGTTTTACATATGTACCTGGCACCACGAGTGGACCAATAACAAATCTTAGAATATATAGATCTATGCCTTTACAAGCATTCTTAGATGCCCAATTATATGGTCATGGAGGTTCATTAGGTATGGCTTTAAAATATGATCAATCCCCATCTGTCTTAGTTGAGTTTGATTTTGGAAATACAGTAATTAATTATGCAGAAATAAAGGGAAATCAAGGATCATCTACAACTGATACTATGTTGGGACGTAAAACAGAAAACAAATCATGTCTTCCACAAACAGGTGCTTATGCCTCTTTAGATCCAACAAATAAGTTACATGAAAGTTCTGTAAGAAATATTTTTAGTGTAAATTTTGGTAATGTATCTACGTCTTCTTCTACTAATACGCAAACTCATTCTTTCATGAATGCTAATAATCCCCAAATGCGTGTTGTTTTCGATAATGGTATAAATGACACCACGGTTACAAAAGTTGAACGAGCACAATATGAATATATGAAAGAAAATGTTCATTCATATACAAGTTGGATATTATATAAACAATTTTTAATAAATGTACGTAAGCGAATTGAACAAGAAGAACAAAAACGGTAGTTAAATGAATGATTGCATTTATAGAAATAATAATGAAAAGAACTATGGAAAGAGAAAGAATTAGTCATGAAAAGACTTCACGTGTCATTCAGTCAAGAAGTGATGCGTTGAAAGTTGTAAATATGATGGACAATCGTTCTGAAAAGAATCAGAATTATCTGTCCACACCAATATATCAAAGAGTTAGTGATGATGAAGATGAAACAATGCAAGGCAAATTTGATAGTCCATTGCAACGTATAGAAGATGAAGAAGATGAAACATTACAAGGTAAATTTGATAGTCCACTACAGAAGAAGAATGAGACTGGTATGCCCGATAATCTAAAAGCAGGAATAGAGAATCTTTCAGGTTTTTCAATGGATGATGTGCGTGTGCACTACAATAGCAGTAAACCTGCAACAGTTCAAGCCCTTGCATATACACAAGGAACAGACATACATATAGCTCCAGGTCAAGAAAAACATCTTCCACATGAAGCTTGGCATGTTGCTCAACAAATGGCTGGTCGTGTGTCACCAAC
>JAGABW010000122.1 GCA_017614465.1 Bacteroidaceae bacterium | reverse complement strand
TGGGAATTATACTTTAAAGGTGAGAACGTTATTAAGAAAGGTAAATTCTCTGCTACATTTGATTTCAACTTAGGAAACAACCGAAACGTGATTACTTCAATGGACCCAACAGTGTTGGCAAGTATGAACGGAGAATTCAATCGTCAAAATGGCAGTTACCTCAGTCGTGTACAGTTGGATAACCCATTCGGAGCGATCTATGGTTTCCGTTATAAAGGAGTTTATCAGTATTCTAAATATTCAGAAGTTGAAGTACCAGGCATAAGTGGCCCTAACGCTCCTGTTGCACGCGATGCTGAAGGTAATGTGATTACCGACAAATATGGATTAACAGTACCAATGGTATTCTGCTATGACAATAAGAACCAATCTTATATTTATGAGTTCAAAGGTGGTGATGCTATTTATGAAGACATTAACCACGATGGTCAGATAAACGAACTTGATATTGTATATCTTGGAAGTTCACTTCCTAAGATGAATGGTGGTTTCAGTATTCGTCTTAATTACGGCAGATTCAGTTGGAACAGCCACTTGAATTTCCGTTTCGGAAACAAAATCGTAAACGGAGCACGTATGAATGCTGAATCAATGTATGGCAACAATAACCAAAGTACAGCAGTTAACTGGCGCTGGCGCGTTGAAGGTGATATTGCACCTATTCCACGTGCTCTTTATCAAAGCGGTTATAACTACCTTGGTAGCGACCGATTTGTTGAACCTGGAGCATTCCTTCGTTTAGGATATACTCAATTCAGATATTCTTTCGATCCTAAGAAACTTAAATCATACGGAATAAACAACTTAAGTTTATCATTGAATATGAACAACTTATTCTGTCTAACCAAGTATTCTGGTTGTGAACCTGAAGTTTCACCAGGTAGAGGAAATGTTGCTATGGATAATGCAAAAACACCAAGATCAAGAACATACACACTTCGTCTTGATGTACAATTCTAATAATCGTTTATTAACATAATAGTCAGAAAATATATGAAAAAAATAAAATATAGCATCAGAAAATTATGCACAGCATTTGCAACTGCACTATGCTTGCCTATGTCTGTTGCATTGATTTCATGTGACGACTTCCTTACACTAACTCCAACAAATGAGATAGTATTGGAACATTATTGGAAAGAGGAACAGGATGTCGTTAGTGCTGTTACTGGTTGTTACGCACAATTAACTTCAAATGACTGCTTACAACGTATGCTTGTTTGGGGAGAAGTTCGTAGCGACAATTTGGTTTTCGGAGCTGGTGCTCAAAACGATTTACAGCAAATTCTTAAAGAGAACATATTGGAGACAAACAATTTCACAAAATGGTTATGTTTTTATGATTGTATAAATCGTTGTAACACTGTTTTACACTATGCACCAATAGTAAATAAAATAGATCCAAATTATACCGATTCTGAATTACGAAACACTATCGCCGAAGTTACCACACTCCGTTCATTGTGTTACTTCTATCTAATTCGCACATTCCGCGATGTGCCATATGTCACAACACCATCTATTGATGACAATATTCCAATCACTCGACCTGCTACAAAGTTCGAGGCTGTTCTTGATAGTCTTATCGAATCAGTTGAAGCTGTTAAGGATTATGCAGTACGTTCATATGGTGAAGATAGCAAAAAGAATCAAACATATGTTACACGTTGGACTGCCTATACATTATTAGCAGATATGTACCTTTGGAAAGGTGACTATCAAAAATGTATAGACAACTGTGATAAGGTTATTAAACATTTCCAAGAAGAATATGAATATGATATTCAAAAAGGAAAGACAACCTATATGGAACTATATAGCAATGTGTATCCTTTAGTTTCAGAAACACCTGCAGGTACAGCAACCGGTGGCAATCAGTTTAATGAATTATTTGGAGAAACGCAAAATTCAAAAGAAAGCATCTTCGAACTTACACCACCTAATGATCAAAATGTTGAGAGTGCAGGATTGAATAATTACCTTGGTTTTGAGTCAAATCTTAATGCTTGGCTTGCAGCACCAAGTTATCTTTGCTCTGATGTTTTCGCTGGTTCTAATAATTATTTCAGCAAAACCGACTTACGTGCATACGAAAACATGGAAGAAAAAGATAATCGAATTACCATTCACAAATATAGAGACTATAGCATTTCTTTCAAATCTGCTACAACATTAACTGAAGCACCAAAGATTTCTCGTTCACTTCGTAGTGGTAGAGAGGTTCCACATTGGATTATTTATCGTTTCAGTGATGTGCTTCTTATGAAAGCAGAAGCAGAAGTAGAACTTGCTGGAAATGTTACATCTTCAGAAGATATAACAGAAGAACAGATAGATCACTACAAACGTGCTTTTGCATGCGTTAGTGCTACATGGAAACGTGCAAACAATAAACGCACAGCAACAAAAGATACTCTTATTTTTAGCAACTATTCAGGTTCGCGTTCAACAATGGAAGACCTTGTGATGGATGAACGTCAACGTGAATTTATGTTTGAAGGTAAACGCTGGTACGACTTAGTTCGTATGTGTCGTCGTGACGGCAGCAACAGCCGAATGATTGAAAAGGTATTGCCTAAGTTTGAACAAGACGGAAGTAAAATCCGTATCAAACTTGCATCGCCTGATATTCTTTATTTCCCATATAATCGTGCGGAAATCAAAGTTAACACTGACTTAAAGCAGAATCCTGCTTACGTTACAGATGACACTTACGAGAAGAATCTTTAATCTCTAATTAAAAGTATAAATTAATATTAAATATTGATTGATATGAAAAAATATATAAATAAACTGATAATCGCAATAGTAGCACTCTGTGCTTCATCTGCTGTGTGTCTTACATCATGTAGCGATGAACCAGCGCCTGAGAATTACTATACATTTACCGGTGAGATGGTATCTGATTATCTTGACAATCGTCCAGAGATGTTTAGCGAATTCGTTGACATTCTTCATCGTTCTGGAATGTACGGAATGATGGCAACATATGGAACCTACACTTGTCTTGCTCCTACCAATGAGGCTATAGATAATTATCTTCATAGTATAGGTAAATCATCTGTTGATGAATTGTCTAAAAAGGAGTGTGACACACTTGCATGGAACCACATCATCAAATACACATATTTTACAATGGATTTGCATGATGGTAACTTCCCTACTTGTAACATGAACGACCGTTATCTTACATTCTCATGCGATAGCGACAAATTAAACAACAATAATGTGGCTTACTTTGTTAATAAAGCATCACGCATGATTGTACGCGACGACTCTGTTGTAAATGGTGTTGTTCATACTATTGACAAGGTTATTCAACCAAGCAGTCAATATCTCCCTGAGTTGATTGCAGAAAATGAAGACATTAAACTCTTTACATCAGCCCTCACTCTCACAGGATTATGCGACTCTATGTATCAGTATATAGACCCTAACTATACATGTGGTGAAGACTCTGTAAACAAAGGATACGACATCATACGTGGCGGTAGTGAGGTACACCACTGCTATTGGATCGGAAAACGCATGAAACGCTATAGTGCATTTATCGAACCAGACAGTATCTATGCTAAGCATGGCATAAACAACCTTGACGACCTCAAGCGTTATGCAAAGGAAGTTTATGACGCAGTTTATCCAGAAGACAAGGGTCTTTATGACGACGATTGGACTAACCGTAAGAATCCACTTAACAGATTCGTTGCATATCACTTACTTCCTTATTATGGAGGTTACAACGACTGGACAATTTGTGACATGAATGGTGTAAACCTGAAAACAGACTGTGCTGTAACAGACAAAATCGACTGTACTGACTGGTACACTACCCTCATGCCTGGTACTATCATGAAATTCAGCACGCCATCTGAAGGTCTTTTCATCAACCGCAAAGGTGTTAAATCTAAATATACAGTAAGAGGTATCAAGGTTTACAGTCCATCTGAAACAGGAAAAGTTGACCAACAGGCACTTAATGGTATCATCCACTACATCGATGACATTCTCACATATAATGTAGAAACACGCGATGTAGTATTCAACGACCGTATTCGTATTCTTTCTGTTACCCTTTCACCAGAGTTTATGAATTGCGGTGCTCGTGGTGCCGACCACTGTACAGGTTTCAAGGTTGTTGAAGGATGGGACTTCCATGGACATACACCAAAACTTAACCTCCGCAACCGTGGAACATGGAATGCGACTTATGGTGACTGCGTTGACTTTACTGGTCAATTCGACATTAGTTTCAAACTTCCTCCGGTTCCTGAAAACACTTATGAAGTACGATTTGCATATGGTGCACATCCAAGCCGTGGCGTCGTTCAGGTTTATTTCGGTGAAAAAGACAATATGCAACCTATGGGTATTCCTATCGATTTCCGAATCTACGGTGGAGACCCTAATATCGGATGGGTTGAAGACACCAACGACCCTGAAGAAAATCAGGCAATTGATAAGGCTATGCACAATCGTGGTTACATGAAAGAAATGGATACATGGCGTCAAGGTGGTGCAAACAACTTGAGAGCTAACAG
>JAGABW010000121.1 GCA_017614465.1 Bacteroidaceae bacterium | reverse complement strand
GTGAGAACGGTCACACTCCATCTGAAGCATTCAACGAAACCGTAGAAGAGCTTACTCAATCACTTATGCCTCTCTTTGCAGCAAAGGGTATGGACTGGATGTATGCTAACTGCTCAACAACTGCTCAGCGTGGCGCTCTTGACTGGATGGGCCCATTCCATGATGCAATCAAACCAGTTGTAGAAAAATTGTATGCAAGCGTTAAGTCTGGAAACGAAGCTCAAATCAGCATCGACTCTAACAGCCAGCCAGATTATCGTGTTAAACTTGAGGCTGAACTCAAGGCTCTTCACGATAGCGAAATGTGGCGTACAGCTGAAGTCGTTCGTAAACTTCGTCCTGAAAATAACTAATTGTATTTACATACATATATTGACGATGAGGATATGTCTTAACATGTCCTCATCGTTGTTTTTATGCGATGATTGTAAACTCTATATTGCAAAACCCTATGTCTCTTTCTAATAATACGTTATAGGTAAATATTTTTTGGAAAAATCTTGCATATAAATATACATATATATATCTTTGTGGCAGTTCTGTTTGCGGAATCAATCAAAAGTCTTACTTCTTAAGGAAAAAATCTCCTTTATAGTCAGACAATCAGACATTTTGATAATACCTAAAAGCTTATGCTTAATGGTTTTATTATTGTCTTTACAGTTAATTTAATCCCCCGTTTTATTAAACAATATTTGTGATATATTGTGAAACGGCTGATATTTCAATAATAATATTTAATACTCAATTCAATGAAAAAATTATCAGTTTTATGCCTTTTTGCTGTTTTTTGCAGTGTTTCATGTACTATGACAGATCTGGAACATCTGATTTGTAAGGATTTAACATTTAATGCAGATGAATGTGTAGATATTAATTCGTCAAAATGGAAAATTCAAAGAGAGATTGTATTAGAATCTACTTCGGGTTCTTTATTGTCTAATAATGAAATAGGTTTGTTGATTGATAATAAAGATTTATTTTTGTTCGATAAAACAGGTGTTTTAAGATTTGATAGAGATGGAAAATTTATTAATAGTATAGGTCGTTTAGGGCATGGCAAAGGAGAATATACAGCGGTTACGGATGTGACTCTGAATAAAGACAAAAATATGATAGAAGTATTATCACCTAATTATATACATAAATTTGATTATGAAGGTAATATTAAGGAAAAAACTTCATTGTCGCTTCCGACCACTTCATTTCTTTATGATAATTCTTGTTATTGGGTTGGAACAGGACATACGACCGACATTTTGTTGTATAAATTGAATGAGAAGGGTGAAGAGGTTGCGACATATCTTGAGAATGATTTTAAGATACCGGTCATGGAAGATAATTTTGGAAAAGGTACTATCAAAACCTTCCGAGATTCATTTTCTCATGACATTTATCATATGAATGGTGATACGATTATTCTTGCTTATCGAATGAACTTCCCTGGCTTAGACTTGCCAAAATCAATTTATTCCAGTGATATAGATAAAGTCTCAGATGATCTTAAAAGCAAGAATTATATGATGATCAGAAGATTCATTGAGAATCAACAATATATATATATGCTTTTAACTGAGAATGTTTCTTCTGGTAAAACAGAAAATATGTATCATTGGATAATAGAAAAGAAGAGTAATAAACAGATATGTATAAAACTTACACTGGATGATATAATGAAAAATCCTTATCATCTCAATGCTCAAGTACTTACCGAGGACAATATCCTTTATTGTGTTGGTTATGTTAATGTAGAGAATAAGGAAGCTCTGAATAATAATCCGTCTGTTGTTCTTGTTGACTTGAAAAAGATATTCGAATGAATTGTCTCACGGTCATTTAGTGTATAGAAATAATCAATAGTAGTATTTGATAATCACTTGAAGCAATATCAAAGGATTGTTCGACTTTAAAGATAAGAAGTAGGAGCTAAACAATTACAATAAATGTTTAGCTCCTACTCGTTTATTATAGATTCAGATTAATCTTCTGATTAGTTAACTTTCAACTGTATCGATTTGCTTGTTTGCAATACGTTCCATAATTTGTGCTTCAATCTTAGCAGCTAACTCTGGATTGTCTTCCATAAGTTTCTTTGTAGCTTCTCTACCTTGTGCCAGTTTGCTGTCTTCGTAACTGAACCAACTTCCGCTCTTCTTGATGATTTGCAGTTCAACACCTAAGTCAACGATTTCACCTGTTCTTGATATACCGCTACCGAACATGATGTCAAATTCGCATTTGCGGAATGGAGGAGCAACTTTGTTCTTTACAATCTTCACCTTAACGGTATTACCAATTGCTTCGTCTCCGTTTTTAAGTGTTTCCTTGCGACGGATATCTATTCTGACAGATGCATAGAATTTCAGTGCGTTTCCACCAGTAGTAGTTTCTGGATTTCCGAACATCACACCGATTTTCTCACGTAACTGGTTTATGAAAATACATGTTGTATTTGTTCTGTTGATTGTTGCTGTGAGCTTACGTAATGCTTGGCTCATCAAACGTGCTTGAAGACCAACACGGTTATCGCCCATATCACCCTCAATTTCAGCTTTAGGAGTAAGTGCAGCAACAGAGTCGATTACAACGATGTCAACAGCAGCAGAACGTATCAGTTGATCTGCGATTTCAAGCGCCTGTTCTCCGTTGTCTGGTTGTGATATAAGGAGGTTGTTTATGTCAACACCAAGGTTTTGTGCATAAAAACGGTCGAAGGCATGTTCTGCGTCGATAAAAGCAGCGATACCACCTTCTTTCTGGCATTCAGCAATTGCATGAATCGCCAATGTGGTTTTACCAGATGATTCAGGACCATATATTTCAATGATACGTCCCTTAGGATAACCACCAACACCTAATGCGGCATTCAAACCAAGTGAACCTGTTGAGATGACATCTACCTTTTCTATATTCTCGTCTCCCATCTTCATGATGGAACCCTTGCCGTAATCCTTTTCTATTTTAGCCATTGCAGCCTGCAATGCCTTGAGTTTTTCGTTGTTTGCTTCCATTTTATTTATTGTATGTTTTTTATTTGCAAAGATAATAATTATTTGTAATTAATACAACAGATACTGATAAATCTGTCTTTGATTATTTAGTTCCCAACAGCCTTCATTGATAATGCAAGACGTTGACGTTTGAGATCTACCCCGATTACTTTTACCATTACTTGCTGGTGAAGTGAAACTATTTCCGTTGGGTCTTTTACATATTTGTTGGCAAGTTCTGATATGTGTACCAGTCCTTTGGTGTGAATGCCAACATCCACAAAACAGCCGAAATTTGTTATGTTTGATATTTTGCCAGGGATAATCATTCCCACACTTATGTCCTCTAATTCATGTATGTCTTTTGCGAATTCGAAGGCTTTAAGTTGTTTTCTCGGATCTCGGCTTGGCTTGTCCAACTCGTTCATTATGTCTGTGAGGGTAGGGATTCCCACAGTCTCTGACACATATTTCTTTATGTCTATCTTATTGCGTAGAACTTTGTCCGTCATCAGTTCTTTTACCGAACAGTTCAGATCTTTTGCCATTTGTTCTACGATAGGATATGATTCTGGGTGAACGGCGGAATTGTCGAGAGGTTGGCTGCCGTCTTCTATTCTAAGGAAACCCGCACATTGTTCATATGCCTTTGGACCTAATTTAGGTACTTTAAGCAGTTCTTTTCTTGCTTTGAACGCTCCGTTGTCTGTTCTGTAGTCCACTATATTCTGTGCTATCCCTGGTCCCAATCCTGAGATGTATGTAAGGAGATGCTTGCTGGCAGTGTTGAGATTAACGCCGACATTGTTTACACATTTTACAACAGTTTGATCAAGTGAGTGTTTTAGTGCTGTTTGATTTACGTCTTTTTGATATTGACCAACACCGATAGAACTTGGATCTATCTTTACAAGTTCAGCCAAAGGGTCCATAAGACGTCGTCCGATTGAAACCGCACCACGTACGGTTATGTCGTAATCTGGAAATTCCTCACGTGCTGTTTTTGAAGCAGAATAGATGGAAGCCCCGTCCTCACTTACAGTATAAACCTGTATGTCATCGGACAAACCTAAATCTTGAATGAATTTCTCTGTCTCACGACTGGCTGTTCCGTCGCCGATAGAAATTGCTTCAATCTTATATTGTTCAACCAATGCCCATATTTTTGCACTGGCTTTCATATATTCGTTTTTAGGAGGATGTGGGTAGATTGTCTCATTATGAAGAAGATTTCCTTCGGAGTCGAGGCAGACAACCTTACATCCGGTTCTGAATCCAGGGTCAATTGCTAATACACGTTTTTGTCCGAGTGGGGGAGACATCAATAACTGTTCAAGGTTCTTTACAAATATCTTGATGGCTTCCTGATCGGCTTTTTCCTTTGATGATGCAGCAAACTCTGTTTCTATCTGTGGTTTCAGTAACCGTTTGAATGAATCGTTTACTGCCTCGTTCACATATTGTGCCGCCTCGCTTTGATTGCGTACAAACAAATGAGTCAGTCGATTAAGGCAACGTGTGTCGTCTCCGTTGATGTGAACCTTCAGAATACCTTCGGATTCACCACGGCGGATAGCCAATAATCGGTGTGATGCACATCTCTTAAGAGGTTCGCTGAAATCAAAATAATCACGATATTTCAGTCCTTCCTCTTCTTTCCCCTTTATGACATGTGATGAAATTACAGCATCATAATTGAAATTGTTGCGTATCGTATTGCGTGCACGTTCATCTTCGCTTACAGTTTCGGCAATGATATCCATGGCGCCTTGCAGTGCATCCTCGATTGTTTCAACCCCTTTGGATTTGTCAACATATGATTTTGCCTTTGCCGTAATGTTCTCATATGATTGTTTCATGATGAACATCGCAAGTGGTTCAAGTCCGTGTTGTCTTGCCACTTCGGCTCTGGTCTTACGTTTAGGCTTGTAAGGTGCGTAAATATCCTCTAACTCAGTGATATTCCATGAATCATCAATGCGTTTTTTCAGTTCTGGAGTAAGTTTTCCTTGCTCTTCTATTGTGGACAGAATCGTCTGTTTGCGCTTTTCTATCTCACATAGTTTGTCGTTCTTGTCGCTTATATCAGAAACCTGTACCTCATTCAGTGAACCGGTCGCTTCTTTTCTGTATCGGCTAATGAATGGAATGGTACAACCTTCGGATAATAATTTCAAGACAGCTGCAACCTGGTTTTCCGGAATGCCAAGTTCTTTTGATATTATTGACGAGTATGATTGCATATTCTTTTGATTATGTTTTAGTTATAGATTAGTATGCTATATTCGGGATAACACATGTGGGATTATCTGTTTAGGATAAGAATTCCTTAACTTTTTCTGCACATCTTTCTCCGTCGATACCAGCTGATACGATTCCTCCGGCATATCCGGCTCCTTCACCGCATGGGAAAAGTCCTTGCAGGCGCACGTGTTGCAGTGTTTCGGGATCACGTATGATACGAACAGGGGATGAAGTGCGTGTCTCAACACCAATCATGACGGCTTCATTTGTCAGAAAACCGTGACTACTTTTACCAAATGACTTGAATCCCTCGCGTAGGCGTGATGTGATAAATTCGGGCATCCAGAAATGAAGAGGTGAGGTGATGAGTCCTGGCTGATAAGATGATTTTGGCAGAGACGCAGACAGTTTTTTATTTACAAAGTCCACCATACGTTGTGCAGGAGCAGTCTGGCGATAGTTACCTTGAATCCAACATTGTTTCTCTAACCATTCCTGAAACTCCATCATAGATAATGCTGTTTGTGACTTTTCTTCAGCCTCGATGTCGTTTATACCCAGTTGTACAACCATACCGCTATTACTCCAAGGTGAGTTGCGCAAACTTGCAGACATTCCGTTTACAACAATCTGTTCAGGTCCGCTGGCAGCAGGAACAACTGTTCCGCCCGGACACATGCAGAACGAATAAACACCACGTCCGTTACATTGTGTTACGAATGAGTATTCAGCCGTTGGCAGATATTTTCCTTTGCCTTCCTTTCTGTGGTATTGAATCTGGTCGATAATTTGCGCAGGGTGCTCCAATCGCACACCTACAGCAATATCTTTGGCTTCAATCTCTATATTATTATTGTATAACCAACGATACACGTCCCTTGCCGAATGTCCCGTTGCCAGAATAACAGCAGGACAAATGATTTCCTGTTCTTCAGAGTTAGTGTATGTGAAATCATCATTGCATGTCTGTTTTATCACAGTTATACCTTCTATATGATTTCCTTTGGTTATGATACCTGTCATTTTAGTTTGGAACAAAACCTGACCTCCACATTGTATGATTGTGTTACGCATGTTTTCGATGACATTAGGCAGACGGTCAGTTCCTATGTGTGGGTGTGCGTCAATCAATATGTTTGTTGATGCACCGTGTTGACAGAATACATTAAGAATCTTGTTTATGTTTCCTCTTTTCTTACTTCTTGTATATAATTTACCGTCAGAGAAAGCACCGGCGCCTCCTTCACCGAAAGAATAGTTTGATTCAGGGTCAACAATATGTTGTCTTGAAATACGTGCAACATCTTTTCGGCGTTCGTGTACGTTCTTTCCACGTTCAACCACGATTGGACGAATTCCCAGTTCAATCAGTCGTAGGGCTGCAAATAAACCACCAGGACCGGCTCCTACAACAATTGCAGTAGGGGCATTCTCAACATTTGGATATTCTGTGTGCTGATATGTGTCGTCATCTGGTGTCTCGTTAATGTAAACACGTACCTTTAAGTTTATATATATGGTTCTTTGACGAGCATCAATACTACGTTTTAATATGCGTATATGCGATGTTGAATTAAGATCAAGCCCTTTCTCCTTATGTAAATATTGCTTGATGTTATGTTCGTTGGCTGCCTGTTCTGGCAGTACTCTTATTTGAAATTCTTGAATCATATGGCAAAGATACTCATAATTTTATTAAATTCCCCATGTTTTTTGTTGTTTCATGAATTATTTTTTCTCCATAATGAGGTGTTGTGGTAGAAATACCTGAATATGAGTATGTTATTATTGTGATTATATATGATAAATAATGAAATACCCATATGTGATTACTATCTGAAATGGTGCTCAGGCAGTAAATGAAAATATTTTTTATTATTTTAACACATTTTTTCTTGAAAAAATTTGGAGGATATTTGAAAAATGCATACCTTTGCACTCGATAAGCTATAAGTAGTTATAGTTTTGCTATAAGGTAAAGACTTTTTCAACAGGGAGATCTTTGTGAAAAGAAGCTCCCTTTTTTGTGTACATACGTTTCTGATGCCCATATATAATCCTGATCTGTTTAGTGTGGATCGCTATTTTCTATTGTGCTCAATAGCCTTAAACATTAAATAGATAATGCCGATTCCAATATAATAAGCAAGAAGATCTATCCAGAGAAAGCCTTGTCCTAATGCCATATGTCCAATGAATGTGGAGCGCACAGCCACCAACCAAGGCCAATTAATCAATTGTGAGAATTCAACTAAAGAAGAATGGATAATACTGATAAATGCAATCAGATACAGTTCTTTCTTGATAAATATAATGCGCCAAATGCAGAAGATCATCATTGCCCACAGCGCATCACCAGTCTCTTTAGGAATCCATGTGATTTGTCTGGAGTAGAGTCCGACAGGAATCAATATAATTATGCTTATTAATGAAATTATAATTTTTCTTTTCATCTTTTTTTCTTATCAATTGCCAAAGTTATGCCTTTTTCTTGTTCTGTCCAAATCGAAAATCAGAAATAAGGGATAATAGTCCTGTTTAATAAGTGTGTGTAGAGGCATTGGATTTGCTAAATAAAGATTTTCATATAACAAATCAGGACCAGTTGTATTTGTTAACTAGTCCTGACTGATATCTTAAAAGAGGCTCTTAATCCATATGGTTAAGTCGGTGAGCATTTCGTTGTGATATTTAAACGAAGGCATATATCCCCATCCGTGTCCGCCAGAAGGGTAAACATGGATGGCACTGTTCTTGACGCCTGCTTTCTTCAGTGCAAGATAATATTCGGCACTGTTTTGTGCAGGAACAATATCGTCGTCATCGCTGAGTAATAATATAGCTGGTGGGGTAGAGGAATTAACCTGATTGGCATTGCTATATTGATTTGTCAGTTCGAATGACGGTTGTTTGCCGAGTAAATTGTCATGTGAACCTTGGTGGGTTACACCTGGTTGCATTGATATCACTGGATAGAACAGAACTTGGAAGTCTGGTCGTGTCGCTGGGTCGCTATGTGTGGCAATTGTTGATGCCAGATGTCCTCCTGCAGAAGAACCTTGTATTCCGATACGTTGTTTGTCTATGTTCCATTCAGCGGCGTGTTCACGAGTTAGGCGCATGGCTTCTGTTGCATCACTGATAGGGACATTATAATTGCCATGAGGCATTCTGTATTTTAATACGATAGCAGCAATCCCCAAGTCGTTATAGAATTTAGCCCAGTCATATCCTTCGTGTCCCGATGCCAGATGACTGTATGCTCCTCCTGGAAGGATAACTACTGCCATTCCGTTTGCCTTTGATTTCTCTGGTAGGAACACACGGATGCTCGGTTTGAAATTCTGTTTGGAGTCGTCATATGGTTGTGTAGTGTCGATTCCGTTGGAATTAGGCAATCCGTTTGGCCATAAATCTATATTTATAGGGTTTTGTGCTAATACATTAGCAGAAATCCAGCATGCTAATAATGTTGTTATTATTTTCCTCATTTATCTTTTTATTGAATTATTTTTAGAATAGTTTACAAAGAAGTCTATCCATTGTTTTACCATTGATTTCTCGCTTGAGGAGATAACTTCGGCAGAGCGTGTGTATGCACGATATTCTCTTCTTCGTGACTGATCGATTCTGCTTAATATATTCTTCTCATTGGCAAGGAATAATTCATTTTTAAAGATATAATAATATGTATCGGTTGCAGGTAATGGTTTTTCCTCTGGATGAGGATCATATTGTCCTGACAGATCAATATTCATTCCTGTAAAATCACCATTTCCCATCAGATTGAATGAACCTAACAGACTTGCGTCTTTTCTTCTGTTTTCCATTTCATCTTTATCCAGTTCTCTCACACGGATAACTTTTCCTACACTGTCTTCATGTACGATTTTTCCAAATGAGTTGCCGTTGATAGCTATATATGTCTCATCAGGAAATTCAATACGATAGACACTTCCGGGAAGGGCTTCCATTATAGTGTCGCCTTTTGAGTATAAGAGAGCTTGAGTGCCAATGTGTATGTTACATGGTACTTGTGTTTTGCTTGGGCGAACAATACCTGCATATATGATACCCACCTTGAATTTCTGGTTCAAGAAAGGCCAAACACCTGTAGGCAACCACTCTTCTTTGTTAGTCTTTTGGGCAAGTGTGGTTAGTGATGTTAATATTAGAAGTATGGAAAACAGAAGTCGTTTCATTTTCTGAAAATATTATTTAACCTTAATAACCAGATATTTAGATACGCTCCAGAAGTCTGTTGCATTTGTTATACGTAGAGTGTACTCACCTTTAGAGTCTTTAAGTAATGAGTAAGAACCCTGAGGGTGGGTAGTAAGGAGTTTTGCTGATTTTGAATTCAACGGAATTACAGTTGTTTTACGAATATCGATTTTTGTAAAGTAGTCAGCATCAAAATCTTGAGTTTTCAAAACATCTCCGTCAACAATGATTTTGTGTGATTTCAGTTCTTTATTTGTTCCGAAAACATACCATGCAGTATTGAGTTGAGTGTCTTGGTTTTGAGCGATTCTTGATGTTGCTTCTTTCTCAGCCTTTACTTGAGTATTTTCAGCAGTTAATTTCTCAACAGATTCACCTAATTCCTGAATTTTTGTATCGCGTTCTGATACTTGTTGTTTTAGAATATCAATCTCTTTAGTTTTTTCTTGGAGTTGAGTATTCAGTTTGTTTAGAGTTTCTTGAAGTTTGGTAGTGTTGAGTGTGCTTGATTTAAGCTTATTCTGAAGTTCTTCGATTTTGCGCTTGTTTTCAGCCATGGTGTTTTCAATAAACTCCATGTTTTCCTGAATATTTGTTGCAATATCATTTCCTTCGTCAGATTCGTTGAGAAGGTTAATACGGCCTTCTGCTTCATTTATTTCATCAAATCCAGATTGGATTTCGTTAAAGACTTCCATCATTTCGTTAAGTTCATCGTCTTTCTGATCAAGGAGTACTTGTAGTGAGTCTCTTTGATTTTCCTCATCTGTACGTTGGGTGCCTTTGAATAACTGGTCACAAGAAACCATAAACATGGATCCGACCATAAGAACTAATAATTTCTTCATATCTCTCATTGTTTGGTGTGTTATTAAACAATTTAATTTCTTTTTATTTATTCGCATCCGCCAAGTATCATGACGAATTCTCCTTTAGGTTCATGTTCAGTGAAATGTTCAAGAACTTCTTTTAGTGTTCCTCTGACACTTTCTTCGTGTACTTTTGAAATCTCGCGACAAACACTTATCTGACGTTCTTCGCCAAATATTTCAATGAACTGTTGAAGGGCTTTTACAATGCGGTAAGGGGATTCATAGAAAATCATGGTACGTTTTTCGTCTTTTAATTCGTTCAGACGTTTCTGACGTCCTTTCTTTTGAGGTAAGAATCCTTCGAAACAGAATTTATCACATGGTAATCCTGAACTGACCAATGCTGGAACAAAAGCTGTAGCACCTGGTAGGGTTTGAACTTCCACGCCTGCACGTATGCATTCGCGTACAAGTAGGAATCCCGGATCGCTTATTCCTGGAGTTCCCGCATCACTAATCAGTGCGATGGTCTGTCCTGCCAGCAAGCGTTCAACAATATGTTTCGCAGTTTGATGTTCGTTGAATTTATGATGTGATAATAATTGATTTTTTATCTCGTAATGATGTAGTAAAATGGAAGAAGTGCGCGTATCTTCTGCTAATATAACATCTGCTTCGCGTAAAATACGGATGGCACGAAAAGTCATGTCTTCCATGTTCCCAACTGGTGTAGGTACTATATATAACATCCCTTAGTCACCTTATAATTATTAATATATATTCGCTGCAAAGATAATTTAAAAAATTATTACAGACAAAGTTTTTATATAATTTTAATAAAAAGATATGTGGTGTTTATAATCTTTTCTATTATATGTGTGTTTACACGTTTCTTTTGACGCCTTATCCTTTGTTATTCTTCCAACACAGTAACTCGTTGGGCTAATGTCGGGTGAGAGTATTCTGTGAACACAACAAAAGGGTGGGGAGTGAGATTTGACAGACTTTGTGCCGATATCTTTTTCAGTGCGCTACTTTGCGCTTTTCCCATTCCGTATTTCTTGGCAAAGGCATCTGCCTGACGTTCGTTGCGTCTTGATGCAATGTTGCCTATAATTCCCAAAACGATATTAAGTGGTGAGTATATAAATGAGAATACCGACAGATTCACATAAAACGATGGACTGTCGCATCCTGCGGCTTGTGCGATAGTCGGATTGTTTATAATCAGACTAAACAGATATAATGTAATCAAGGATGTAATCAAACCTGTTATCAGTCCTTTTATTATATGATGATGTTTGTAGTGTCCGATTTCATGAGCCAAGACACCAACAATCTCGTCTGTGTTAAGTTGTTCGATCAGTGTGTCATACAAAACTACTCGTTTTTTACTTCCAAATCCGGTGAAATATGCGTTTGAGTGGGTTGTACGTTTTGAACCGTCAATCACAGATATGTTGTTGAGTTTGAATCCTGCCTTATGAGCGAATGCCTCAATAGCATCGCGTAATTCGCCGGCCTCAAGTGGTGTCTGTTTGTTGAACAATGGTACAATCAGTGTTGAATAGAAGTATTGTATGAAGATAGTCACGATGGATATTGTAGCCCATGCTATAAGCCAGAACCATTCTGGTATGATGCTGTATATCCATACTACTAATGAAAGAATTCCGCCGCCGAATAAAATAGTAAGCAGACCGCCTTTAAGAGTGTCTAAGATATATGTCTTGGGAGTGGTTTTGTTGAATCCGTATCGTTCTTCGATGACAAATGTGTCGTAGATGTCGATAGGAAGTGATATGAGCCAACTGATGAAACCGATTGCCCCGAAAAATAACAATGTCTTGATAATCTCGTTGTCGCTAATGGTGCGAACATAGTCGTCGAGCCATGCAAAACCTCCGAATGCAAAGAATCCCAATGTAATGATTGTTCCTAATGTAGAGGAAATAAAACTTATTTTCTTGTTGTCACGAAAATACGCTTGTTGTGTTTTGTATTTCTCGTCATCATATAATCCGTTTAAAACAGCAGGAATTGGATTCTTAGATGCTTTTATATTAAGGATATTCAACAATAAATCGTATGCAAATTCAGCAATTACGATTCCTATGATTAACCAGTATAATATATTCATTTTGAGATGTTAATTGATTAAATTCCACAAAGTTCCTGCAAAGGTACAAACTTTTTTTGTAATATCAGATTATGTGTGAGATATTCTAAATAATCAATAGGGTTTAGACTTTTCCGTAGATGCTTATATACCAAAAAATCTTTCAGTGTTTTAACGTAACACTGAAAGATTTCATTATTCTTTTTCTCCGTGTGTTGCTTCAACGAAGATATTTGCGTGTGTATTTATTTAAAATCTTTCACACACTTAATCCACAAAACAGTTTCACCAGTGTCTAATTTTAATTCGGCAACATCGTCTTTTAATGAAATAAGTGTGTAAACAATGTAAACTTCACCATTCACATAAGTTGTAATGGTATTTCCGTTAACAGTGTAAGTTCCACGACCATTTCCATATACTCCTTTTCCTTGATATGTACCGTCGCTGTTGAATGTAGCTGATGTTTTGGCAAATTCCCATGGAAAGTATGGGGTTGATTCAAGAACCTTAACTTCTGAGATATTCCATGTGCCATAGAGGCTTTCCATAGGAATACTAACTTCGTCTTCGTCATCGCTGCATGATACAAAACCTGCGCTCATAACTGCGACCATAATAATGGTCATAATGTTTAACAAATACTTTTTCATCTTTTTTTGTTTTAATTATTTAAGTAAAAAAATCGTATTAATGTATGATTAAGATGTCGTCTGTTTTATAACGCACTTGTAGTTTTTG
>JAGABW010000120.1 GCA_017614465.1 Bacteroidaceae bacterium | reverse complement strand
AGCCTACAGATGTCTATACCTTCCAGCCTATAACTCCAGCCCAGAACGACAAAATGATTGGAAACGAGAAAAAACATTTTGCATCGTTCGGCTATGGAACAGAAGGTAACATTCTTGGTAGGATTGCTCTGCATTCAGATATAACAAAGAGTCTGTCAGGAGAGATCGATTACACAATCAGAGGACATCAAGGCAAAATAAACAGATATTATATTGACAACAAATGGGAAAGCAGATTTTACTCAAACTCGGTTAATGTCAACCTCACTCAGAAACTAAAGAAGAATTCCTCACTGATTTTCGGAATGAATCTGGGAACAGACGTGTTCAACTATCAGCCAGGATCTGATATGGGAATTATTTTTTATAATGCCTGGGGTAATGAAAATGTTTATCCATTCGGTCATGTCAGATACCCAATGAGCTATTACAATGACATATTAGCAAAATATAATGTTTATACACTTCCTGAATTTATTGGTGGAGGCACTTATCTTGTGCCAATCAATGGCGAGACAGACAAGCAACACAACAGCAGATATGAGTTCTATACAGAACTGACACCATATTCTATTGGTAATTTCAGTATAAGCGGAGATGTAAACTTTAAGTTGTCCAATCAGAAATATCACACTACTCTAAGTAAGAAAAATAAGGAAACCTTATTCGACATAAAACTATGCCCTGAGTTCAAAATAGGCGAAGACATTAAGTTAGACATGCAACTCGTATTTGATAATGCCCATTATGGCATGGACGAGGTCAAGGGATACAGCACCTTTGCTGTCATACCACATGTCTCATGGAAGGGCAAGAACCTTAATGTATCATTAGGAGCCTACGCAAACAGCAACAATCAGATTGCCCCAGACGTAACAGTAAACTATCATATGGCAAATAATCTTGACATATATGCAGAAGCAAAAGGAGGAGAGGTTCGTCAAAACTTCACTACATTCAATAAGATGTCGCCATATTGGGCATTTTTGGCCTACGGAAGTTATGATAATAAGATAGAAAACGAATTTGACAATATCCGACTTAAAGCAGGAGTCAGAATCTCGCCGATGAAGAATCTGTTCGCCGACATAAATGCAGGATACGATGTTCAGGAAAATCGTGCAGAACTGTTAAATTGGCTCAACTATTATCTTCCAACATGCTATAACCAAATAACATTTGTTGACGGAAGACATTTCTATGCCAATGCAGACTTAAAATATCAATGGAAAGACATTATATCGGTTAATCTGCTTAATCAGTATAACAAATGGTCTGCTAAAGAAGGTAGAGACTTCACATGGCGACCAGTATTCAACATGAATTGGAGTGCAACTGCTCAGATTATCAACAACTTCAAGGTAGGAGTGGACTTCATCTACCAAAGTTTTGAATCTGTGCAAGATGAATACAAACGACCAAACACATGCGATCTTGGAGCATCACTGTCATACACCTTCCCTATGGGATTGACAATATATGCCAAAGGTAATAATCTCATGAATAAGAAATATGATCAGTTCCTTGGTTACAAAGCATCTGGGACAAACATACTTTTAGGTGCTGCAATCACATTCTGATTCTATTCATAAAAAGAAAAATACATTTTGTACATTGTAAAATACCAAATTATCATTACCTTTGCACTCGCAATTCATCTTTAGGATAAAAAAACTCCTATAAGTCATGACAAAGAAATTCGACTTTCTCATCATCGGTAGCGGAGTTGCCGGTATGAGTTATGCTCTCAAGGTAGCTAGAGCTAAAAAAGGCAAGATAGCAATTATCTGCAAGACTACCCTCGAAGAAGCCAACACAACAAAGGCACAAGGAGGAATCGCTGCTGTTACAAACCTACTTGTTGACAACTTCGACAAACATATAGAAGACACTATGATTGCCGGTGATTTCATCAGTAATCGTGAGGCTGTGGAACAAGTTGTAAGAAATGCCCCTGCAGCAATTAACGAGTTAGTACAATGGGGCGTGAACTTCGATAAGGATGAAAAAGGCAACTTTGATCTCCACAAAGAAGGAGGTCATAGTGAATTCAGAATACTTCACCATGCAGACGACACTGGAGCAGAGATCCAACGTGGTCTGATGCAGGCAATACGCAACAATCCTGATATCGAGATATTCGAAAACCATTTTGCTGTTGAGATCATCACTCAACACCATATGGGAATTCGTGTTACAAGACGCACACCAGATATCGAATGCTACGGAGCATATATCCTAAATCCTAAAACAGGAAAAATCGACACATTCCTTTCAAGAGTCACCATAATGGCAACAGGAGGTACTGGTGCTATTTATGCCACTACATCAAATCCGAATATTGCAACAGGTGACGGTATTGCAATGGTTTACAGAGCCAAAGGAAAAGTAAAGGATATGGAATTCGTGCAATTCCACCCAACAGTTCTCTATAATCCACAGGAGACCCATCCTGCATATCTTATCACCGAAGCAATGCGAGGATATGGTGGAATACTCCGACTTCCTAACGGTGAGGAATTCATGCAGAAATACGACGACCGTCTGAGTTTGGCTCCACGCGATATCGTGGCACGAGCAATCGACAAGGAAATGAAGATTCACGGTCTCGACCATGTTTGTCTGGACGTAACTCACAAAGACCCAGAAGAGACAAAACATCATTTCCCTAACATATATGCAAAATGCCTGTCATTAGGAATTGATATCACCAAAGAGTATATCAAGGTTTGCCCTTCTGCCCACTATATGTGTGGAGGTATTCAGGTTGACCTCGATGGACAATCAAGCATAAAAAGACTTTATGCATTAGGTGAATGTTCTTGCACAGGATTGCATGGAGGAAACCGTTTGGCAAGTAACTCGCTAATAGAGGCTGTTGTTTATGCCGATGCGGCAGCAAAGCACTCTATAGAGGTAATCGATCAATACGAATTCAATGATAAGATTCCAGAATGGAATGACGAAGGAACAATGACCAACGAGGAAAAAGTTCTTATTGCCCAAGACATAAAAGAAGTGGGACAGATAATGAGTACATACGTTGGAATCGTGCGTTCAGACCTACGTCTGCACAGAGCATGGGAACGTCTCGACTTATTATATGAAGAGACAGAACATCTGTTTAAACGAGTAAAACCGACAAAAGACATCTGTGAATTACGTAACATGATCAATGTGGGATATCTTATAACCCGTCAAGCACTTGAACGTAAGGAGAGTCGCGGACTCCACTTCACTGTCGACTACGAGAAGCATGCCTTAGATAAGAAAAATTAATTTAAAAGGATTTATTTTTTAATTATTATAATTCCCACAAAAAAATGTGGGATAGTCTTTTTATATCTTATATTTTATGAAAAAAGTTTTTTATTATTTATTTTCAGTCTTATGTGCTGTAAGTGTTCAAACAGCACAAGCTCAGAGTTTCAGTCCTACCTTAAAGGTTACAGGAAGTCGATCAGTAACAGATCCAGGGATTATCAACGGTATAGTTTTTGATGGAAACATTGAATTAAATGATTATTTCAGTGTAGGACCGACTATTGGTTTTGAGATGTCAAAATTCCAAGATGACCGATTTCGTAATCATGACAACTTGAGATTTCAAAAAGAGTTGATTCTCCCACTTAGCGTCAATGCAAAGTATTACTTCCAACCATCCAAGAAAGTATCTCCATTCATTTATGGTCAGACAGGTTATACTTTTTGCCTTTGCAAAGATTTCTCTCTATGGAAAGAAGACAAATACGTAAAGGATATTATCGATGAATTCGGACTTAATGCAGCAGTTGGTGCAGGTATAGACATCGCACTCAAACACGGTTCACTCCAATTATCACTTGACTGGAATCTGCAAAAAATAAAGGAATGCGGTCCAAACGACAATGACTTCACATCGGAATCATTAATCGGAATATCCGTAGGATACAAGTGGGGCAACAGAAAGTACAATAAAACAAAATAAGTCCCAACCTCTTTATTTGAACAACTTAGTCATCCGTAATGTTGAATTTAAACACATTACGGATGATTTTTTATAAAAACGACAAATAATAATAGAAAAATCAGTACATTTGTAAAAGATATCAGATATAAGTAGCATAATTTTAAAGAATCTATATATGAAAAGAGTCTCATTATTTGTAGCATTTGCTATATCATTAATAACAAACGCACAAAACCTGACACAACCACTTCCACAACTGCCATTAGACCCTAATGTGCGTACTGGAAAATTAGAGAACGGACTGACATATTATATCCGTCATAACGAATGGCCAGAACAAAGAGCCGACTTCTACATTGCACAGAAGGTGGGTTCTATAAACGAAGAAGATAACCAGAGAGGACTTGCCCATTTCCTTGAGCACATGTGTTTTAACGGAACCACTCACTTCCCTGGCAATTCTCTCAAAACATATCTGGAGAGGATAGGAGTAAAATTCGGCGAGAATCTCAATGCATACACCGGATTTGATGAAACTGTATATAACATCAACAATGTGCCGGTGATTAGTAATCCGCAATCAATAGACTCATGCCTACTTATCCTACACGACTGGAGCAACGACCTGCTTCTCGAAGGTAAAGAAATAGATAAAGAACGCGGAGTTATCAACGAAGAATGGAGATTACGCAGTTCTGCAGATCAACGTATGTATGAGAAAGCGTTACCAGAACTATGCGAGGGAAGTAAATACGCATACAGAATGCCTATTGGAACGATGGACATCGTCATGAACTTTCCATATGATGACCTAAGACAATATTACAAGAAATGGTATCGTCCGGATCTTCAGGCAATCATCGTGGTAGGTGATGTCGATGTGGATGCAATTGAAAACAAGATAAAACAGGTTTTCGGCGACATCAAGAAAGTTGAAAATGCTGCTGTAAGAGAATATTTCCCTGTTCCTGACAATACTGACCCAATCATCAGTATTCAAAAAGACAAGGAACAGACCCTCTCTGCGATAAACATCCTGTGGAAGCATGAAGCCATGCCAAGAGAAATCAGAAATTCCGTATTGTATTACCAGTATGACTATATCATTGATGCCATCAACTCAATGATGGGCACTCGTCTGAGTGAATTATTACAGAAGGAGAATCCGCCATTCCTTAGCGCAGGTTTCTCTTATAACGACGACTATCTCGTTTCAAAGACAAAAGACGCATGTATAGGTGGGGCGTCATTCAAGGATAACGGCCACAAAGAAGCCTTGGCTGCACTTTACAGGGAGATATTACGTATAAAGCGTTTCGGATTTACAGAATCGGAATACGAAAGATATAAGGAAAAATTCAAAGCAAATATTGAAAACCTTTACGAGAAGCGTGATAAAACACCAAATACCACATATGTGAACGAGTATGTCCGTTTGTTCCTGGATAATATTCCTGCCCCTGGAATAGAATGGGAACATACCAACTTAATTCCTATATGTGAGCAGACACCACTACAGGCTATCAACTCAACTGTAATGCAGGAAGAGAAATGTGCACCAGTCGTAGTTGCATTCTTCCCTGAAAAAGAAGGTATCATATATCCTGACAAGAATGAACTCCTAAATATATTGAAAGAAGTTGAGGGAGAAGATATTGAGGCTTACACCGACTCTATCTCAGAAGGTCCATTGCTGGATATCACAAAACTGAAAGGTTCAAAAACCAAGAAAACCGAGAACAGTTATTATGACTTCACAAAATATACTCTGAAAAATGGCATTCAGGTGTTTGTCAAGAAAACCGACTTCACACCTAACAACATCGCCATGATTGCACGCAGTCATGGAGGAAGCTCTCTTTATGACAACGAAGAATTTCTCAATGTAAGCAATGCCTCATGCATCACCTTAGGCGGATGGGGCAATCTGTCGGCAATCGATCTTAGTAAGAAACTGGCTGGGAAAAATGTAAAAATAAAACCTGAGATTTCAAGCCGTTTTGAAACTATCTCGGGCGAATGTGTAAAGAAAGACTTTGAATCTATGTTGCAACTGGCATATCTCGCATTCACATCGCCACGAAAAGACGATGAGGTGTATAAGTCAACCATGCAACGCACAAAGGCGGCACTTGCCAACAGAGATTTAGAGCCTACAACCGCATTGGTTGACAGTATTGCAAGTGTAATTTACAAAAACAACGTAAGAGCCGTCAGAACAAAGGCTGAAGATATAGACAAGTTAGACTACGATAAACTGATACAAATTTATAAAGAACGATTTGCCGACGGAAACGACTTCAAATTCTTCTTTATCGGTGATATAGACATAGAGACAGCCCTACCATTCATAGAAAAATATATCGGAAGCCTACCTACACTGAAAGGAGAGGAAAACAGCAAGAAGATAGATCTTGCAATGACAAAAGGAGATATAAAGAATATCTTCGAGAAGAAGCAGGAGAATCCGATGGCTATAGTTATCGACTTGTATCATTCTCCAATGGATTATTCATTAACAAACTCACTAAAGGTGGACTTCCTAAAACAGATCCTACAAATTATTCTCACAGAAACTGTCCGTGAGGATGAAGGAGGAGCATACAGCATACATGTTCAAGGAATGCTTAATGATTATCCTGAGAAAAATGGTTTTATTGAGATTCAACTGCCTACAGCACCAGACAAGCGTGAGAAGATGACTGAGATAATCCACAAAGAGATTGACAAGATTGTGGAAGAAGGACCAAGTGAGGAGATTCTTCAGAAAGTTAAGGAATATGTGCTTCGCAGTTATGACGAGACAATCAAGACCAACGGATTCTGGCTCAATGCCATCATCTATAAGATAATTGAAGACAAAGATATTGTAAACGGATATACAGAGGCTGTTAATTCAATTACAAAGGAAGACATTCAGGAAACAGCACGTACGATATTCCGTAGCGGCAACCATATCGAACTCGGAATGACTGCACCTAAAGAATAATCGTTATTTACGAAAGTATTTCGATGTTCAGATAATCTCACAATAAAGAGGGTTTTACTCCTTAAAAAACTTCCACAATTCAGGTTAAACTGGTGTTGTGGAATTTTTTTTCATTATAATACATAACAAGATTAAACCTTAACGGATTTTTACTATCAAATGAGTAAGTAGTAAATAAGTGTTTATTATTTTAGAGGTAATCGCACGAGAGTGTAGTTATCTCTTTTATTTTTTTGTTCAAAAAATAATCTTTATATTTGCATCGCAATCAATTATTAGAAAAGAAAAATGAAAATCCTGAAAGATAGTATTCTTATGAACAGCATTATGAAGATAAGATCACTTGTAATGCTTATGGTAATCATATGTCCGACAATCAAGCTCAATGCACAAGAACTTAATTGCAAGGTCAAAATCTCTCACACACAAGTTCAGGGAACAAATACAAGTGTGTTTGAAACACTGGAGAATGCTATTAACGAGTTTATGAATAATCGTGCATGGACCAATACGAATTATTCACAAAACGAAAAGATTGAATGTAATATGAATATCACTGTAAAACAATACAGTGAAGCCGAAAACAGATTTGTAGGCGATCTCTTATTCCAACTAATACGACCTGTTTACAACTCTACATACTCCACAACAGTATTCTCAATGCGCGATGAATCATTCAACTTCAATTACAAGGAATACGATCCGTTGGAATTCAACGAGACATCAATGAATGACAATCTCACTGCAATGCTTGCATTCTACGCATATCTGTTTATCGGACTTGATATGGACACTTTTTCACCTATGGGAGGAACTGAGGTTCTACAAAAAGCAATCAACATAGTGGATAATGCACAGAATTTAGGCGATGGCGGATGGAAAGCTTTTGGCAACGACCGAAACCGCAATGCTATAATAAACGACTATATGGAGAATTCTATGGAGCCTTTACGTGATTTCATGTATAAATATCATCGTCTTGGACTTGATATGATGTCTGAGGATACTGAAGCCGCACGTAAGACAATAACAGAATCTATAGAACTCTTGAATGCAGCACATGCAAACAAGTCGCTGTCGATGCTTCCACAAATATTCACAGACTTCAAACGTGATGAGATAGTTAATATATATAAAGGACATGGTGAGCAGGAAGAGAAAATTAAGGTATATACTATCCTCTCAAATCTGAATGCTTCACAACATTCTGAATGGAATAAAATCAAGAAATAAGGTGTTTTTCATATATATATAATCTTATACAGCACTTTGTATCTCACATAGGGGGTATTCCCTAATCATTTCTTATCACACTTATCCACCAACGGACAACCGTCACATTTTGTATGGCATGAGCCATCACACGAATGGTTTTTAGGCTTCATCCTGCGATAAAGCCTAAAAACAACGTATGCGATAGCCAGAGCTATTATTATATAAACAATAACCTCTTCCATGGTTTACAGAATGAGACTTCCTATCTGGAATATCAGTGTTGAACAAATCCACGCCAGAGCAGTTGTATAGCATATGGTAAACACAGCCCATTTCCATTTTCCCGATTCATTCTTTATTGCGATACATGCAGGGATGCAAGGCATATAAAGAAGAACGAATATAAGGAAAGAGAATGCTATGAGCGGAGTCATACCACTGTTAGCTATTACTTGTGAAAGACGGGCATTTTCAGCATCTTCATCATCTTCTTCAGAAGCCTCTGCCACATCATCAGAACCAGTATTATAAAGTACACCCATTGTAGTTGCAACGATTTCCTTGGCTCCGATACCAGTTATAATCGCCACACCTTCCTTCCACTGAAATCCACATGGTCGGATTACAGGTTCAATGGTCTTTCCAATCTTACCTATATAGCTTTGTTCCATACGAGCCTCCTCGCTCAGTTGGTTGTTGATTGGGAAATAACTCAGTGCCCAGATGATGATACTTGCAACAAGTATTGTTGTACCCATCTTCTTGAGATACTGTTTTCCCTTCTCCATTGTATGACGGCATACGGATTTTGCCAACGGGAATCTATATGGAGGCAGTTCCATCACAAATGGACTTGACTCACCCTTCACCACTGTGCGGCTAAAGAGATGTGCCATAAGTACACTCATAATGATACCTATTATATACACACTGAACAGAATCAGCGACTGATTTTTAGGGAAGAAGGCACCAATAATAATGATATAGACTGGAAGGCGGGCAGAACATGACATCAACGGAACAATCAACATTGTAATCAGTCTTGATTTACGGTCTTCTATAGTTCTTGTTGCCATGATTGCAGGGATATTACATCCGAATCCCATTATCATCGGAATAAACGACTTTCCATGAAGCCCCATCTTGTGCATTATCTTATCCATTATAAATGCTGCTCGTGCCATATATCCCGAATCTTCCATCCATGAGATGAAAGTGTATAATATCAGGATATTAGGAAGGAACACTATAACGCCTCCGATACCTGCAATGATTCCGTCAACAATCATATCCTTCAGCATGCCATCTTGCATATTGGCTGATACAGTCTCACCTAACCATCCCATAAATGCATCGATCCAATCCATCGGATACTGTCCGATTGTAAACGTACAATAGAACATCAGATACATCAGAAGGAAGAAAATAGGGAATCCCCAAATATGATGAGTAACAATAGCATCTATATGTTTGGTAATCAAGCGTTTGTAAGCTGTTTTCTTCTCAAAGCATTCACGCAATGCACCCTGAACGAAGCCGTATTTGGCATCTGTGATTGCATTCTCGCTTGTATCTCCCAATTCATTAAAGATAACTTCCTTACATTCATTAGCAGTCTTGAATATCTGTTCCGAATTAGGGAGACCTTTGATAATACCCTCAACCTGTCTGTCGTTCTCAAGCAGTTTAATTGCAAGGAAGCGTCCTGAGTAGTTCTGGTGAGGTTCTGGGTTCTCACGAATAGGTTCTTCGATTTTCTCAATCATCTCCTCGATAATCTTTCCATGATTCACATGAATATGTCGGAAAACCTGTTGCTTACCTTCATAGATATCAATAACAGTCTGAAACAACTCCTTGACGCCCTTACCCGTTCTTCCGACTGTAGGAACGATAGGAGCACCGAGTAACACTCCCAACTGATTAATATCAAGTTTATTACCACTCTTCATCAATTCATCATACATGTTCATAGCCATCACCATTGGCACGTCCATGTCAATCAGCTGTGTGGTGAGATATAGATTACGTTCAAGGTTACTTGCATCTACGACATTGATTATTATGTCAGGAGTCTGTTCGATGATATATTTTCTTACATACAGTTCTTCTGGAGTATATGCCGACAGCGAATAAGTACCAGGCAGGTCAATGATATTGATATGGTAACCACCAAACTGCAGTTCACCTTTCTTGGCCTCGACTGTCACACCAGAATAATTTCCCACTCGTTCATGGGTATTACCAGCTATATTAAAGATAGAAGTCTTTCCGCAATTAGGATTACCGACAAACACCACATTGATTTCCTTATCCTTTTCCTCTGCCACATGACGCATGAACAGGCAATCTTCTGTTGGAATAGACGGAAGAGATTTCTGACTACGTTGCCATTGTTCTGCCTCTTCCTTACTCACAACCTCAACAAGTTCAGCTTCTGCTCTACGCAGGCTGACCTCATAATCCATTAACTTATATTTTACAGGATCGTGAAGCGGCGCATTGAGTACAACCTCGACCAACGTACCTTTGATGAATCCCATCTCAACAATGCGTTTTCTGAATCCACCGTGTCCATATACCTTTACAATGACACCACTCTCACCTGTCTTTAATTCTGATAACTTCATATCTTATATTTCTTCTCTATTGCAAATACACAAAATTAGAATGAATAACTAAGTCCGAGAGTTGTAACATGCTGATTATATCCATTACCATAATGACGGTTCAGATATTCAGCCCTAACTGTAACAGCAGAAATCGGACGATAGTTTAATCCACAGCTAAAAATATTCTTCTTATATGTAGGATCTGCCTCAATACCTTTACTCACACTCTCCATAGTGTTATAATAGCCATAGTGAGCATAAATATACATCTTCTGATTGCCTTTTAACTTCTGAAAACGGGAAAAGATATCATAACCTGCCTCAAATGCATAAGCTAACGAATTCTTACCGATTCCAGTATCTGATTCCTCAGAAAAACGCGATGAATGAGAAAGATGCCCATAGTCGATATTACCTCTTACAATCCAGTTGTAATCGTCGAATTCCATATCAAAAGAACCTAACGACACATTCTTATCTATATATCCACTCACACCTAAGCGCATGTTTGAAATTCCATTATAGTCAATTCGTACAGCACCTCCATAGTTGTCTGATTTACCTAAAGAATTGGTTATACCGTCTCTAATCCATGTTGAGCCATTAAATAATGCGGGATTGAGACTTTGTGTCAACATTAACTGATACTCCCAATCATTCAATCCACCTTCAAGGCTTACACCAAACACCTTCCATGCAGCAGGCATTACAGACTGTTCTTCTTCAGCATCAAACAAAGAGAACTGAGTGTGATTATCCGCTATATTTACAGCACCTACAGGAAGTACAAGTTTTCCGGCCCTTACGGAGAGGTGCTCGTTGAAATCCTTCTGAATCCACGCCTCTTCAAAGTCCAGACTGCCTTCTCCTGAATCTAACCCATCCTTATCCTTAACATCAATCATTTTAAAACTCTCAGTGTTTCCCTGATCAAAAACCAACACTGTACCCAACTTCCATCCTTTATTTAAGGTGTAGTTGAGATCCAAACTTACTTTAGGAACATAAAAAGCCCCATGCCCTTCACTACTTCTTGACGCTGCGAACGAAGCATATCCTCCAATATGCAATCCAAGGTCTTCATTTTTTTCTTCAGCTTTAACTTCTGAGAACACAAGGGCAGCGATCACCAATAATACAATTCTTAACACAAAAATCTAAATTTGTTTTGTAAATAATTAATAATACTATACAGCTAATCATCAATCTGAAAACATTTGTATTTATATAGCTGCAAATTTATTCTGAACAATATAATTCCCTAATTATAAAGCCTATAACATTCAATTTCGGGGGCAAAGTTACGACATTTATTTAAGACATCAATAGTTTTCAAGTGTATTTTACACCCAAATCTGACAAAATACCTAAAAGTGAGTAAAATGCCGTAAAGGCGTGTATTTATTTACTCAAACTCTTGGATATTAAGCTTATTCGATGTAATTTTGTGTAAAATCTCAAAAACATGGAAGTGATTTCAAACAAAGATAATAGTGTAAAAACACTGAATGTGAGAATGTTGCTCAACTATCTTAAACGGACTCACAACTATTTTCTTGACTACCAGTTTCCAATACTACGTCAGAAACTTGCAGCCACAATAGATTATTCTGAAAAAAACGATATTATCTATCTAATCTTCAGATATTTCGAGAAATACGTCAAAGAGGTTGAACACCACATGAAATATGAAGAAGAGAATGTTTTCAGATATGTAAACGATCTTCTGGAAGGGAAACGTCCGTATAACTCACAGATAAACAATCTGGTAAGCAGACACCATAAGGATATCGAAAATAAGTTCCACGAGCTCAAGAATCTTTTTGAGCACTATTCTTCCAGTTCTCGGAATTCTGAGAAAATACAAGAGATCCTAACTGATTTATGTAATGTGGAAGAAGACCTTACCATTCACTGTATGGTTGAGGATCATTTCTTTGTCCCAGCTGTAAGGGCATTGAAATATGGGGAGAACTACGATGAAAAGCCTGCTTCTCCAAATGTAAATCTGTCAGACAGAGAAAAAGACATCGCTATTTGTGTTTCAAAAGGTATGTCGAACAAAGAAATTGCCGAAAAACTGTTTCTTAGTGTTCACACCATTACCACACACCGCCGTAATATAGCAAAGAAACTGAATATCCACTCGCCTGCCGGCATCACTATATATTGTATAGTAAACAAACTGGTAGATCCAAAGGACATAAATCTGTAGATTGCAAGTATTGGCGCATCTTATGATGTGAAAGATACGAGCAATCGACATAAAAAAATAATCATTGTAAATGCAATGATAGAATAGACCATTTCTATTTTACCTGTGCATTTACAATGATTTTGTATATCAAGGTGAGATAATACTCTTGAGATTATTCCACCGTTACACTCTTGGCAAGGTTACGTGGACGATCGACATCCTTTCCCTTACATACAGCAATATGATATGCCAGAAGTTGAAGCGGAATAGAAGCGATGAGCGGCTGGAAACACTCGATAGTGTCAGGCAGT
>JAGABW010000119.1 GCA_017614465.1 Bacteroidaceae bacterium | reverse complement strand
GCTAACCTCGTTGTCACCAAACAGAAGTGCTCCACCTTCCACATTTGTACCTCCTCCGTAGTTGTTTGCAAGTGTGCCGTTTGCAGATGCGTTTGCACCAGTGCCATTCCATGAACGGAAATCAACAGCAGAGAGATGAACATCGTTCTTTTCACCTGCTACGATCTTATTAGTAGAAAGATTGTTAGGATCAACATTGAGAAGCTCAAGCATTTTTTCTCCATATCTGCGTCCAATTATTCTGTAACCCTCGGCAGTGAAGTGTAAATGGTCGTCTTGACGAGCAGGACATCCTTCAGATGAGATTACATATGAATTAGGAATGACGTTAGGGAGTCTTGCGATTATTGCATTGTGTCCAGCGCAAATACCTCCAGCCGATTCGCTGACTACTTGACCAGCGAGCAATGGAACCTCGTTGGCATTGAGTCCGAGGTCTTCAATCAGATGGTCATATATGGCCTTGACCTTATTTGGCCAGTCTTGCTGTCCTGTATTTGTTTCGCCTTGATGCAGAAGAATACCTTTGATGACACCGCTTTTCTGTGCTTCTTTAGCACATTCGAGCAAACGTCCATAAGGGTAGTTGTTATATGCACTCATATAGCTTTTGAACCATCCAGCTTCGTTTGCAAGATCGTTTCCTTGATATTCTTTAGCCCATCGTTCAATGCCTATACCGCCCACAGCAACATTAATAACACCTACAGTTATGGCTGTTGGAAGTTGTGCCACTAATGTACGTCCGAAGTAGTCGGCAGGTGTAAGTCCTGTTCCTTCACGACAAAGAGGAGGTGTGGCAGTGTACCAATTGAATTTTCTGCGGTATGGATTTGAGAAATCCACAGCAGCCATCATTTTGAAACGAGGGTCAACGTTTTGTCTGTCTTGATCTTCGATTGCAGCGTTACCTTCCATGTTTGATTGTCCGAAGCAGAGGAAAATGTAGAAGTTAGGATCTACAGCCGCTGTCGCTGATACACATGTAAGAAACAAGAAACATAAAATAGACGCGAATCTTTTACCTTTAAAATTCATCGTTTTGATGAAGTGTAATTTTTTAAACATAATTTGATTGTTGATTTGATTTTTACCTTAAAAAAGTATGTCTCAACTTCTTTTTATTCGTTGTTATTCTATAGGTTTTATGTCAGCGCAATTTTCATCACTTGCAAAATTAATAAATAGTAGCGTCGCTGAAAAGAAAAATTGTAACTTTTTTTTTCTTTTATGAAACTAAAAGGGGAATGCATAGCATTATTTGACAATTATACAGTGTTGCCATAATAAAGAAAAAGCTGGCTATGATCACTCACGGCCAGCTTTCAAAACAATGATAATTAATTATTATAAAACTCTAACTAACTTCTTAATTATTTGATAAGTACTTTCATTGTTGATCCGTCAGACATCTTGACGATGTTGATACCTTGTTGTGGAGTACTTAATTCTATACCTGCAGGATTGTAATATGTACCATCTGCAGATACGTTGTTTGTTGTAGCATTATCAATTGCATTTGGATCTTCGCCTGCAATGAGTCTGCCGATAGATTTAATTGTTGAAGAACTTGTGTTCTTAGAGATGTAAGCGTGTAATGGATAAACATATACGCCATCGTTATCTGCAACTTCGTTGAATGCAACACCATCCACATTATCTATCTTAGTAAATGCGTGTGAGCCTGCTTCAGGTTTTGTCTTGTCATATACACCGATGAAGTTACCATTTGTGATATTGTTTGTTGCATTAACAGTGACATTGTTTCCGCTTACAGCTGCAACTCCCTTACCGCTGAATAATACAGGTTTATTTGCAGATAATGAAGTAGTCTTGTTGATATTAGTTGAGCCGTCTGAGTTGCTCATTTCGTATGCTTCGAAACCACTTGGCAAGCCTGCATTGAATGGTACCCATGCTGGTGAGAATGTGTCGATTGTCAGATAGCATGTTGCATTGCTTGCAGTAAAGTTGTATGGAGCATAGAATGGGTAGTATGTATCAGATTTTCCTGCAGTGAGATACATGTTATTAACTACTACGCGACCACTTTCACTAATATTGTACAAACAAATTGTTTTGAGGGATTCACGCATGTTGCTTACATTCTTTTCAGCGAATAACATGTCGATATTGATTTCCTTTATCAAGTTGTCTGCATTCTGACCATTCCAGTAACCTTGTTCTGCGATAAGAGTTCCATTTGCATCATAGAATCTTACACCCCAAGGAGCAGTGAACTCAGATGTTTCGATAACAAGTTTGTTGTATTGAGTTTTACCAAGAATATTGTGGAAGATCTCAACAGTGTTTGTTGTGCTTGATGACCAAGTAAATGCATATGCGCCGTTGCTTGCTTCAGCCCATGTAGCATTGTTGCCACTTACACTTCCACCACCTAACCATGCTTGTGCATCTTTTATTTCTTTAGTAAGGTACATGTCCTTGATTGTAACCTTACCGCTGTTAGTATTTATGTTATAGATGCTTACAGTCTTGATAGTGTTACGTTTAGCAGTAACTCCGTTGTTTTCGAAGAGTTCGTCTATGTCAATCACTTTGATCAGGTTGTCTGCAGTCTGTTCAGCCCAGTAACCTTGAGAAGTGATTTCTTGTCCGTCGCTGTCATAGAAACGTACACCCCATGGACCAGTGAATTCAGTTGTTTCGATATGTAACTTATTGAATGCTTCCTTACCTGTGAGGTTATGGAATATTTCAACAGAACTATTGTTTCCGTTCCAAGAGAATGTATATGCACCATTACCAGCTTCGCTCCAGTTAGCATTGCTGCCAGTTACAGAACCGCCTCCAAGCCATGCTGTAGCTCTTTCGTCGTAAGCACTTGCGAAGTCTGCCAATACAAGGTTAGAACAAGAGTAGTTGTTTCCGTTCTTAACGATTACGTTCTGAGAATTTGTAAGTCTGCTTGCATTGTCAACATAGATCAAACAGTTTTTATTGACAACGTTAAGCATGATTTGGCTTTCATTTGTAAGACCTGTAGCATCGATATTCATAGCTGTTGGGTCAGAAATAGCCTTTATAGCACTTGAAGAAAGAGTACCCTTTCCTGCAAGATAATAGTCGATAGGACTCTGTTTGTCTACGAATATTGCAGAAATAGATCCAGAAGGAGAACCCCAGCTTGTTTTGATTGCATTGAGGTGTACATATGAACTTGATACCTCGTTGAGGTTGATAACAAGTTTACCTTCTGAGATAGTTCCTGTTTTTTCTACATAATCGCTTCCTGATGCTGTTTGACGATTGAACAGTGCACGGATTTCGAGACCGTCAGTACCATAGACAGTGAGTTTCTTGCTACCTGTAAGGTCTGCATACTTGAGGTTGCTAACTTCGTTGTCACCATATACAAGACTACCGCTATTCAGTTCACCGCTATTATAGTTGTTGGCGATACTTCCAGTTGAAGATGCGTTAGCACCAGCGCCGTTCCATGAATTGAATGGACATGCAGCAAGTGTCATTTCGCCTTTTTCACCAGCAACGATTTCATCCTTTATTGTTGCTCCAACCACGAATATCAAAGTACTGATACTTGCTGGTTCGATTGTAACAGAAGGTTGTGATGTGCCGCCTGAGAAAGAAAGGTTCTGCTCTTGCAGATTTTTAGACTGTGATGTAACCACTTGCTTACCAGCTCTTGTAGTGAAAGGAAGTGATACTTTAAGATTATGTGTGTTATTGCTTGAGTTGATAACAATTGCAAAAACTGTATCACCTGTTTGTGAGAGGTATGCAGATCCGCTGAGGTTATTATTTGAGAATGAAGAACCGATACGTGTACTTCCAGCAAGATATTTTGAGAAGTTTCCCATGATGTAACCTCGCTTAGTGATTTGTCCGGAAGTAGTTCCACGTTGTCCGTCTCCCATGAGAGCGTAGAAACGTTTTGCAGCATAGTGAATCCAAGCGTTCACGTTGTTGATCATACAGTTGTTGATAGCTGTTGCAAAACTCATACCGTCTTTAGAATAATCGAAATTACGATTTTCTCCTTGATTACCTTCAGTCCAGTTCATCAAATACTCAGTCATCCACAATTCTTTTCCTTTATTAGCAAGATTCTTGAAAGAATTACCTATACCAGCATATTGGTGACCACCGTAAATCTCAAAGTTTGCAAGTGCTGCAGATGAATTATATAAGGCGTTGGCATAATTGTCAGACATACCGATTGTCTCAGGTGCGATTACCTTACAATTAATCTTGTTAGCATGATTTGCCAAGAAGTTAACCATTTCAGAAGTAGAGAAAATACATCCTGCATAATCGCACTTCCAGTCTGGCTCATTTTGGATAGAAATAGCATCCAAGTTAACTCCGTTATTTTTCAGATATGAAACATAGTTATTCAAATAGTTAGCATATGCACCATAACTTGATGTCTTCAGTTTGTTTTCATTTCCATTTGCATTTGCGTTAATTGTATTGTAAGTCTTCATATCAGCGGGCATTGACCATGGAGAAGCAAAAACGATTGCTCCAAGGCTTTTTGCCAATCTCGCAGTAGATAGAGACTGAGAGAAACTATTCTCTCCGATTGGAATATAAAGTCTCATGATATTACACTTGAGGGTACTATTTGGTCCCCACACCTGACGAATTTCGTTGTCAGACATGTGACCATATTGAAATCCAGGGCTACAGACAAACGCTCCGAATCCTTTTATGTATTGATATTTGGTGTTGTTGACAGTAAGAGTTACATCGGCACCAAATACGCATAATGACATAAATGCCATTAATGATGTGACAAGGAATTTTTTCATTTTATTAAAGATTTAATTAATATTAATTTTTACCTTAAAAATGTATGATTTACATTAGTCGGTGGCAAAGATATGCTTTTTTATATATGTGTACAAATTCTTTAAAAATTTTTTCTTTCGATTATGTTTCACATATTTTCACTTATGTTATATGGAGGTGTTTGTCGCTTTCGATTTTGATACATTTTTATGCTAAGATAGGCTTTGTAGGGTGCTATACAGCGTTTTTAGTATTGAAAAAGTAACATCAACAGATGGAGGGTCTTTCCCTGTCTGAATGATTAATTTTTTTTACCCGATTATTGATAAGATGTATGATTATTGATAAGATGTATGATTATTGATAAGATGTATGAATATTGAGGTGTGTAGTGAAAATTATATTTTTATTTTTTTCGTTTAAAATTGTGTGATTTTCCAAATATTATTTATTTTTGCATGATATTGATATCCACTATTAAATTACCTGATTATGCTAAACAATTATGAAGAAGTTACACGCTGTTTGTTATGCGAGGATGCTCCTTGTACTAAAGCGTGCTCTAAGGGGGACCCTGCAAGGGCAATCCGTGCCGTAAGGTTTGATAATCAAAAATACGCATGGCAATGGATTGCGGATTGTAGTGAAGATGACCTGCTGCAAGCAGAGAAGGCTTGTATCCATTATGATCATCCGATACGTATTCGTGAGTTGTTTGCTTGCCAGAAAGTTGATAAAACCACAATAAAAACGGATGTCCCATCACTCGAAATCACTTTTTGCGGTATTCCATGCGAAAATCCATTTTTCCTCGCTTCGTCTGCCATATGTACCAATTACGATATGGTATCACGTGCATTTGAAATGGGCTGGGCTGGAGTTTTTTATAAAACTATCTGTAAACAGGATATTCATGAGGTGTCACCACGCTTCGATGCAGTGAAGGATAATCTGTCGTTTTATGGTTTTAGAAACATGGAACAATTGTCAGAGAATCCATATCAGGTCGATTTTGATATATTGCGACGTTTAAAGAAAGATTATCCAACTAAGATTGTGATAGCTTCTATAATGGGACAATCGGAAGAGGAATGGAGCGAATTGGCAAAGATGGCTGAAGATGCAGGATGTGATGCCGTAGAACTCAATTTTTCTTGTCCTCAGATGAAACAAACCGGTATGGGAAGCGATGTGGGACAGAATCCCGAATTGGTGACATTCTATACAGCTTATGTGAAGCGTAATGTGACAATCCCGGTCATTCCTAAAATGACACCAAACATAACTAATATCAATAGTCCAGCCATGGGTGCATATTTTGGTGGGGCAGATGCCATCTCTGCTATAAATACAATAAAGAGTATAACCATGTCGCCCCAGTCGGCAGTGAGTGATAAATGGACAGTCTCCGGTTATTCAGGTCGTGCTGTGAAACCGATATCCTTACGTTTTATATATGAAATGGCATCCAATCCGCTTTTGAGTCAAATTCAATTTAGTGGTATCGGAGGAATCGAAACGTGGCGTGATGCACTCGATTTTATTCAGTTGGGTTGTCGTAATGTGCAGATTTGTACAGCCGTGATGCAGTATGGATATCGTATCATTGATGATTTGATATTAGGGTTACAGACTTATATGCAAGAACGTGGCATAAAACATCTGGATGAGTTGGTAGGGGAACGGTTGCCGGATTTTGTTACTCCGATGGATCTGGATCGGGAAACCATGGTTCTTCCTCGTATTGATCATACTCGTTGCATAGGTTGTGGCCGTTGTTATATTTCATGTATGGATGGTGGGCATCAAGCCATTACTTTTGATATTGCCACTCGCCAGTCACATATAAATGGTTCTCGATGTGTAGGTTGTCATCTTTGTCGTCTTGTATGTCCTGTAGATGCTATAGGTCTTGGTAATCGATTCAGTAAGAAAGATTAGTTTGTGCATTCTTAAATCTATATAATCAGATTATTTATAAACATATCCGCATTGCAGTCGAAAATGCTTTGAGGATATGTTTTTGTTATTTGTTTTTATATAATAATATGATGGGTTATTATTTGTAACAATAAATAATGATTGTAAATAGGGAGGAAAATATGCCCCAAGAAG
>JAGABW010000118.1 GCA_017614465.1 Bacteroidaceae bacterium | reverse complement strand
CAACTTAAAGTTCGGATATTTAGAGTAGTCGATATACTCTTTTAGGGCCAGATAACTATCCAAATAACGATAATTGTCATCATTTGGTTTACCTAACTCAAACTTTTCCTGTGCATAAGACGAAGCCGCCATGTTAGCCAGAAACATCATCAGATATACTTTCTTCATAATTAAAATATTGTTGGTTAGTTTGTTCTTAATGTTGGATTTTGATGTCCTAATCAAAGATTTATCATTTTCCGTCGTACATCTTATGCAAAGTTAATCATTTTTGTTTAATCTATACGTTAAAATAAGCATTTATAAACCTTATTATAAATAAAAGGTGCGAACGTATCATGACCTGATTGTTGTTTTAAGGTGAATATCAATAAAAATCACGAACATAACTTATTCCTGCACGTTCGCACCCAACATAATAACATGTTTATCTGACTAACACTTTCTTTGTCGCGCCATCAGTCATCCTAATAATCTTAATACCCTTCTGTAGTTTGTTAACTTTAGAACCTGTAATATCGTATATATTATGAATTTCAGACATTTCTGAATATTTATTATTAATTACCATAGCTTCTTCATTCTCGTTAGGATCCTCACCAGCAACTAACTTACTGATTGACTTAACAATAGAAGGATCGATATTCTTTGACACATAAGCATGTAGAGGATAAGCATACTGAGTATCATTGGATGTTACCTCTGTGAAAGAAATACCATCGACATCGTTGATCTTAACAAATGAATATGAACCTGACTCAAGTTTTGTTCTGTCATATACTCCAACGAAACTGCCATTAACCAAATTATCAGTTGCATTGACTGTGACATTTGAACTACGTACCACAGCAACACCATTTCCGCTCAACAATACAGGACGATTAGCCGACATTGATGAAGTTGGATTAACTGTAACCGTACCACCTGCATTGTTCAATACATATGCATCAAATTCTCCTGGAACATTTGCATTAAATGGCACCCATGCTGGTGAGAATGTATCAACTGTCAGATAACATGTTGCATTCGTAGCTGTGATATTATAAGGTGAATAGAACGAATAATATTGTCCCTTTCTATACTCGGTGAGATACATATTCTTGACTGTCACCTTTCCATTTTCACCTATACTATATAGAGAGATAGTCTTGAGAGACGTACGCATACCACTAACATCCTTAGCCGCTAACAATGAATCTATATTGATCTCTTTTATTAAGTTGTTGGCATTCTGACCATTCCAATAGCCTTGTTCAGCAATAAGAGTGCCGTCGCTATCGTAGAAACGAACTCCCCATGGAGAGGTGAATTCGGATGTCTCAACGACAAGAGTGCTATATTGAGTCTTTCCCAAGATATTATGGAAGATTTCTACTGAATTGTTTGTACCTGTCCATGTGAATGAATAGCCACCATTGACTGACTCTGTCCAAGTTGCATTGTTACCACTGACACTTCCACCACTCAACCATGCTGTTGCGTTGGAGATTTCCTTAGTGAGGTACATATTCTTAAGAGTCATCTTACCATTGTCTGAAGCATTGATATTATAAATACTTACAGACTTTATGTCACCTCGACGGGATGATACTTCATTGGCTGTGAAGAGAGAATCTATATCAATTACTTTAGTCAGATTATTTGAGGTCTGACCAGCCCAATAACCTTGACTTGTGATAGACTGACCATCGCTGTCGTAGAAACGTACACCCCAAGGGGCGGTAAATTCACTGGTTTCAATATTGAGTTTATTATATGTCTCCTTACCTACAAGGTTATGGAAGATTTCTACTGAACTGCTACTAACATTCCATGAGTAGGTATAGCCACCATTATCATTTGCTTGCCAACTTGCATTGCTGCCTGTAACTGAGCCGCCAGCAAGCCACGCTGTTGCAGTCTCTTTGTAGGTTCCTGCAAAATCTGTCAACACTAAATTTGAACAAGTATAGTTGTCACCTTCTTTTACAACTACATTTTGAGTATTCAACAAACGACTGGCTTTATCGACATAAATAAGACAGTTCTTGTTGGCTACGTTAAGCATGATGGCTTCGTCATTTGTTAAACCTGTTGCATCAATATTCTTTGCTGTTAGATCTGACAATGCTTTGAGCGCACTTGATGAAAGGCTACCAGAACCTGACAGACTATAATCTATTGGACTATTAGGATCTGTCACATAAATACTATTTATGCTTCCTGATGCTGAGCCCCAACCTGTCTTTATTGCATTAAGATGAACATATGAGCTTGACACATCACTTAAGTTGATTTCATATTTTCCATCAGTTATAGTTCCTGATTTCTCAATATAATCACTACCACTTGCTGTTTGACGATTGAAGAGAGCACGAATTACAACACCATCTGTACCATTAATGGTTAATTTCGTGCAACCTGTCAAGTTTGCATATTTCAGGTTATTCACATCGCCATCACCATAAAGGAGAGTACCGCCTTCAACACTTGCGCCGCCACCATAGTTATTTTCAAGAACACCTGTAGACACTGAATTGGCACCTATGCCACTCCAAGAACAGAAATCTATGCCTGAAAGACTAACATCATGTTTTGCTCCTGCTACGATTTGAGATACACTGTAAACATGTCCAGTTTGTGACGTAATGAGTTTAAACGCAGCATAACCTTTAGCATCATAAGGAACAGAATTACTATTACAAAGTCTTAATAGGAGTAATTTGTTAAATTCAGAATCAACTCCCATGAAACTAATTGTTATAGTCTTTGAGGTTTCGCCTGGTTGGAAAGTTACTGAACTGCTTGAGAGAGTAAAATCTGTATTTTGTTTTGCATCACCAGCCACTGGTATAATATTTACAGTAGCGGCTTTTGTTACAGACTTCATTAGACGTATAGTTACTGAATATGACTGTCCACGTTTAACCTCTGTGATGACATTCTCAAAATAAGGTTGGACAAGATCTGATTTACGCAAGGTATCGCATCCCATATCGCTGTATGAATAAAGAGGATAAGCCCCCATATCAATACCTCCATCACCAGCCTTTATACATTGGCTGCTTGATTTAAGCATATAGTTCGCAGGACTGCTACCTGTAGAGACAAAATCAGGAGTATTGGTATAAATACCGCCTGTCTCACCTACACTGCTTGCAAAGGATGATGGTGTAACAGCCTTGCCTTTATACTGAATACTTGAAGTCTTTGATGTTGAACGCCAGAAATTATTTCTAAAATAGTTTTCTCCATGAAAACAAGCAGAGTCAGTCATCACAAGATTGTAATTGGAACTATTATATACGATATTGTTTCTTACCTCATTATGATGTGACTTATGTAGATAAATACCAAATTTAGAGTTATAAACGACATTATTAATATAACGTGAATCATAACTTGGGTTAGTTCCGCCATATGAAGCAGAGCGGAAACCTGCATCAGACATATTTATGGCTACGTTCTCCTGAATCCAGTTACGTGAGCATCTTGATTCATTAAATATAAGGAGTGAACCACCATTACCAAAGTTACGAACAAGGACACTTGTGCTACCATCTCTATCCAACCAAACACCATTTGAGCCTCCACTAAAATAGTTAAAGCACATAAGATTATCACCATAAGTATTGTCTTGTCCTGTGATACCACTTGAGAACTTACCACCATCAGTGGCCCAACCGCGTTTCTTTCCTTTTAAATTCACAAAAGTGTTACCACATAGCAAATTTCCTTTAGTGTTTGACCCTACATAAGAAATACCATCACCTATGATATTATTGAAATATGAATTACTAACTGTACAATATTTAGAATTGTTCATCCATATCATAGCACTACCATCCCATGCATCTGCAACTGCTTCAGTTCCAATATTCTTAAATTTACATGCAGTTACTACACAATTAGAAGAATTAGCCATGTTAATACAAGACTTCACATAAGTCATACCTTCAAAATTCAATCCTTGCAACCATATGTAACTTTTGTTACTTATATCGAAAATTGAATTTGACTTATCGCTACTTACATTGTTCTTCTTTTTCAAAACTACTCTTCCGGTATTTGGCCAATTACAAAAGACAATACATCCTTTAGCCTGACTACCAGAATTCGTTGGTTTGATACTCATTTCACTATAAGAACCACCTTTGATAAATATAGTATCACCTGCTGAAGCCTGTTTAGCAGCTTGAGCGATAGTACCATAAGGAGAAGAGCTAGTTCCCGAGCCGGAACCATTAACGGCAACATAGTAATTCTTGGCATATATCATGGATGATATACATGTCAAGAGAACGATAATAAATAATGTTTTCACCTGTTTCATCTCAGTAAAATTTAAGTTTAAAATTAATATTGAAGATACACTCAATTATTGATATATATCTTGAGAATCAGTTTTTTAAAATTCGTTATCTCCACCATTTCTAATAACTATTGCGTATGAGTTTATCAATGCAAAGATATATCATTCTCTAATCCCCCAAAAACGATTAATTTATGTTGAAACAATTCATAACAACGTTGAAACAATATCTAATAATGGTCCCAAATTCTCATAAATAACAGAATAAATATATATAACTAAATTAAGTATCACAGACTAAAATAATCCCGTAGTTTGTACGCCTACAAACTACGGGACATCCTATCTAAACACTAACATTTTTTATGAAAAATTATTTTATTAACATGCACTTCTCGCACTTAACAGTACCATCTTTATATTGTATTCGCTTTATGGTAATACCACACGATGGTTTTGTTGGTAACTTACGTCCTGTCATATCATAATATGAGATATCAACAATCTCTGATGGGAATTTCTCTATCGTTGAAACTGAAGTTACATCACTTCCCATACCCTCAGGTTCTGTTCCAATACAAGAGAACATCAGTTTATCCAGTTTTGCCCCATCCTCACGATATCCGATATATAATGTATGTTTACCTTCAAGCATTGTATAAGTTCGTGGACATTGATTCCACTGCCATGAAGAGGAAATAGGTATACCATTCCACGAAGACCACTCTTCATTATCAATACGCAACCAGAAAGAATCATCATTTGCTGAAGGACAAATTGTACGAAGCCATAACACATATGTCGTTGGGCGTGATATCTCAAAGTCTATACCGATTAGGCCATTTGACTCAGTCGGTGCATTATTGTTACTATTGTTACCACTCTTAATTGTCACATATTTACCTCCAGAGGCTTTACTATCATTTGACAATTGCCAAAGTGAGCCAATAGTGCTATTCTCAGCCTCAAGATACAAATCGGTATTCAGTAATGCATCATGTTCTTCGCGAGTTATAAGTTTAAAAGCTGTATAACTTCTTGCATTATATGGAACGAAATTCTCATCACAAAGTCGTAATAAAAGTAATTTACCGAAATTTGATTCCTCACCAACAAAACTTATTGATACAGACTTTGATGTCTCTCCAGGTTGAAAAGTAACATTATTATCTGACAATATATAATCTACATTTTCCTGAGCATCTCCTGCAACAGGAATTAGTTTAATATTGACTGGTTCTGACGCAGCTTTCACCAAACGCACATTTATATCAAATTGTTCTCCACGAAGAACTTCTGTAACTATATTTTCAAAATATGGCTGTATTTGAGAAGAAGAGCGCAAGGTATCACATCCCATGTCGCTGAATGAATAAAGAGGATAAGCACCCATATCAATACCTCCATCACCAGCTCCAATACATGGGCTTGATGTTTGAAGCATATAACTTGATGGTTCTGCATTAGTTCCGATAAAAGCTGGAGATTTATAATATATTCCACCTGTCTCACCTATACTACTACCGAATGAATATGGTGTAACGTCCTTACCTTTATATTGAATACTTGTTGTTTTTGATGTTGAACGCCATAAGTTATTTCTGAAATAGTTACTACCATAATGAAATGCAGAGTCAGTCATAATAAGGTTATAATTGGTACTATTGTATATTATATTATTTCTTACCTCATTATGTTTTGACTTATGTAGATATATACCATACTTGCAATTGTATGCTACATTATTTATATAACGTGAATCAAAACTCCAGTTTGTTCCATCATATAGTGCTGAACGATATCCAGCCTCCTGCATGTTGATTGCGACATTTTCTTGTATCCAGTTTCGTGCACATCTTGACTCATTAAACACAAGACGCTGACAGCCATTACCAAAGTTACGTACAATTATATTACTGCTACCATCACGATCCAACCATATCGCATCCTGTCCACCTGTGAAATGATTGAAGCATAACAAGTTATCGCCAAAACTGGTATCTGAGCCTGTGATACCACTTGAGAACTTATGTCCGCCTGTATCCCAACTACGTTTCTTTCCTTTTAAATTCACAAAAGTGTTACCACAGAACAGATTTCGCTTTGTACTCTGACCAACAAAACCGACTGCATCACCAGTAATCGTATTGAAGTAACAATTACTAACCACACAATCCTGAGAACCATTCATCCATAACATTGAACCGCCACCCCGAGCTTCTGCAATCTCTTCAATACCAATTTTCTTGAACTTACACCCAGTTACTACACAATTAGAGGCACGAGCCAAACTGACACATGATTGTACATAGGTCATGTTTTGGAAATTCATGTCCTCCAACCAGATATAACTGCGATCTGCAAGATCAAATATTGCATTTGATTCATCACTGCTCACATTATTATTCTTAGTCAAAACCACTCTGCCTGTATTAGGCCAGCTACAGAAAACTATAAATCCTTTAGCCTGACTACCAGAATTCTTTGGTTTGATGCTCATCTCGCTATAAACACCACCTGCAATAAATACAGTATCACCAGCAGAAGCTTGATTAGCTGCTTGAGCGATTGTACCATAAGGAGAAGAGATTGTTCCAGAACCAGAACCATTCACGGCAACATAGTAATTCTTGGCATTAATCGTTAACGATACACTCGCCAAGGCAATAGTAATAAATAATATTTTCACTGCTTTCATTTCAGTAGGATTTAAATTAGTTCTAAATAATTAATACACTCAATTGTTTTATATCTATGCTTTTAATATCTCAATTAGATATTCATTATAAACATAGTTGCATAATAAACACGTACAATTTAACTGCTGCAAATGTATTCGATTATTTCAACATAAAAAAACATCATTCTTATGTTGATACAAAAAAGAATGATGTTGAAACAATATCAAATGTACTACGCTATAACATAGCAAATTGAAAATTGAAAGTTGAAGGATTTAGGAGTTTAGAAATAATTGTCAATTTTCAATTGCGCACAGCGCCATGATTATAAATAATTGTGGCTAAATGCTTTATCTTGACTTCTTAAACAACATAAACTCGTAAGACACACTTTCCAACTCTTTGTCAACAAATTCCATATCCTTAAGGACGACCATTAGTGAATCGTTGCTCCAAACCAACAAACTTGATGGATTTTTCATTAATTCAGGATGCTTTTTGAGTCGGTCTTTCACATCGTAGATAAGCACTAATTCATCATTTCGTTCTATCTTAACGATACAATCCTTATTTTGCATAGTATATCCGTCACTAAGAAGAATATTGTATTTTCCTAAGTTGACAGGAGTATTAAGGTAAT
>JAGABW010000117.1 GCA_017614465.1 Bacteroidaceae bacterium | reverse complement strand
TGAGTCGGTCTTTCACATCGTAGATAAGCACTAATTCATCATTTCGTTCTATCTTAACGATACAATCCTTATTTTGCATAGTATATCCGTCACTAAGAAGAATATTGTATTTTCCTAAGTTGACAGGAGTATTAAGGTAATAATACTTTGTTTCTGAGAAATCGGGAGTACATGTGAAATCTCCTGCCGACCACTTCCATTCACCATATTGAGCCTTGAAATCCTTTGAAGACATATTCTCAGACACATAAGTGACAATATCAGTAACCTCAGTAAATTGCATACATTTCACACTATCCTTATTTATCTCCTTTAAATCGAGGTTCTGCACAAATTTACCAGTTTTAGGATCTGTAAGTTGCAGAGTTTTCATAAGGTTTTCAAGACGAGCTTTCTGACAATTCAATCCTATAGTTTTCGCCGAGATATTAGGGATATACGTGAAAACGCATATGGTTGCAGCCAATATCAAGGTCATTATCTGAAAACGACGGAACGGGCGCCAAATCAACATTATAACAAACAATGTCATAAGTATTCCGGCGAGCAACAGATAAAAACGGCTCTCAGTGAAACTATACAGACGTATTCTGTATATAAAGCCAACCCAGAACATTATCAATGGTGGTACGGCAATTATAGAGAAATAGCGATAGAACCAGTCAAAATAACGTGTAGAAAGGATATACTGAACCAATCGTCCCAACATAGTGACTGATATGAACGCCATAACCATCCATGCAACTCCACCCTTAGGCAAATCCCATCTTAGAACAATCTTGATAAAATAAGCATAAAGAATAATGGTATATATTATGACTGCTGGCGATAATATAAAATTAAGAATCAGCCTTATGGCCTTATTTGGCTCATGTAGATCGTATTCTTTGTTTGAGATAAGTGTGAAACATACCTGAGGAGTAACTCCGAACCATATAAACTCTGTAATATATGTATAAATATCGGTATCGACATCAAGTGCGAATATATAAATGAATGAACCGACAATTGCGAATACGGCAAGTGTGAGAAGCCCCGATACTATCAGACCTAAGCATAATTGCGACAACACATGGATGACATGTGATGCAAAGTGCTTATTGTTCATCCAGGAAGTTCCAAACAGAAGGAGTATTGCAGCCAGAACATACGTAAAGAAAAAACCGTATGTCCATATAAACGAGGTCAAATTAAGTGACATCAAAGGCAGAAACAAGAAGCCTGATGCTATATAAGCCCATCGGTTAATCTTATGCAAACTGAAGGTAAGTATTATTAGGGGAACAAAGAAATACAATATCTCTTCGTTAATACCATGTGACATAAGTTTTTCAACATCAACCTTATCAGTGTAATATGTGTACAAGGCTGATATAACAAAGAATGCTAATCCCATAACAGCCTCAACAGGAAATCTTCGAGGACTGTTAGATAATCGGTGTAAAAAGACTTTAATAATTTCCTTCATAGAATGCTCATAAGTTTAATAGTCGCAAATATAATTATTTTGTTTTGTTCAAAGGGATTTTTTATGGTTTTTCTTTGATATTACTCAAATATATGTAGGAAAAGGAGGTGTTATTACACAAAAAAGGGACATATCATCTCGATATGCCCCCCGTAAATATGTTAACTTCAGTAATATTTCTCGTTGAGAATTATCTGCTGTAGCTTGTCAACACATCAGCATTCATACGTTTGATGTAATTTGCATGACGTGCGATTTCACTTTCTGCGTGGTTGATGAATACAACCAAACTCTTACCGAAGAGTTCCTGATCGCGCAATGTATCAGCCAAAATCAATTGGCTCATGATAGTATAAGCTGTCATTTCGTAAAGTTTTCTTCCACAGAATTCCAATACGTCCTGATTTTCCAACTTATTTACATATTCGATACATTCTTCCAACTTAGCAGCCATTGCCTTGATTCTGTCAAGTTGTGGAGCGAAAGCAGCATCGATATTATCAAACTGAGCTTCTTGTTCCTTGATAACATTCATATAAGTACCGCTTGTGATATATCTCAATGCAGCAACAACCTGCAACTGAGTAGTACCCTCATATATACTTGTTATACGAGCATCACGATACAAACGCTGACACTTATATTCTTGCATGTAACCGCTACCTCCATGAACCTGAATAGCATCGTATGCACTTTGGTTGCTGAATTCAGCATTCATACCCTTTGCAAGAGGAGTGAATGCATCAGCCAAACGCTGATATTTCTTCATCTCAGCACGTTCTTCTGGAGCAAGAGTGCGTTCACGTGCTTCGTCTTCCAAAGCTTTGTAAATATCTACATAACGAGCGCACTGATATAAAAGACTACGACCAGCATCAAGTTTTGCCTTGATTGTAGCAATCATATCGTAAACAGCTGGGAAGTTGATAATTTCCTTACCGAACTGACGACGGTCATTTGCATATGCTAATGCTTCTTCGTATGCTGCTTGCTGAATACCAACAGACTGAGCTGCGATACCAAGACGAGCACCATTCATAAGAGACATCACATAGCGGATAAGTCCTAACTTACGGTCACCACAGATTTCTGCACGTGCATTCTTATAGGTCAACTCACATGTTGGACTTCCATGAATACCAAGTTTGTGCTCGATACGACGAACATCAACACCACCGTTGCGCTTGTCATAAATAAACATAGACAAACCACGTCCGTCACGTGTACCCTCTTCACTACGAGCAAGTACCAAGTGAATATCACTGTCACCATTAGTAATGAAGCGCTTTACACCGTTAAGGAACCAGCATCCTTCTTTTTCGTCATATGTAGCCTTGAGCATAACAGACTGCAAGTCACTACCAGCATCAGGTTCTGTCAAGTCCATTGACATTGTCTCACCAGCGCAGATGCGTGGGATATATTTCTGACGCTGTTCTTCAGAACCGAAACAATAGAGAGTTTCGATACAATCCTGAAGACTCCATATATTTTCGAATCCTGCGTCACCAGAACTAACGATTTCATTAGCAGCAGTATAAACAACTACTGGTAAGTTCAATCCCTGATAACGTCTTGGCATTGTCATACCATTAAGACCTGCTTTATTTGTAGCATCGAGATTCTCATATGTCTTGCTCGCATAACGAACACGACCATTTTCACAATGAGGACCTTCCATATCTACGCTTTCTGCATTTGGAGCGATTATGTTCGCATTAATTTCGCCTACTACTTCGAGTACTTTGTCGTAACTGTCCATAGCATCTTCGAAATCAACAGGAGCGTAATCATACTTGCCTGCATCTGCGTAATTGCGTTCTTTCAATTCTGCGATATGCTGCATCATAGGATGCTGCATATGAAATTTTATTTCAGGTATATCTGTATATGAATTCATGATTACTTACTGTTTGCTTTATAATACTTGATTAGTTTTGGAACGACCTCTTCAATATTACCTTGAATATTATAGTCTGCAATCTGATTGATTGGAGCATTAGGGTCGTTATTGATGCTGATAATGATACCAGATTCCTTCATTCCAGCGATATGCTGAATAGCGCCACTGATACCACAAGCGATATATACCTTTGGACGTACAGTCACACCAGTCTGACCAATCTGACGATCATGATCAACCCATCCTGCGTCAACTGCAGCACGGCTTGCTCCTACTTCTGCGTGAAGTTCGTGAGCAAGTTGGAACAATTGTTCGAATCCTTCTTTTGAACCAACACCATAACCGCCGGCAACAACGATATTTGCACCCTTAAGGTTGTGTTTTGCTTCTTCTACGTGACGTTCAAGTACCTTTACAACATATGCTGCATCATCGATATAATCTGCAGGATTATGCTTAATTACCTGACCTTTATAATTTACGTCTAATATTTCTTTCTTCATCACACCGTCACGTACTGTTGCCATCTGTGGACGATGTTCTGGGTTTACGATTGTTGCGATGATTGAACCACCGAAAGCAGGACGGATTTGCATAAGCTGATTGTCATAGTGCTTCTCAACAAATGTATCGCCTTCCTTAACCTTCATGTCAAAGTCATCAATCTCCAACTGAGTACAGTCTGCAGTAAGTCCTGAATGCAAAGCAGATGACACACGCGGACCTAAGTCACGTCCGATAACTGTTGCACCCATCAAACAGATTTGTGGATTTTCCTCTTTAAAGAGGTTTACTACTGCTGCTGTGTGAGGCAGTGATGTATAAGGGAACAGACGTGCATCGTCAAATACATGCACTTTATCTACTCCATATGGCATAACCTGAGTTTCAATTCCATCGAGCTTGCTGCCAATACATATACATTCGAGTTCAACGCCCAATTGTGTAGCCAATTTGCGTCCTTTGGTGAGAAGTTCCAGACTTACATCTGCAACTTTATTCTGTTCACCTATTTCTATATATACGAATACGTTATTCATTTATATTAATTTATATTTATTAGAGCATCTTACCCAATGGTATTGCTCTCGATGAGTTCTTTCATCAGGTTATTAATATCTTCGTCGCTTGCTGTGAGCTGTTTTGTTTCCTTTGCTTTAAATACAATACTCTTTACAGTCTTCACATTTGTTGGACTACCAGCCTTACCAATCTGCATTGGATCAGCATCGATATCGGCTGCGCCCCAAGTTGTAAATTCTTTGTGCTTATTAGCCATAACACGCTTCACGTTGCGAACACGGCAAGGTGCAGCGCTTCCGTTTACTGTTACAACTATAGGGAGAGGACCTTCAACTGTTTCTACCCCACCGTCAATATGACGACGAGCAACAATCTTTCCATTTTCACATGAAAGAATCTCTTCAGTATAAGTTATCTGAGGGAGTCCAAGTTTTTCTGCAACTTGTGGACCTACTTGTGCAGTATCACCGTCAATAGCCTGACGTCCACAAAGAATAATATCATAATCACCGACCTTGCGAATAGCCTGAGCAAGACTATAACTTGTTGCAAGTGTGTCTGCACCGCCAAGTGCACGGTCTGTAAGCAATATACCTTCATCTGCGCCACGATAAACACCTTCGCGCAAAACTTCAGCAGCCTTAGGAAGTCCCATTGTCAACATGGTAATAGTGCTTCCTGGAACTTGTTCTTTCAATCGTAAAGCTTGCTCCAATGCGTTCAAATCTTCAGGATTGAACACTGTAGGCAAAGCAGCACGATTTACTGTTCCCTCTGGAGTCATAGCCTCAGGTCCTACATTATGAGTGTCAGGAACCTGCTTTGCTAATACAATAATTTTCAACATATTTTTTGCGTTTTATTTCGGATGCAAAATTAAATAATAATTCTCAATAGACAAAATGATATATCAATTTATTTCCCACTTTTCATATTTTTGAGCAATAAAAAAAACAAACATGCTCATTTTGAGCGTTTCTGAGAAATTTCATACAGAAAAATTGCTCAAAACACTATATTTCATATACTTCTTGGGGCATATTTTCCTCCCTATTTACAATCATTATTTATTGTTACAAATAATAACCCATCATATTATTATATAAAAACAAATAACAAAAACATATCCTCAAAGCATTTTCGACTGCTATTCGGATATGTTTATAATATAATCTGATTATATAGAATTAAGAATGCACAAACTAATCTTTCTTACTGAATCGGTTACCAAGACCTATGGCATCTACAGGACATACAAGACGACAAAGATGACAACCTACACATCGAGAACCATTTATATGTGACTGGCGAGTGGCAATATCAAAAGTACTGGCTTGATGCCCACCATCCATACATGAAATATAACAACGGCCACAACCTATGCAACGAGTATGATCAATACGAGGAAGAACCATGGTTTCCCGGTCCAG
>JAGABW010000116.1 GCA_017614465.1 Bacteroidaceae bacterium | reverse complement strand
TTCTGGTTGCTGACAGCATTGCTTTCTATCGCATTAGGAGTGATGAACGTACTTCCTATTCCTGCCTTAGACGGCGGACATGCTGTATTCGCAATATATGAAATCATAACAAGAAGAAAACCATCAGAGAAAGTTCTGGAAATTGCTCAATATGTAGGATTTATGATTATCATCGCATTAATGATACTTGCTACATGGAATGACTTTTCACGAATTTTCGGATGGTAATAAAGCATTAATGACTATTTATCTAAGAGAAATATAATATCAAACTGATAATCAAAAAATAATAATAAAGTGAAAATTCTTGCAGTCGGCATGAATTATGCCGAACACAATAAAGAGTTAAATAATACGTTATTATTAAAGGAGCCTGTTCTGTTCTCAAAACCCGAAACAGCGGTTATAAGAGAAAACAAGCCGTTCTTCATTCCTGATTTTGCACAACGTTTCGATTACGAAGCCGAGATTGTTGTAAAAATCTGCAGATTAGGAAAAAACATATCTGAGAGATTTGCTCACAGATACTACGAAGAACTAACCGTCGGGATAGACTTCACAGCACGTGACCTACAAGAGAAATTACGTGCCGAAGGTTTACCGTGGGAGATATGCAAATCTTTTGATTATTCAGCAGCCATAGGCAAGTTCGTCAACAAATCTGAACTTCCGCCAGTAAACGACATCCATTTCAATCTTGAGATTGATGGTAAAGACGTTCAAAAAGGCTGGACAGGCGATATGCTGCATAGTATCGACAAGATTATAGCATATGCGAGTCAGTTTTTCACATTAAAAACCGGAGATATCATTTTCACAGGTACTCCAGCAGGTACAGGGCCAGTATGTGAGAATCAACATCTGACAGGTTATATTGAAGGTCGTAAGGTATTGGAATTAAGGATTAAATAAATAATGATAAGAAGATTCATTTCATTGACAGTCGCTTTGATGTTTGTTGTATTTGCAATGGCACAAGCCAACGATAAAGCCAACAGATATACGACCCAGTCACTGCTTACAACTGGTAAGTGGGTGAAGATTCGTGTAAACAAAGCCGGTGTATATTCTATCTCAAAGAGTCAGCTATCAAGCATGGGATTCAATAATCCCGATAATGTTTGTCTATATGGCTACAACCTTCCTGTACTGCCAGAGACAAACATCGAGAATATAAGTGATGACCTCACAGAGATTCCTTTATACAGACGCAGCGACGGCTCATGTCTGTTTTATTCATTCGGACTGACACGTTGGGAAAGAAAAACATCTTCTTCATCAGAATTCAAACATTTCAATAATCCGTATTCACAATACGTATATTATTTCGTTACAGAAAAACAAGGCGAAAGTCCTAAAGCATTAAATAGTAACACCTTTACATCAAACGCAAACATAACCCAGTCGTTTGATGAACATGCCATTATAGAGAATGACGAATATAGTTATATAAATACAGGTCGTACATTCTACGAGAGATATGACTTTGCAAACGGCAAGAAAAAAAACTATTCTATAGATTTACCTGGAATATGTGACAAGAAAGCTGTTTTAGAAGTTCGTTTCTCTGCTGCTGGTACATCTTCCTCAAAACTCGCTATCACAGCCAACGACACAACATTCATGAACACCGTGTTTTATCGTTCCCTACGTGATTACGAGTACGGAGTTGATATAGCTACCACATTTAACTGGAATTGTGCAAAAGCCAAATCCACAATAACGCTGGACCACGATAGAGTTTCAGGCATTTCCGGACATTTAGATTATATTAAAGTCTTTTATAAGAGAAATCTAAGTCTGGAAGGTCTTACACATCTGGCATTCACAACCACAAAAGGAAATAATAAGTTCAAGATTAGTGGAGCCAACAGCAACACAATTCTCCTGTGCGTAAGTTCTCCTGCATCTACATATGAAATCAAAGGTACTTTGACAGACAATGCGTATATAGCAGATGTTGTGTCAGAACATCCAAACAAGGAAACATATGTTGCAATCAACACAAACAGCAGTTTTCCTAATCCAGAAATTGTTGGAACAATAGAAAACCAGAACCTTCACTCTATCAGAAATGTCGATTTGGTTATTATAGTTCCTACAAATGGCAAGTTAATGAATCAGGCTAAAAGATTAGCCGACGCCCACACTGCAAAGGAAAACCTAAAATGTGCTGTTGTAAGAGCAGATCAAGTGTATAATGAGTTTTCATCGGGCACACCCGACGTCACAGCATATCGCAGATTAATGAAAATGCTCTATGACTGTGCCGATATTCCATCAAACAGACCAAAGAACATCTGTCTTTTCGGTGATGGTGTTTGGGATAATCGTATGATTACAGCCAATATGATTAGTAAATCTCCAGACAATTATCTTTTATGCTATGAATCAGACAATTCAACCAGTCATACCGACAGTTATGTATTAGAAGAATATATAACATTGTTGGATGACAACAAAGGAATAAAGCCACTTAAGGAAAAACAAGATTGCGGTATTGGTCGTATTACTGTAACAACAGAGAATGAAGCCAAGAAAGTTGTTGACAAACTTATCAAATACATCAACAATGAGGAAGTTGGAACATGGAAGAATACTATCTGTTACATGGCAGACGACGGTAATGTCAATGCTCACATGTTGGATGCTGAGAGCATATGTAGCAAAATAGAACAATTATTTCCCGATTATACAACACGAAAAATATATTGGGATTCATATAAGGTGATACAAACAGCAACTGGAAATTCATATATCAATGCTTATAATGACATTGTAAAACAAGTGGACGAAGGTGCACTTATTATGAATTACACAGGACATGGAGGACCAAACTATTTAAGTCATGAACAGGTCATAAAACGATCAGACTTCGCAGAATGGACATCTCCACGATTACCAGTATGGATTCACGCCGGTTGCGACATAAGTCCGTTCGACATGGATGGTGAAAACAATGGTGAGGCTGCCCTACTCAACGAGAAAGGTGGTGCTATCGGACTTATAACCACAACACGTACTGTATATGGAACACAAAACCGTAAGTTGAACATCAACTTCATGACACATGTTCT
>JAGABW010000115.1 GCA_017614465.1 Bacteroidaceae bacterium | reverse complement strand
TAATTTTGCTATTACATATTTTATATAGAATTCCACCTCCTCAAATAATACCGAGAAGAATTCGGTTATAAAGTATAGTCGATTATATAGTTTCTCTATGCGAGTTAGAAAAGTCATAATTTATAAGAATTATATTTTTATTGGGGATTGAATTAGGATGAATAACATTGGGATTATAAGTAGTTTACGATGCAAAGATACAACTTGTAACAGAAACAGCAAAATACTTCTATTGAATTTGTTATTTGATTGAATTCTTTAGGAAAAATAATAACCGACAACCACGGCTGCCGGTTATTTGAGTTTTGTATGAATTTTGTTATTATTTATAGCGTTCATAGATAAATGAGTGACCTATTTCTTCTATTTTGCGATAACGTGCGCCACGAATGGCATCTAACCGATATAGTTTTTCGGCTCTCTCCGGAACATAAATTGGGGGTTCCTTATATTCTTGTGACACTAAATATAATATGCGTTTCTTTTGTTGTGGAGTAATATCCGTGTCATCCATCTCAGACAAATATTTCTTATTTCATCCTTTCGCTGCGATATTTAAAATAACAAAAGTGTTCTATTTGATCTTATGCCAAAGTTCGTTTAACAAGTAAATAAAGTTTGTCGTTTGGTCGAACTTTCTCGTTTGTTTTAAATGAGACATGTTGACCACGGGTAGCAACAGATACCGGTTCGAGATCAAATCTTATTTCATCGACTGTTTGTATAAGGGCACCAGTTGTTACTCCAGTAACGAGAATCTTATCGCCCACATGTAAGTCAACATTTTCAATAAGAAATTCAGCAACGCCGATATTTGAGAAGTATTTTATACATTTACCGACGTATACCTTTTTCTCTGTTGCCTTACTTCCATAGACCTCGCACCATTCACCAAGTTTCTGTCCTTGATAATATCCGTCCCAGAAGCCTCGGTTAAAGACGGTTGAAAGTTGTTCATCCCATTTATCACAACATCTCTCCCATTCTTCTTCAGTTCCTTTTCCTTCAAGAACCTTATTTATCGCTTCGTTATAACAATTTACAACTGTATGAACATATTCCGGTCCACGTGCACGTCCTTCAATTTTAAAGACTCTTACACCAGCATTCATCATGATGTCGATGAATCTTATGGTTTTAAGGTCCTTTGGCGACATAATATACTTGTTTTCGATATTAAGTTTATCGCCAGTTTCCAAATCGGTAACTTCGTAGCCTCGTCTGCATATCTGTACACATTCACCACGATTGGCACTACGTCCAGCATTCTGAAGACTTAAATAACATTTTCCGCTTATTGCCATACATAATGCCCCATGGCAGAACATCTCGATTCGAACCAACTGACCAGAAGGACCACATATATGCTGTTCTTCAATTTGTTTGTGAATATCTGCCACTTGCCACATATTGAGTTCACGCGCCAGCACAACAACATCGGCAAACTGAGCATAGAATTTCAAGGCTTCAATATTAGAAATATTAAGTTGAGTTGACAAATGAACTTCCTGACCGACCTTACGACAGTATGTCATCACAGCCACATCGCTTGCTATAACAGCAGAGATACCCGCACTCTTTGCCGCATCAACAATTTCGTGCATGACCTCGATGTCTTCTTCATATATTATCGTATTTACGGTCAAATAGCTTTTAATTCCGTGTTGTTGGCATATAGCAGCAATATCCTTCAAATCATCGATATTAAACGGATTTGCAGAATGAGAGCGCATATTCAGTTTTCCGATACCAAAATACACTGAATCAGCACCTGCATTGATAGCAGCAGCCAGATTTTCGCGTGATCCGACCGGTGCCATTATTTCAAAATCTTTACGAGTCATAATCTGTCATAAACTTAATTCCGCGACAAAGATACGAATTTATTGGGTCACCTGCAAAAAACCGTGTGCTGAGTTATTAAAAAACAAATAATGCAATAATGATGAAGATCGGAGCCGTGCCTGTGATCTTTTTAACCTTTCAGGCTTACAACAGCGTGTAAACAAATTATGGTGATTTGAAAAACAACAAAAAGATTATCTTTTTCGGGAATACAAATATCATTAATAAAACATCCCAGTTTCATTTCCGGAACTGGGATATAAGAATTATTATTTCATTCAGATGTAATCTATTCAAACGTATTTTATTATACTAAAAATCATAATATTGATTAGAATTTATATCTTATTTGTAATTGTAAATCCTCACGATGCGAACTGTCAATCATTTCCAACGCTGTACCAATACTTTCTCTGTTGAAATACTTGGTTGTTGCCAACTTACAATTGAATGTAAATGACTTAAATATCGGCAGAGATACATGCAACGCAGCTCTGATGCCATGATAGGCATAACTTGTCACACCAGACGCATAGACCAAGGATGGTTCATATGAATAGACACGTGCATCATAATTATCTGTATTGAAATATGCCAGCGACAAATCAATATGTCGGTTTGATGAATCCTTCAGTTTCAAGAGTTCGCCAAATCCATATCCATAGGAAGTGCCTGAATTAGGGTTGAAGATAATATTAAGTGATGCAGTGGATTTCAATGATATGTGCGATGATATGTCAAATGAATTCTGCAATCGCAGACTTTGATTTGTGAAATAATATAATTTTGTATAGTCAACCTTGTTTCCATTAGAGCCAACGACCAGTTTACAGTCCTTCTGTTTCGATTTCAATCGATAACGCAGTTGCCACGACGATTTCTTTGAGAAATCATAATTAATCTGTCCATATAAATCAATGGCATGCGAACTTTCGGATGTTTGAAACCTTAAGAAAGGGAAATAAACATAATCTGCATACATGGCTAATTTTATATTTCGCACTGGCGATAAAGAAAGCGACATACACACTCCATTCTCATTCTGAACAGAAGAATTATCACCAAACGCATGAGCATGAAGAGAAGTGTATTCCTTTGAATAATAACGTTGTATAAGAGAAAGTATTGTCTGACTACCGATATTATACTGTATATTGTTGATTGTAGCTATTCCTCCGTCAAAAGAAGATGCAGTTTCACCGACCATACTGATTTTTTCTCTTACAAAACCATAGTTTACACTATAATTAGTAAAATCAGAGCCCTTTGGATTAAAACGCTTATAAATAGTGGAAGGTGTATCAGATGCAGGCATAAGAGGGACTGAGAGGTGCGAATGTATTGCTGTTAATCCGATTTGCCATCCAGGCAACAACATCTGCATATTAGTACCAAAGGTCAATTCCCCCACATTGCCTTTCTTACTTCGTTCTAACTGAGTGCGATGATATCCGTCCGACAATAACGAAGACAGCCCTATAGAGTCGCTTCTCATTGTACCATCAATTTTCATATGAGAGACAAACATACTACAATCCATCTTATTCCATAATTTCATGGTTATAGCAGCCCCACGGAAATGATTGAGTTCGGACAACGAAGAATGTTTTGTAAATCCACGATTCACATAGTTTTGATTGCCCAAAGACATGTATTTGCCAAAACTCATATTTGAATTGACTACAAGTCCTTGTGCAAAACCAGCACGATAATCACCTATTATGAGATTACGCACTAAGCCTGTCTTGTTCTTATATTGAACATATGCCGAATAATAATCAAAATAGTCCTCGCCAGCATCTTTTTCGAATTGCAAATCCGCAAACAGGGTATTTTTGGAAGACATCGAATACCTAAATGAATGATAATTAGAATTGCCTCGATATATCTTATTAGGAGATTTCAATATGATACTGTCTGGTTTATTCTTAAAACCATCCTTAGTATAAAAAGGCACATCTGTCCTTCCGATTATCTCATGTCGTGAGTATTTCAGCAAATCACGCAACGAAGTATTCTTATGCACATCTTTTTCAGGATGCACAACCTCACAGAATAATCTTAGTCGTTGACGCGTTTCAAAATCTAAGCTATTGATCAGCATCAGCTCCCCCATTGACATAAACAAACCGTTTTTATCTCGATAAAAGACTATATCGCGTATCTGATTTTCAGAGAGGAAGGGTAATCTGTGCAAATCATCCTCGGTTACATCATTCAGATTCATTGGATTCATATGAATCTCCTCCAATTCTGAAATAATCACCTCCATTGTCTGTTCATCTTCTCCCATCTCATCATAGATCTCGCTAACAAAATCATCCCATTCCATTTCAGACTGAGAGAAAGCATTTCCACTTATAGCCATCAGGCCAATCAACACACACAAAAACTTCATTTCAGACTAAATATCATTATTAATTTGTAAACATTCCGACTCTTCCCTGTCTTGTCTGTAATACCATAAGAACATTTTTACACATAAATAAATGGCTATAATCGTTAAAAGAATCAAGACGCCCCAACTACCAAATATTTCTTTGTAAGTCATATCAGCAAAATCGTCGCTTATCATTAGTAGTATGAAAGGTATTGTGTTATTCAACACATGACATATACATGAAGGAATCACACTTTTGCTTTTCACGTATAGTACCCCGAACATAATACCAGAGCCAAAAGCATAAATAAACTGTATCGGGTTAAAATGTATGACCGCAAATATAAACGATGAAATCAGTATTGCGTAAAGGGGATTCACTCCTCGTTTCAACATCTTTCCAATAAGGGCACTTCTAAAAACCAGTTCTTCGGCGATTGGGCCCAAAAATGCGACAGCAAAAATTCCAATTTTATATTCTATCACAACATCTATGATCCAAGAAGAAACATCTTTAAAGCCGAGAGATTCAGCTATTACGTTAAGTGAAAAGAATCCAGCGAAAATAGCCAATAGCATTTTTGGCGCCAGCCTCCATCTTATCAACTTGGTGTTGAATTCCTTTTTAATGCTTATAAGTCGTGTAAGTAGGACTATCAGAATCACAAACAAAGAAGAAAGAGTGAGACTGAGTCCCACTATAAGTCCAATGTCATCAAATGTGAAGTAGCTTTCAAGAAATAAAAATAATACACCTATTACATACTGTGGAATTAGGAATATTGCCAATGCTATAAGTGTATCTAAGACAACGTGTTTAATGTTATTCATATTACATTTATTATTTTAAAATATTAAATGATTCAGACTTTCTATTTTTCCGATATTTATATTCGTTCAACTTCGATTTTCTGATTAAGGAAGATGGATGCACTTTCGCCAAAGCGTTCCGGAGATTCAGATGTATAGTATTTACATGAGCCTCCACGTGAGATACGTG
>JAGABW010000015.1 GCA_017614465.1 Bacteroidaceae bacterium | reverse complement strand
GCTGTTATTGAGATGGCTCAGGCATCGGGCTTGCTGTTGGTTCCTGTCAATGAACGTAATCCATTGAACGCCACTACGTACGGAACAGGGCAGTTAATACTTCATGCAATCAACCATGGATGTCGGGATTTTATCATCGGACTTGGTGGCTCAGCAACGAATGATTGTGGAAAAGGGATGCTTGATGCATTGAAAGACACAGATGTACTGGATGAATGCCGTTTTGTTATCGCTTCGGATGTGAAAAATCCATTGTGCGGACCTAACGGTGCAACATATGTCTTTGCACGTCAAAAAGGTGCATCAGACGATATGCTTGAGGCTCTTGAAAACAGAAATCGTGATTACGGACGTTATCTTGAGGATATCAGCGGAAAACCGATAATTGAGATACCAGGTGCAGGTGCTGCAGGTGGAGTAGGTGCTGCATTATTGTCTATGCGCAATGTGGAAATTTGTTCGGGCATTGATCTCATGTTGAAATGGCAACACTTTGACACATTACTTGATTCTGCAGATTTGGTTATTACAGGTGAAGGATGTCTTGATCGCCAGACACTTATGGGAAAAGCACCATATGGCATTGCATGCAGAGCAAAGGAAAAGCAAGTACCTTGTATTGCTATATGTGGAAGAAACGAGTTGACAGATAGTGAATTAACTCACTCGCCATTTGAAAAGGCAATACTGTTGTCAGATTTTTTGGAAAAAGGTATTGATATGAGATGATTCTATTAGTGATAATCAATAAATCATATATATCAGTAATATAAAATATATTCTTGATTAGTTTTTTTTAAAGAAAACACATTATTCACAAATAATTGTGTATCTTTGCCAATAGTTCGGGGAGAAATCCGAATAAACATAAAGCATTCGCTATTATTTCGCGTTCAGCCAAGTAAGCCTAGGAAACTTTAATTGGAATAAAAAGCACGGAATAATACGTGACAGGTGAGCCCATGTTGGCCTCTGTTATATGAATATAGCGATGCACACGCATAGCGTGGTGCATTCTTGTTCATATACAGAGGTTCCAAGTATCCTAGGCTTCGCCTCTTGCTGAACGCAATGAGATGCATCGCGCTTCTTTTTGCGTCTCGGCGTGATTGATAGTTGATGCGTATAAACCTAACTATCAATCCAATATGGCTAACAAAAATTTAAATGCAGCTAAAATTGCGAAGAAAGATGAATTCTATACTCAATTGACTGACATTGAGAGGGAATTACAACATTATTGGCCTCACTTTCGTGGTAAGGTGGTATTATGCAATTGTGACGACCCTTACGAAAGTAATTTCTTTAAATATTTTGCCCTTCGCTTTAATCAATTAGGATTAAAGAAGTTGATTTGTACTTGCTATAATGGTTCGCCAGTACAAGGCGATGAGTTAAAGATTGATTTTGGCGATTTTACGGATGAGCCAAAGAAGATTGCCTATAAGGTTGAGATTACGGAAGTAAGTGACCTTAATGGTGATGGGGCTGTTGATCTTGCTGATGTTCAATATTTGCTGAAGAACGATAAAAACGTTTGTTCTATATTGAAGACGGGAGATTTCCGGGATCCTGAGTGCATGGAACTATTAAAGCAGGCAGATATCGTTGTGACAAATCCTCCATTCTCGTTGTTCAGAGAATATGTGGCTCAGTTAGTAAAATATGACAAGAAATTTTTGATAATTGGGCATCAAAATGCAATTACTTATAAAGAAGTATTCCCGTTAATTAAGGATAACAAAATATGGCTCGGTTATGGCTTTAAGGGAGGTGCGACTCATTTTTTCTCTCCATATGAAGATACAGCATCGGCAAACGATCATCGTAAGGGAATGATTAGAGTCTCTGGTGTTACATGGTTTACAAATATGGAAATACCAAAGCGATATGACTTGTTGGATTTAGTTTGTCATTTCTCAGAAGAAGAGTATCCATGTTATGAGGATTATAATGCAATAGAGGTCTCAGATACATTTTCAATACCATGTGATTATGATGGTGTAATGGGGGTACCGATTACCTTTCTTAATTATTTTAATCCCAAACAATTTGAAATATTAGATTGTTGTGAACCATGTATTAGATTGTGTGTTTTATTAAAAAAGCCCAAGTTTAAAGAGTACAAATCTAGACAGAAAATGTACAAAGGAATACTATGTCAAAAGAGATATCATAGATTATTAATTCGCAAAATACCAGAGAAACTATGAATATAGCAAAGATGATGACTATAAAACAAATTGAAGTAACAGTTGGTGACATTACCAAAGGTTATGTAAATAACGACGAACAAGGTGTTCGTGGCTATGATGGTCTGCTGGATATCCGTCCTCCATATCAACGTGAATTTATCTATAATGAAAAGGAACAACAGGCAGTAATACATACCGTATTGCAAGGCTATCCGCTGAATGTTATGTATTGGGTGAAACGTAGTGAGGATGCGGAATGTCCCTATGAGGTAATGGACGGACAGCAGCGTACTCTCTCGCTTTGTGAATATGTGGCAGGTAAATTTTCGTTTGAATTTAAGAACTTTTTCAATCAGCCAGAGGATGTCCAGAAGCGAATACTCAATTATCCGCTTACTATCTATGTTTGTGAGGGAGAGGCTTCTGAGAAGTTGGAGTGGTTTAAAACCATTAATATAGCAGGAAAACCATTGAATGATCAGGAAATTAATAATGCAATTTATGCGGGGCCTTTCGTCTCGGATGCCAAGCGGCATTTCTCTAAGAGCAATAGCGGGGCAGCTCGTTTAGGTAAAGACCTCGTTAATGGGACGCCTATCCGTCAGGACTTTCTAAAGGTGGCCTTAGAATGGATAGCCAACCACGAAACACGAAATGGCCATCGACAAACTGTAGTTGGTTATATGGCAGCCCATCAGCACGACCCCAATGCAAATAATTTGTGGTCTTACTTTCAAACGGTATTGAACTGGGCCATTACCAACTTTGACATGAAGAAGTTCAAGAAAATCATGAAGGGGCTGGATTGGGCACTGCTTTATGATAAATATGGTAGTGAGACTCTTAACACAGTGGATATGGGGAAAAAGATTTCTATTTTGATGCGCGACAGCGAAATACAGAAGCAGTCAGGCATCATTCCATATGTGTTGACAGGTGATGAACATTATCTGGATCTTCGTGCTTTCCCAGATGATATCAAATTGGCAGTGTGGGAGAAGCAGAACCATATTTGTCCTCATTGTGGTAAAGAGTATGACTTCGAATTCATGGAAGGCGACCACATTACTCCGTGGCGTGAAGGTGGTCGTACAGTTGTTGATAATTGTCAGATGTTATGTAGGGAGTGTAATAGAAGGAAGGGAATAAAATAACGAATCAGTAGCGTTTTGTATTTGAATGACAAACAAAAATGAGGTCGTGATCAGATATAACGGCCTCATTTTTGATTATATGATAATGTCTTTACTGAATATCTTAGAAAACAGCTTTCAGATCTTCTATTTTGATAGTTGTTAAGTCTGCGGCTGTGGCATTCTTTATTTTAGCCACTCTGTTTGCTTGTTTTTGTATTGTTTTCTCGAATACGTTTCTTACAAATCGTGCATTACCGAAGTTTTTGTCTTTGTGGGTTACAGCATAGTTGAGACGTTCACGTGCATAGTCGGCTGCGTCTCTGGTCATTTTGTACTCGTTTTTATTTAAATACATGCAGAATATCTGGTATAATTCATCGGCTGTATAGTCAGGGAATGAAATGTATCTGTTGAATCGTGATTGAAGACCAGGGTTGGAATCGATAAAACGTTTCATCTCGTTTGAATATCCTGCTATAATCACAACCAGACTGTCGCGGTCGTCTTCCATACGTTTTAATAATGTAGAGATGGCTTCCTGACCATAGTCTTGTGAACTTTCCTCTGGAACTAATGCGTATGCTTCGTCGATGAACAATACTCCACCGATTGCCTTGTCTATAATCTTGTTTGTTTTAATGGCTGTTTGTCCTACATATGCGGCAACCAGACCAGAACGGTCGGTTTCTACAGTATGTCCTTTCTTAAGGATGCCGAGATCCTTGTATATTCGTGCTATGATACGTGCAACAGTAGTCTTACCAGTACCAGGACTTCCTGTAAATACAAGGTGGTATGATAATGAAGGTGTCTTCAGACCTTGTTTCTTACGTTGTTGCTGTACTCTTACGAAGTTGGCAAGGGTTTTCACTTCAGACTTTACAGAATCAAGACCGATCAGATCGTTCAGTTCTTTGTATGGGTCTTCGTCGGATGGCATTGTGATGTTGTATTCGTCTTCGTCGTCGCCTTCGTCGTCCTTGTCTTTGTTGTCTTTGTTACTGTTTTCTACATTTTCTGTGTTTTCGTCAGTGCTTGAATCCTTATCGCTGTCAGCAACAGCAGTTAAGATACCTAATGCTATAAAAATACCAATGATAATGGCTCCAATGATAATAGCGACTTTATTTTTCATAATTTTTAGTTTTTAGATATATATAATAAAGAATGAATGGAATACTATAACATAAGAAATCCCATATGTCGAATGTACCGGGGATATAATGTATGAGTTGAAGATATTCGGAAACGCATCCTATTACAGGGACGACAACAGCCCATCTCAGTTTGGTTATTTCCGTTTTGTCTTTCCACAGATAATCCATTATAATTATGTATGAGATTACCCATAATGCGTTAGGAAGACAATTGATGATAAAGTCGGGAAGATGAATCCCAGAGGAGAGTGCTCTTATCTTACTGATAGCTTCCATTAAGCCTAATGCCTTGAATACCCGAAAGATAAGTAGCGAAGTGGGGCGGAATAATATATATATGACAGCACCTGTTAACACAGTGGCAATTCCCAAAACCAGTTGTGCCTTTTTTCGTGTCGTATGTATATTATTATTGTTGTTTTTGTCCATTTCCTTATAAAAAATGCCTCCCTTTAGCTTGCATTAAGTGCAAAGTTACAAATATTTTTTAATTCATCGTTTTTTATTTGTTACTTTTAATGAATCGTAAAAGAAAAAGGCAAAAAAAATTTTTTTTACAGTTAAGAGATGTATCTCCGCTGAGTTACAGATAGGTTAGTGCGAAACCATAAATTATTTGATGAAAAATCACTCTAAAAAAACAAAAAAAATATATGCGGAAATTTTTGCGTTTACTAAAAATGTATTATCTTTGCTTTCGTTATAGGTTTTCGATTAGCTCGAATGCTGAGAGGAGTAAAATGGAATCTGATGATGAGCCAAAACAGCAGAATCGCTGTAAAATCCTTACGCTATTGATTATTATCTATAAATCACAGCATTAGAAAGTGAAGATGGGAGAGGTAACAATAGAGAGATGTCAGAAAACAAACCTTAACAAAACGTTAGAATTCTTATCATGTAGAAGTATCTACGGAATAAATATTTACTAAACATCTTTGATACCTTAATTCAAAGCAGTTTAAATCGCATAAGAGTGATATAGCTTGTATATCGACCCTTGATTGTTGTAATAATATTTTGTAAGTATTATAGCGCTTTCAGTGCTATCTTTACGGCTATAGATAAGAAAACGTGTAGTGGTAGTATATAATTTTAGAACTTATCAAGAAAGGAAGATTTATGGAAAACAATTCATTCAGTATCCTTAAGAGGGATGGTTCGAGCGAAAATTTCTCACTCGATAAAATAATGAATGCAATTATCAAGGCATTCAAATCAGTAGGGGAAACAGCCGACTTATGTAGTATAAGTAAAGTTCTTAGTAATTTAGATATCCATAATGGTATAACAGTTGAAGATATCCAGAATCAGGTTGAGGTGTCGTTGATGCGTGAAGGCTACTATCATGTGGCAAAGTCATTCATGTTATATCGTCAACAGCATACAGAAGACCGTGAGACTCTTGATAAAATTAAATTCCTTTCTGATTATTGTAATGCTGCAAATGCTGCAACTGGTTCGAAATATGATGCAAACGCAAATGTTGAGAACAAGAATATAGCTACACTTATCGGTGAATTGCCAAAGTCAAACTTTATTCGTCTGAATCGCCGTATGTTGGTTGAGAGAATAAAGAAAATGTATGATAAGGAAACAGCAGACAAATATATAGACTTGCTCACTCATCACTTTATTTACAAGAACGATGAGACAAGTCTTGCAAACTATTGTGCATCTATAACTATGTATCCATGGCTTATAGGTGGAACAACAGCAATTGGAGGTAACTCAACAGCTCCTACAAATCTGAAATCATTCTGTGGCGGATTCGTCAACATGGTTTTCATGGTAAGTAGTATGTTGTCTGGCGCATGTGCAACTCCTGAGTTCCTCATGTATCTGAACTATTTCATCGGTCAGGAATATGGTTTGGATTATTACAAGAGAGCAGACGAGGTTGTAGATCTCTCTCTGAAGAAACGTACCATAGATAAAGTAATCACAGACTGTTTCGAACAAATAGTATATTCTATAAACCAACCAACCGGAGCAAGAAATTATCAGGCTGTATTCTGGAATGTTGCTTATTACGACAGATATTATTTCGAAAGTCTCTTCGGCAACTTCTATTTCCCAGACGGATCAAGTCCTGACTGGAACGGATTGGACTGGTTGCAACGCCGTTTCATGACATGGTTCAATGCAGAACGTACAAAGACAGTTCTTACATTCCCAGTAGAGACAATGGCATTGCTTTCAGAGAATGGTGAACCAAAAGATAAGGAATATGGTGAATTTACAGCTGAAATGTATGCAGCTGGTCACTCTTTCTTCACTTATCTTAGTGATAATGCCGATTCTCTTTCTTCATGCTGCCGATTGAGAAACGAAATTCAGGATAACGGATTTAGCTATACACTTGGTGCCGGTGGTGTTTCAACTGGTTCAAAGAGTGTGTTGACAATCAACCTCAACAGAACAATCCAAAATGCAGTCAATAATAATAAGGACTACATGGAAGAATTGGGTAAGGTCGTAGATCTCTGTCATAAAGTTCAGTTGGCATACAACGAGAACCTTAAGGAACTTCAGAAGAATGGTATGCTTCCATTGTTCGATGCCGGTTACATCACAATGAACAGACAGTATCTCACAATCGGTGTAAACGGTTTGGTTGAGGCTGCTGAATTCATGGGACTGGAAATCAATGATAATCCAAAATACAAGAAGTTCGTTCAAGACATACTTGGACTTATCGAGAAGTATAACAAAGCTTATAGAACAAAGGATATTCTCTTCAACTGTGAAATGATTCCAGCAGAAAATGTAGGTGTAAAACATGCAAAATGGGATCGTGAAGACGGATATTTCGTTCCTCGTGACTGCTACAACAGTTATTTCTATATTGTAGAAGATGATTCATTGAATATTATTGATAAGTTCAAACTCCATGGTGCTCCATATATCGAACATCTTACAGGTGGTTCTGCACTTCATCTTAATCTCGAAGAACATCTCTCAAAGGAGCAATATCTGCAGCTGATACGTGTTGCAGCAAAAGAAGGATGTAACTACTTCACATTCAATATTCCAAATACAATATGTAATGATTGTGGCACAATAGATAAGAGATACCTCAAGGAATGTCCACATTGCCATTCAAAGAATGTCGATTACATGACTCGTATTATCGGATATCTGAAACGTGTAAGCAACTTCTCAGAGGCAAGACAGAAAGAAGCAGACAGAAGATACTATGCACATAAGGATGCTTTGAAAGCATAGTGTGTGTAGTAAATAACCCTCATGTAGCAATATAAATATTTTACAACGATAATGCTGAAATATGTTAATACAGGGGTGGTATTTCAGGAGATTCCAAATGAAGTAACACTATCTGTCAACATTTCAAATTGTCCATGTCATTGTCCGAATTGTCATAGTAAATATTTATGGGATGATATTGGAGAGATGTTGACTAATGAGGTTATTGATGATTTAATAGTCCAATATGGTGCAAATGTAACCTGTCTGTGCTTTATGGGTGGTGATGCTGATCCGCAAACTTTATGTGAACTGGCACAACACATCCATGCTAATCATCCAAAACTCAAGGTAGGGTGGTATAGTGGACGTCAACGAGTACCCAGATCAGTGGACAAACAATTGTTCGATTATATCAAGGTGGGACCTTATATAGCACATCTTGGGGCTTTGGATTCTCCGACAACCAACCAGCGTTTATATAAAAAAGAACAAGACGGTTTTATTGATATTACTTCTAAGTTATGGAAAAAAACTGAAGTGGCATCTGCAATATAGAACTTAGTGCTTGATTCAGGAATTAAATAAGCTATCTGTTCAGGATAGCTTATTCACTTAAATAACATACAGAATATGAATAAAATACTTAACGAGATGTCATCATTCATAGTAATGGACATTCTTGATAAAGCAAAAGAGATGGAACGGAAGGGCATTGACGTGATACATCTTGAAGTTGGAGAACCAGACTTTGATGTGTCGGAAAATGTCTCAAAAAGTGTTATTCAGGCATATGCGGAACATCGCACCCACTATACCTCTTCACTCGGAGATATCGAACTGAGAAAAGAAATAGCCTTGTTGTATAAACAAGAATATAACGTGGAAATTAAGCCTGAACAGATACTGGTAACGTGTGGATCATCTCCTGCTATTTTGTTCTTAATGCTGATGTTATGTGACAATGGTTCTGAAGTGATATTAAGTAATCCTGGTTATTCTTGTTATAAAAACTTTGTTCTTGCAGCTCACGCAAAACCTGTGTATATGCCATTGTATGCAGAACAAGGTTTTCAATACAATGTAGAGGATATAAGACAAAAAATAACACCTAACACGGCGGCAATATTCATAAACTCTCCAATGAACCCAACTGGGGCAGTCCTTTCCGAGGAGTTTATGAAAGAAGTGTCAACCTTGGGAGTTCCAATAATCTCTGATGAGATATATCATGGATTGGTGTATGAAGGAAAGGCACATAGCATCCTTGAATATTCCGACAACGCATTTGTGCTGAATGGATTCAGTAAGCGATTTGCAATGACAGGATTGCGATTAGGCTATCTTATTGCTCCAATGCAATATATTCCGTCATTGATAAAACTTCAACAGAATATTATGATTTGTGCCGGAAGTACTGCTCAGAGGGCTGGAATTGCAGCACTACGTGATAGAGATGACTATACAGCAAGGACGAAAAAGATATATAACGAACGCCGATTATATATGCTTGACCGTCTTCGTTCACTTGGCTTTGATATCCCAACAGCCCCTCAGGGTGCGTTTTATATATTTGCCGATGCACATAAATTCACAAATGACTCGTTGCAATTTGCTTTAGACATCCTTGAAAACGCACATGTGGGTGTGACTCCAGGAATTGATTTCGGTTCGCGTGGAGAAGGATATATCAGATTCTCTTATGCTAATTCAATAGAACGAATCAAAGAAGGATTAGACAGGTTGGAACAATATCTGAGTAAACTTCCTAAGAAATAAAGCCTTTTTTGTATTCGAGCGTCTTTTGATTTATTTTAAAGATGCACCGCTAAATACCGTAAGACGGTTGTACTCGTCCCAACAGAGTTCCCTTGTCTCACTTGTTGAGTCGTTCTCTACAAGGACAGGGTTACCATTGGCATGAGTCTATTCTGGCATTATCTTCTTCTTATATGAATGTGTGGGGATTTGCAAATCCCCAGAAGTAAATACCGTTACATATCCACGGTCCAGTTTTAAACCCATACAGCGCATGCAGATATTTTTTTTGCAAATATCCATTTTGCATCAATGCAGATTCTTTTTTTATCTGTATTGTTTGTAATGCAAACACGTTTTTTACCATTATTATTTGAAAGAGCCATACTGCAATTCATACCATTTGTTATATTGAATTCAATAAATTCAATACCCATAAAAGCAATCCATATTTGAACGTTAGTAGCCTTTTGTTCTAACCATTCAGATGGCATTTCCTGTGGCAATTCCGTAGTATCTACGCATATGCGAATTTCTGCATCTTTTCCTGGAATTATTACCATTTTTAAGATTTCTATATCTTGTAAATCTGGCATCTTATCTTTGTATATCGTAGAGATGCACTTTACATCATCAAATAAAGAGTAATCCATATTGTTTATTTTTTTTTGAAAAGATACAATGACGTTTTGTGCTGGGACATTTTCCTATTCGGAGGGTTCTCATATGGGAAATAAACATCCCCAATCAGTTTCCACAAGCCTATCTGCTTATATATCTATATACACATCCAAATACTTTTGCTTATATATCTATATACACATCCAAATACTTTTGCTTATTTATTATATCACATAATATGATTTTTACAATCTTGGGAAAAGCATAACTAATAGTTCCTCCCACTAATATAAAATCATTTTCTAAATATGATAGGAGCCAAAAACATAATAGAATGATTGCTATATCTCGTGTTATTATCAACAGAAGACGATTTTTCTTTGTGACATGAATAATGCAATCTGTTGTAAAAGTAGTCAAAAACATATCTGCTACTAAAAAAATAAAAGCAATAACAGGATATATAAAAGCCATATATGTATTAGGCCCCCAAACACCTCCTAAAAGAATCAAAAAAAATACCAAACACATTATAATGTGTCCTCCAAACATTATTATATGTACCTTTCTCATTGTTTTAGTTTATTCACCTGCTTTGTATTCTACTTACTCCATAACATTTCTGCTATTCTATTTTATACCCCCATGATGTAATAACCAAATCAGCTTCTTGCTTGGTAACTTCTCTATCGTCAATAATGATAATCCGATCTCCTTTCTTTTCTCGTTGAATGACATTCCATATTTCTGAATGAGTTCTTGGGATACTTCTTTAGGATTGACTATATCTTCAACAATTTCTTTGAATATGTGTCCGTATTTATGCACGGCAACAGATGTCTTTTCTTTCTTTTCTTTGAAAGACCGCCAATATCTCTGTACGGTATCAGACGACATAATTCGTGAACAAGAAATGAAAGTTACGCACAATATTATGCATGAAAGAATTACAGCAATATTTATGCTATACCATCAAATAAGTATAGCGACTTGTCTTACCGTTATTTTTAATATAAAAAAATATTGCTGCCCGCTTAATATAGTTTGGCGGACAGCAATAATTGATGTCTATTTTATATTAGAGAATAGACTTAACTTGCTTGTAAACATTTTCTGCAGTGAATCCGAGTTTCTCGTCCAATACCTTGTATGGAGCAGAGAATCCGAATGAGCTGAGTCCCCAAACTTTTCCGCTGCAAGCAGGAACAAGACCTTCGAGGTTAACAGGAAGCCCTGCAGTAAGACCGAATCGTTTTACTCCGCATGGAAGTACTGACTTCTGGTATTCTGCTGATTGTGTGCGGAAGAGACCTTCTGATGGAACGCTTACGATTGAGCATTTAACACCATCTTTGCGAAGAAGTTCAGCACCAGCAACGAGAGTTGAAACCTCAGAACCTGAAGCAACAAGAACTACATCTGGATTAGCATCGCTTCCTGCAACGATATAAGCACCCTTAGCTGCTTGGCTGTAGTCGTTGCCTTCTGGAAGGTCGTTGATGTTCTGACGTGAAAGGATAAGAGCTGATGGAGTATCAGTGTTCTCCATTGCAAGTTTCCATGCAGCTGTAGTTTCTTTTGCGTCTGCTGGACGAAGAACGAGCATAGAGTTCTTTCCGCTGTGGTTCTGGAGTTTTTCCATAAGGCGGATCTGTGCTTCTTGTTCTACTGGTTCGTGAGTAGGACCGTCTTCACCTACACGGAATGCATCGTGAGTCCAGATGAACTTAACTGGGAGTTCCATGAGGGCAGCCATACGAACAGCTGGTTTCATGTAGTCAGAGAATACAAAGAATGTACCACATGCTGGGATGACACCTCCGTGAAGAGCCATACCGATACAGCAGCATGCCATTGAAAGTTCAGCAACACCAGCCTGGAAGAATGCACCGCTGAAGTCGTTCTGAGTGAATGAAGTTGTCTTCTTCAAGAAACCATCAGTCTTGTCAGAGTTAGAAAGGTCTGCAGAAGCACAAATCATGTTAGGAACTTGTTCTGCTAAAACGCTCAATACGCTTGCACTTGCAGAACGAGTAGCATCGTTAGCTTTCTGCTGTACTGCACTCCAGTCAACCTTTGGAGCCTTTCCGCTGAACCAGTCTGCTTGTTGAGCAGCCTTTTCAGGGTTTTGTGCAGCCCATGCTTTTTCTTCTTCATAACGTGCAGCGCAGATTGATTTGAGTTCTTCAGCACGTTTTGCATATAAATCTTTTACGTCGTCGAAGATCTTGAATGGATCATCAGGATTTCCTCCAAGGTTTGTGATTGTGTTGCGATATGCATCACCACCAAGAGGAGCACCGTGAGTCTTGCAGTTTGCTTCGTATGAAGAGTTATCATCTTTACGAGCACCCTTACCCATGATACATTTACCGATGATAAGTGCTGGTTTACCTTTTATACCTTTTGCCCATTCGATAGCTTCGCGGCATTGTTGAGCGTCGTTTCCGTTGATTTCCTTTACTTCCCAACCGAGAGCACGGTATTTAGCAGCAGTATCTTCGTTCATAACGACTTTAGTTTCAGTAGAAAGCTGGATGTCGTTAGAGTCGTAGAACATCACGATGTTGTCAAGTCCGAGAACACCTGCGATACGTGCACCACCTTGTGAGATTTCTTCTTCTATACCACCATCAGAGATGTAAGCATATATTGTCTCTTTTGAGAATGTTGGGTTTCCTGTGTGTGCAGCAAGGAATTTTGCAGCGATAGCAGCACCGATTGCGAACACATGTCCCTGACCTAATGGACCAGATGTGTTTTCGATACCACGTGCAATCTCAAATTCTGGGTGACCTGTAGTTGGTGAACCCCATTGACGGAGTTGTGCGAGTTCTTCCAATGAGAATTTGCCAATCATAGCCAATTGAGCATAAAGCATTGGAGCCATGTGACCTGGGTCAAGGAAGAAACGGTCACGACCAACCCATGATGGGTTTGCTGGATCGAAGTTAAGATATTCTGAATAAAGAACATTGATGAAGTCTGCTCCACCCATAGCACCGCCTGGGTGTCCAGACTTTGCTTTCTCAACCATTGATGCAGCAAGAATACGAATGTTATCAGCTGCGTGGTTTAATACCTGAATTGAATTTGCCATTTTTATTATTAGTATTTGTTATAGATTTTTCAAAATTTATTTTTTGAATTTAACTGCTGCCTGTTCGATACCCAAGCCTGTCTTGTAGTTCTCGATGTATGCATTGAATCCTGCAACTTCTTCCTCTGTAGGAGCAATCTCAACACCTGTGTTACCGGCAAAGATTACTTCTTCAAGATAATCTGCCAATGATAGATTGTTGTTATTGTTGCAAAGATATGATGCAAGAAGAGCGATACCCCATGCTCCTCCTTCTCCTGCTGTTTCCATAACTGAGATAGGGGAGTTGAGAGCTGCAGCAAGAACACGTTGGCCTACACCTTTAGTCTTAAATAAACCGCCATGTCCTGTTATTCTGTCAACTTTTACTTTTTCCTCCTTAAACAGGATGTCGTTTCCAATCTTTAATACACCAACTGAAGCGTAGAGATGTGTACGCATGAAGTTGGCAAGGTTGAATTTGTCGTTAGCAGAACGAACGAACATAGGACGACCTTCAGCCAAACCTGTTACAGGTTCACCAGAGATATAGTTATATGAGATCAAACCGCCACAATCCTTATCTCCAGTAAGAGCATTATTGTAGAGTTTGCCATATACTTCGTTCATATCAACAGGGATACCAAGCAATTCTTGATATTCTTTGAAGAGACCAACCCATGCATTAAGATCAGATGTACAGTTGTTACAGTGTACCATTGCAACCAAACTTCCGTCAGGAGTTGTAACCATGTCAATCATTTCATATGGTTTTGACAAGTCTTTCTCCAACACAATCATTGAGAATGAAGAAGTTCCAGCTGATACGTTACCAGTACGTTGTTTAACTGCGTTTGTTGCAACCATACCAGTTCCTGCATCGCCTTCAGGAGGACATAAAGGTGCACCTGGTTGTAGATTTCCAGAAACGTCGAGTTTCTTTGCACCTTCAGCTGTAAGGCAACCTGCATTCTCTCCTGCAACTAATACCTTAGGAAGAATGTCGCGCAATTTCCAGCTATATCCGTTTGGAGCAACGAGCTTGTCGAATTTCTCAACCATTGTAGAGTCATAGTCCTTTGTCTTAGGATCTACAGGAATCATACCTGAAGCATCGCCAACACCAAGAACTTTCTCTCCAGTAAGTTGCCAATGGATATATCCTGCAAGTGTAGTAAGGAATTCGATATCCTTAACATGGCTTTCTTTATCGAGGATACATTGATACAAATGAGAGATACTCCAACGAAGTGGAATGTTGTACACAAATAATTCAGACAACTCTGCAGCGGCTTTACCTGTGTTAGTATTACGCCATGAGCGGAATGGTACAAGGATTTCTTGCTTGTCGTTGAATGCCATGTAACCATGCATCATAGCACTGATACCGATAGCAGCCAATGTCTTGATTTCAGTATTATACTGATCCTTTACATTTTTGCGGAGGTCTGTGTAGCAGTCTTGCAGCCCATTCCATATAGCGTCAATGCTATATGTCCAAAGTCCGTCAACTAATTGGTTTTCCCATGTATGACTACCTTGAGCGATAGGCTTGTTATCTTGGTCAATCAAAACAGCCTTGATACGAGTAGAACCGAATTCAATACCCAATATGGCTTTACCTGCTTCGATTGTTTGTTTTGCATCTAAACTCATGTTGAAATATAATTATGTTATACAATATTATGACATAAACGAGAGTTAAAAGTGCCGAACGACTGTTCGTTGAGCACTTTTAACCTGTCGATTATAATATATATATTATTGTAATGCTTTATTTAACATGAAGTAAACTTCATTGTTGCGAAGTTGCTGCTTGAACTTACTGATAGTAGTATCTTTGTCGATATTAACGAATTCAATACCAGTAATTTCAGCAAAGTCTTCCCAGTATTCAGCAGTGATTTCGTATGAGAATGCACTGTGGTGAGTACCACCAGCAAGAATCCATGCTCCTGCACCGATTTCAAATGTTGGCTGTGGAACCCAGAGAGCAGATGCAACAGGAAGTTTTGGCATTGGTTTTGGTTCAATACATTCAACTTCGCTTGTGATGAGACGGAAACGGTTTCCGAGGTCAACGATTGTAGCCTTAACACCAGCACCAGTCTTTGAAGTGAATACAAGACGAGCAGTTTGTTGCTTGCGGATACCGATACCGAGGAAGTGTACTTCAAGCTTTGGTTTGTCAGTTGCGATAAGTGGACACACTTCAAGCATGTGGCTCTGAAGGCTTGATGTGCAATCAGCAGCAAAGTTAAGTGTATAGTCCTCAAGGAATGAGCATCCCTTAGAAAGACCTTGGTTCATTACCCAAAGTGTGCGATAGAGACAAGCTGTCTTCCAGTCACCTTCAGCACCGAAACCGATACCTTCAGCCATGAGACGCTGTGAAGCAAGACCAGGGATTTGGTCGAAACCTACGAAGTTAGGATCGTTGATGTCGGCATCTCCAAGGTCGTCGAAGTTAGTTGTGAATGCAGTTGCATTTTCGTCTTTGAGTACACGACGGAGTGCAATTTCAGCTTTTGCAGCATTCTTAACTTTCTCCCAATATACTTCTTCGCCACTTTCGTCGATCTTGATAGTGTATGCTTTCTTATATTCTTCTACGAGAGCATCAGCTTCAGCATCAGTTACTTTCTTGAAGTATTTCATGAGTGAAGAAACAGGGTAGTAGTCAACATGGTATCCTAAACGCTGTTCGAATTCAACACGGTCGCCATCTGTTACAGCAACGTTGTTCATGTTCATACCGAACATAAGGCAACGTACGTTGTGTGCATCAGCAACACCAGCAGCAGCACGAGCCCATACAGCAATCTGCTTTTGAGCTTCTTCGCTCTTCCAGTGACCAACAACCACTTTGCGAGCAACGCGCATACGAGTGCAGATGTGTCCGAACTCGATGTCGCCATGAGCACTCTGGTTGAGGTTCATGAAGTCCATATCGATAGAATCCCAAGGAATATCTGTGTTGTACTGAGTGTGGAAATGAAGAAGAGGCTTGTTGAGTGCCTGAAGTCCTTTAATCCACATCTTTGCAGGAGAGAATGTGTGCATCCATGTAATGATACCAATACATTTTGCATCATTGTTAGCTGCCAACATGATATCTTCTACTTCCTTAGAAGAATTAGCAGTACCTTTATATACTACGTTAACAGGAATATTTCCAGATTGGTTTAATCCTGCTACCATTTCTTTTGAGTGTGCGTCAACTGCGACAACAGCATCGCCTCCGTATAATAACTGTGCGCCAGTTATCCACCAGAGTTCCATATTTTCAAATGCTTTCATTGTAATTTATGTATTTATTTGGTTTTTATTCGAATTGTCAATTTAGTGTTTTTGACCTTTTTGACCATAGTAGGCATTAGGTCCATGCTTGCGCATGTAGTGCTTCTCAACAAGAAGCGGATTCATTGTTGTTTGTGGATTTACCATGAAAGAAACAAATGCCATCTTAGCACATTGTTCCATTACTTTTGCGTTATAAACTGCATTGTCTGGAGATGTTCCCCAAGAGAAAGGTCCGTGGTTCTTAACAAGAACGGCAGGAGTGTGGTCTGGGTTAATCTTACGGATGTTAAGAATTTCATCCACAATAACATTTCCTGTTTCCAGTTCATATTGTCCTTTTACTTCGGCTTCAGTCATGTCACGTGTACATGGAATATCTTTATAGAAGTAATCAGCGTGAGTTGTACCGATATTTGGGATATCTTTTCCTGCTTGTGCAAATGCAGTGGCATAAGTTGAGTGAGTGTGGACTACACCTTGAATATTAGGGAATGCACGATAAAGAGCAAGGTGAGTAGGGGTATCAGATGATGGGTTCAAGTCGCCTTCAACAACCTCTCCGGTTTTTAAGTCAACAACCACCATGTCTTCAGCTTTCATTTCATCATAGCTTACGCCTGAAGGTTTGATTACTACTAGACCTTTTTCGCGATCTATACCACTAACATTTCCCCATGTGAAAATTACGAGTCCTTGTTTTACAAGGTCAAGGTTTGCCTTGAATACTTTTTGTTTAAGTTCTTCTAACATCGCCGTTTAAACAATTTTTTTTGGTATGTGTTATAATTTAAAAAAGTTACACCTACTATTTAAAAGTAATAGGTGTAACTCGTTATTTATTCTCTTACCAAAGAGTTATATACAAGATAGCAAGGATGATAACAATTCCTAAAGCACCGAAATTAAAGATCTTATTGGTTCTGAAGATTGCTGTATCAACACCAATAGACTTGATATCTTCAACTTTGTCTTTTGCGTTAGAACGTAAGTACCAGAAGAGTACGAAGAACATTACAGTTAAGAAGAAGATTGTTTCAGCACCATAGTTGCGACAGTTCTCGTCGAACATCATAATCATACCACCAACGAATGTGAGGATTGAAAGTACAAGCATGACAGTTGACCAGAAAAGTTGTCTCTTAACAACACCTTGGCTCAATTCTTCTGCAGGTTTTGTCTTCTTGCTGCACATAGAGATGCTGATGAAGAGAACTACCAAGCAGAGGAATACATATCCCATACGGATGAGGAATGGAACTTCTGGAAGAGCGAATTTGAAGATGATTGAGAACAAGAATGTACCGATTGCAGCAACGACTGCAGCTGTACCGCTTGAACGCTTCCAGAGAAGACCGAGACCGAAGATAACTACGATACCAGGGTAAACGAATCCTGAGTATTCCTGAATTACCTGGAATGCCTGGTCTGCACCACCCATGATTGGATATACAGCAACGAGTGCAAGGATAAGTGCGCTTACAGAAGTCATACGACCAACAGATACAAGTTTCTTATCAGATGCGCCTTTGTTGATGAACTTCTTATAGATATCCATTGTGAAGATAGTAGAAGTAGAGTTGAACATAGAAGCAAGTGAAGAGATAACTGCTGCAGCAAGAGCAGCGAATGCAAGACCCTTAACTACTGTTGGAGTGAAGTGGTGGATAAGGAATGGATATGCGTCGTCAGAACGAGTGATTCCTTCTCCGCCTTTAATCAATTGTTCATATAGTTCTGGGTGCTTATTAACGATATAGAATGCACAAACACCTGGAATACATACGATGAATGGAATTAATATCTTAAGGAATCCTGCGAAAACCATACCTTTCTTAGCTTCGTCAAGTGATTTTGCAGCAAGACCTTTTTGGATGATATACTGGTTGAATCCCCAATAACCGAGGTTTGTTAGCCAGAGTGCACCAACGATAACAACGATACCTGGAATATCGAAATATGGATCTTCTGTTATATTTGCGATTTCAGGATTTCTGCTGACAACGAGGTTGAAGTGTTTGTCAGAAGGTATATCTCCCAATTCTGTGTAGATCTTTCCTAATGCACCCAATGCACCACCGTTGATATGTAATTCAGTAGCGATGAAGTCGAGGGCGAAGTATGCAGTGATAAGACCACCACCTACGAGGAATGTAACCTGCATTACGTCAGTCCATGCTACAGAAGCAAGACCTCCGTAGATTGAATATATACCGGCGATGAGGAATAAGAGAAGGATGATGACCATCAATGTCATGTCCATTTCCATTCCGCAGAAAGTTGTCATAGAAGAAGGCAATCCCAAAATCTGTTTGATTGCTAATGCACCAAGCCATGCAACAGATGTTAAGTTAATGAAGACATAAAGGAAGAGCCAGAAAACAGAGAAAGCCAATCCTACGCCCCAGTTGTAACGATCTGAAAGGAATTGAGGAATTGTAAAGATGTGTTTTTTGATCATAAGAGGTAGCAAGAACTTACCCACAATAATAAGAGCTAAAGCGGCTTCAAGTTCATATGCTGCCATTGCAATACCTGAGTTGAATGCAGAACCGGACATTCCGATAAATTGTTCTGCAGAGATATTTGCTGCGATGAGTGAGGCACCAACGGCCCACCATGTCAATGTGTTACCAGCAAGGAAGTATTCGTTTGAAGACTTGTCCTTACCTTTTTTACCGCGAGAAAGGAAAATACCCATTCCTACGAGAATAACAATGTAGATGAGCACAACGATGTAGTCGATGGTTTCAAATCCATTGTTTTTTAAAGCATCTAATACGTTCATTTGTTTGTTTGATAATTAATTTATTTAGTTAATGATTTTGTCGTGTCTTTTTATTTTTCTACTGAGAATTTAAATTGGCAATAGCTTGTATATTCTTCACCTGGGTTTAACCATGGGTTAGATTCAGCCCATTGCTTGTTTGGTGAATCTGGATATTTTTGTGATTCAAGGCAGATACCTGTACGTTGTTGGTATACGATACCTTTCTTACCCTTAACTGTTCCGTCGAGGAAGTTTCCTGAATAAACCTGAATACCTGGCTCTGTTGTATAAACTTCAAGCTTGATGCCTGTTAATGGACTTACAACAGTTGCTGCTGGTTCTTCGATACTACCTTTAGTGTTGAGTACCCAGTTGTGGTCATATCCGTTACCGTTCTTGAGTTGTACATAGTCGAAGTTGTCGATTTCTGCACCAACTTCCTTAGCTGTACGGAAGTCCATTGGAGTTCCTTCTACTGTTGCAATTTCACCTGTTGTCATGTAAGTGTCGTCAACTGGAGTGAAGTTGTCAGCATTGATTGTGAGAAGGTGGTTTGTGATTGGTTTTGTAGGGTCACCGTTAAGGTTGAAGTATGAGTGGTTAGTCATGTTAACGACTGTAGTAGCTGTAGTAGTTGCGTTGTATTTGATAGTGATAGCGTTGTTGTCATCAAGTGTGTAGATAACGTTTGCGCTAACTTCTCCTGGGAAGTTGTTGTCTCCGTCAGGACTTGTTATATTGAGTGTGAGTGAATTTTCAGTTGATTCAACAACTTCATATACTTGGTATTGCCATCCAGAAGGACCTCCGTGAAGGCAGTGTCCGAAGTTGTTTTGTGGAAGTTGTATAGTTTTACCGTCAACAGTGATTTGTCCTTGGTTGATACGGTTTGCATATCGTCCGATAGCAGCTCCGAAGTCTGATGCATTGTTTTCTGGGAAATAGTCAGAAGCTTTGTCGAAACCAAGAACTACGTCTTGCATGTTTCCGTCTTTATCTGGAACCATGATGCTGACAATACGTCCACCGAAGTTTGTAATGCATACTTCCATTCCGTTTTTGTTAGTAAGAGTGTAAAGAGCTACTTTCTTTTCACCATAAAGAGAGTCAACATATGTAGTGTCAAAGTCTGCTGGGTTTAAACCTGAAGCAGTGATGACTTCGTTGCCTGTCTGAGTCTGGTTGTTACATGCACAAAGGATAGCTGCTGTAGTAAGGCTGGCAGCAAGTAATGATTTGAAGGTTTTCATGTTTTTAAATGTTTTTTTGTTATTTATGAATGAATTTTGTCTTGTTTTTTATTGCATGTCTTTATAAGACACATTTTCTGTGCAAACTTACTAAAAAGTTTTGAGTTATGAAAGAATTTTATGAAAAATCTACACACGTTATTGCTTATTGCGTTTTAAATTCCAAATATACTTGCAATGTGTATAATGAACTTTCATCTGTTTTTTATCTTTTGGGGGTGTTTTTTATAAAAAAATCGGACATCAAAACTGATGTCCGATAAATTTTATTGAGTTTGTAAATATTATAATTTGTTGTTGTAATTGAGTAGTTTAGCTTAATTTTCTTGCTCCTTCACCGATTACAACATCTATAATCTTACATTCTTTACCGAATTTAGACTTGTATTGGCTCTTTACTTGTTCAATGAAAGTAGGGTATAGATCTTTGTTTACGAGGTTGATTGTACATCCGCCGAATCCACCGCCCATGATTCGTGAACCTGTCACACCACAATCTGCAGCAAGACTTACGAGGAAGTCAATTTCGTCGCAACTAACTTCATAGTCTTTGCTAAGTCCGTTGTGAGTCTCATACATTTTTTCGCCGACAGTTTCATATTCTCCAGCATTTAATGCGTTGCACACAGCAAGTACTCTGTCAACTTCGCCCAATACGTATTTTGCACGTTTATAGTCAGTTTCGCTGACTTTATCTTTTACTTGTGCTAAGTCGTCCCATGTGCAGTCTCTCAGAGTCTTTACTTCAGGCTTGAATGCCTTTATAGCCTCTACAACACGTTCACAGCTTTCTCGTCTGTCATTGTATGGACTACCCACAAGTTCGTGTTTTACACAAGAATTAATAAGCACTAATTTATAATCTTTTGGTTTCCAAGGGAAATACTGATATTCACCACTTTGACAGTCAAGTCTCATGAGGTTGTCTTTTTTTCCGAATATAGAAGCGAATTGGTCCATAATACCGCATTTCACGCCAATATAATTGTGCTCTGTTGCCTGACCGACTTTTGCAAGTGTGATGCTATCGATTTTTCCGTCTCCAAACAGGTCGTTTAATGCATATGCGAAACAACTTTCGAGTGCGGCACTTGAACTCATACCACTACCTTGAGGTACATCGCCAGCGAATGCAGTGTCAAAACCTTCGACTTTTACTCCAAGCTTCATCATTTCCTTTGCTACTCCGAAGATATAGCGGAAGTGAGTTGCTCGTGGTCCTTTTTCGTCATCGAGTGAGAATTCATAATAGTCTTTAAGGTCTATGCTGTATGCACGAATGATACGTGTACCATTAGGTTTGATCTCAGCAATCATGCCTTGTTCTACTGCTCCTGGAAATACGAATCCTCCGTTATAATCAGTATGTTCACCAATCAAATTAATACGTCCAGGAGCTGCGTAAACATTTCCTGTCTCTCCGTTGAAGTGCTTGATAAAGCGACTTTTTACGTCTTCAATAGTAAGTTTCATATTCAATTAGGTTTTAAAGGGTTAAAAACGATTGTTATTTCTTTACGCCAAACTTATAAATAGTGGTTTGAGTGTATTCGTCTTCAGGGCGTAAGATTACACTTGGGAAGTATGGTCTGTTTGGTGAGTCTGGGAAATGCTGTGCTTCAAAACAGATAGCGCTGCGACGTGGGTATGTAGCTCCATGGGTTCCATGGTGACCTTGTCCCCAATTGTTTGTATACATTTGCATACCTGGCTCTGTTGTATAGACCTCCATTGTTCGTCCACTGTTTGGTTCATAAATTCTAGCTGCAAACGATAGTTCTCCTTCTTCGTTTTTGTTGAGAACATAGCAATGGTCGTAGCCATTACCATTTTTCAGTTGTTGGTCATCTTTTTCAATGTCTTGTCCGATAGTTTTTGGTTTACGGAAATCAAACGGTGTATTTTCTACCGGTGCGATATTTCCTAATGGAATACAACCGGCATCTATTGGTAAGTAGAAATCTGCATTAACCTCACATTCAAGGTCTTCGATAGTAGGGGTTGGGTTTGCTAATCCTGCTAAAGCGAAGTAACCGTGATTTGTCAGGTTGATAATTGTTTTTTTGTCTGTTTTTGCTTTATATTCTATTTTAAGTTCATTATCGTCAGTCCATGAATATATGACAGTTACATCGAGTTTGCCTGGGAATCCTTCTTCCATGTCGGCAGCGACGTAATTCAACTTAAGTGTTTGTTTGTCTAATTGTTCTGCATCCCATACTCGTGCGTGGAATCCTGTAGGTCCGCCATGGAGCGCATTTTCGCCATCGTTGATAGCCAATGTGTATTCTTTTCCGTCGATTTGGAATTTACCTTTGTTTATACGGTTGCCATAACGTCCGATAAGTGTGCTGAGGTAAATCTCAGGGCTGTTTACAACTTCATCGATGTTATCGTGTCCTTGTATGACATTTGCGTATTTGCCATTTCTGTCTGGTACCATTATAGCAACAATAGCACCAGCATAGTTTGTGATTGCCACTTCATTGCCAGCACTATTACGTAGGAAATATAAGTTGACGGGCTTGCCTTGGACTTCCTGCTTGAAATCTTCTTGTTTCAAGCCCGATAAAGATTCTATTGGATTTTCGTTCATAATCGATCTAGGTTTAAATGATTTTTTCAGTCGTGTAAATTAATTCTATTGCAAATAAAACATTTTTTTCTCATACTTGCAAATAATTTTACAACCTTTATCAATTATTTTTGCTTTTTATCTTGTAATTTATGTTTTGGTTCCTTCTTCTATTATTTCTTGTTGATATATGTCAATAAATCTGCGACCACGAAACTGCTTCCACCTATATAAATGAAATCATTTTCATTAGCGTCATGTAGGGCTGTGGTATATGCCTGTTCTATATTATTATATGCATTGCCATTTAGTCCAAATGCCTGTGCAAGCGATTTTAGTTCGTTGCTTGGCATTGCTCTTTTTACTGATGCTTGGGTAAAATAATATATTGCATTTTTAGGCAACATACTTATTACTCCTTTAATGTCTTTATCGTTGACCATCCCGAAAACGATGCGGAGTTTGTCGCATTTTTGTGATTTTATTTGTTGAACAAGATATGTGAATCCTCCGAGATTATGTCCGGTATCGCATATGGTAAGTGGTTTGTTGCTGATAACTTGCCATCTTCCCATCAGTCCGGTGTTTTTGCATACGTTTTTTAAACCGTTGATAATATCGTTTTCTTTTATATTAATGGTTGAAGGGTAGTTTTTCTTCAGTTCGTCTATAGCCGTTAATATAGTTCTCAGATTCTTCTTTTGATACCATCCTTTCAGTTCAAAATCATAGTTGTCGATATCTATATCATTATCTTCTGCAAATATGATTCTTGTTTTCTCGCTATATGCTTTAGCTCTGAACACACCTTCTGTCTCGTTGTTTCTTTCGCCGATGACCACTGGTGTGCCGTGTTTGATGATACCTGCTTTTTCGCTTGCAATCTTGCTAAGTGTGTCTCCCAATAGATTAACGTGGTCGTAACTGATATTTGTTATGATAGATAACAACGGTGAGATGATATTTGTGCAATCTAATTTTCCGCCCAGTCCCACTTCAATAACAGCAATGTCAACATTCTGCTCAGCAAAATATTTGAAAGCCATTGCGGTTGTCAATTCAAAGAAGGTAGGGTAGAGTGGTTCGAAGAATTGTTTTTCGTTATCAATGAAATCCATTACATATTCCTCGGAAATCATTTGTCCGTTTACACGAATTCTTTCTCTGAAATCTATTAGGTGTGGTGATGTGAACAATCCGACTTTATATCCAGCCTCTTGCAATACAGATGCAATAGTGTGTGAGCATGAGCCTTTTCCGTTGGTTCCTGCTATATGGATTGTTTTGAATTTTCTGTGTGGATGTCCGAAGTGTTCGTCTAATAAAAATGTATTCTCAAGTCCTTCTTTGTATGCATCTTTACCTAAGTTTTGAAACATTGGGACTTGAGAAAACAGATAGTTTGTATATTCAGAATAGTTTCTCATCATTAATTGATGTAGTTGATTCTGTATGATTTATATTCTTTTACTTTTCTCCGAAGTATGATCGGAATTTTCTTATGATTTTTTCCTTTATACTATCGGTTGGTGTAAAATTGTCGCTTGTCTGGAAGTTGGTGATAGCTTGTTTTTCCTCACGTGTAAGTGTCTCTGGAACATAAACACTGATATTGATGACTTCATCACCTCTTTGTCCTTTGTTGTATCCTTGTACTTCAGGAATACCTTTTCCTTTCAGTCTCAGTACTGTACCTGGTTGAGTTCCCGGCTGTATGGTTATTTTTGCCTTGCCGTCGATTGTTGGCACCTCAACTTGTCCACCAAGAATGGCTTGTGGTATAGTGAGTACAAGATTATAGATAAGGTCGTTTCCGTCTCTGATCAGTTCCTTGTTAGCTTGTTCTTTGATGATGATGTGTAAGTCACCGTTTTGTCCGTTGTGTTTTCCAGCGCCGCCTTTGCCGTTGACATTGAGAATCATGCCGTCGGCAAGTCCTGCAGGGAAATTAACTTCAACGATTTCTTCACCCATTACGATACCATCACCATTACAGTGTTGGCATTTGTTTTTGATAACTGAGCCTTCTCCGTGGCAGTGAGGACAAACGCTTTGGCTGCGCATTACTCCGAAGATACTCTGTTGGGTCTTGATAATATATCCAGAACCGTTACATGAAGGACATGTCTCTTTTTGTCCGTCGCTACTACCTGAACCATGACAGTGAGGACATGCTACATGTTTCTTTAGTTTGAATTTCTTTGTGGTACCGTTGACAATTTCGTCTAAAGTAAGTTCTACCTTCAAACGTTGGTCTTGTCCTCGGTATACTGGAGCATGTTGTTGGCGTCCTCCGCCTCCAAATCCACCAAATCCTCGGAATCCTCCAAATCCTTCAAACATATCGCCGAACATAGAGAAGATGTCGTTCATGTCCATGTTCTGGGCATTGAATCCTCCCATTCCGTTCACACCTTCAGGTCCAAATCGGTCGTATCTTTGACGTTTTTCAGGATCGCGCAAAACGTCATATGCTTCAGCTGCTTCTTTAAACTTTGTTTCGGCTTCTTTGTCACCCGGATTTCTGTCTGGGTGATATTTTATAGCCATTTTCTTATAAGCACTTTTTATTTGATCTGCGCTTGCTGTCTTCTCGACTCCAAGAACCTCGTAGTAATCTCTTTTTGCCATGTTTTATGTCCTAAAACCTTCTTTTTATTTATAATTTTGATAATTATTCACCTACAACAACTTTTGCATAACGTATAACCTTGTCGTTCAAGGTATATCCTTTGCTTACACAATCAATGACCTTACCTTTCATCTCGTCAGATGGTGCAGGAATCATAGTTATTGCTTCGTGGAAATTAACATCAAAATCTTTGCCTTCTGTCTCAATTTGTGCAACGCCTTCACTCTTAAGGAATTTCATGAATTTATCGATAATCAGATTAACTCCTTCTTTTACAGCGTTTACATCGGTCATCTGTACCATACCTTGTTGGGCACGTTCCAGATCATCTATAATAGGCAGAATATTAGTTAGGATTTTTTCGCCACCATTAAGGATAAGGTCTGCTTTCTCTTTCAGAACGCGTTTACGATAGTTGTCGAATTCTGCAATCTGTCTGAGATTCTTATCCTTTAGTTCTGCGATTTCTTCCTGAGCCTTAGCTAATTGTGCTTCTAATGAATCTTGTTCATTATCAGATTCCTCTGTGTTTTTTGAGTCACAACACGCCTCGTTTTGCTCATTATTGTCTTCTATTTCAATATCTTGCGATTTTTTAATGTCTTCGTTGTTTTCTTTCATTTTCTTGTATGGTTTGAGTTTTACCAAATCCTATGCAAAGAGTGTGCCAAACAGAAGATATTTATTTGTTGTCTGTCATTATGTCTTCTGTTGTGTAGCCTTGTGGTAATTTTCTGCAGTTGTATTGAGAAGCCATGATCTCGCCATATGCTCCTGCAGATAAGATTGCCAACACGTCGCCTCTTTTTGTCTTGCTAAGGCGTACATCTTTGTCAAAGACATCACTTGATTCGCAGATAGGACCCACTACATCGTATGTTTCAAGATCATCACCAGTGTTGCTAAGGTTAATGATTTTATGTCTTGCATTATATAATGCAGGTCGTATGAGGTCTGTAAATCCAGCATCGACGATTGCAAATTGTTTTGGTCCGCTTTTCTTAACATAGAGCACCTTAGTGATAAGTCTGCCACATTGTCCAACAACAGAGCGTCCTAATTCAAAGTGGAGTTGTTGTTTTGGACGTAGTTTCAATGTGTTGCGGAATACGCTGAAATAAGAATCGAAATCAGGGATAGGGTTTTCTTCTGGGTTATCATAATCGATACCGAGTCCACCACCAACGTCGATGATTTCAGCGCGGATATTTGCTGCTTCAAGTTTGTCTTGCAGTTCATTGATTCTTCTGCAAAGTGCTTCGAAATCTTTCATGTCGAGAATCTGACTACCAATGTGGAAGTGGAGTCCCATGAATTTTATGTTGGCAAGGTCTGAACATTTTTTGATGACATCCATCATGTCGTCCATATTTATACCAAACTTATTCTCAGACAATCCAGTAACGATATTTGCATGAGTATGTGCGCCTACATTAGGATTGATTCTCAAGCAAACTTGTGCTATTTTGTTGTTTTTACCTGCAATTTCGTTGATTACTTCAAGTTCAGGAATACTTTCAACAACGAAACAGAATATATTATTGTCAAGTGCAGTTTGTATTTCCCAGTCAGCTTTTCCCACTCCTGCAAACATGATAGAGTTTGGATTGAACCCTGCATTGATGACAGTTTCGATTTCTCCACCGCTGACACAGTCTATACCTAATCCGGCTTCGCAGATTATATCCAAGACTTTAGGGTTTGTACAAGCTTTTACAGCGTAATGCACATGACTATTTTCTATAGTACTTGCAGCTTTATTGATTGCGTCAAGAGTATCTTTCAGCAGTTTTGTGTCATATATATAATAAGGTGTTGCTACCATAGTTCTTATTTGTTAAAGAGGTGATCGCTGAGTGATTGTAATGCACGTTTTTTGTCTTCTGCAGCAACGAGGAATGAGATGTTGTGGTTGCTACCTCCGTATGATATCATGCGTACAGGAATACCTTTCAATGTGTCAGTTGCAATTGCTTCGAATCCGATGTTATGCCAATCCAAGTCTCCTACAACGCAAATGATACACATGTTCATATCCATCTTCACAGTTCCTAACTTCTTGAGCTCGTTAAGAATTTCTGTGAGGTTGCTTGTGTTGTCGATTGTTACAGATACACCAACTTCGCTGGTTGTAACCATATCGATACTTGTCTTGTAGGTTTCGAATATTTCAAACACTTTACGTAAGAAACCATAAGCGAGCAGCATTCTGCTTGAAGTGATGTTGATAACTGTGATATCGTCTTTTGCTGCTACAGCCTTGATCTTTCCGCGTTCAGTCTTGTTGCTGATAACAGTACCTGGTGCATCTGGTTGCATTGTGTTAAGGAGTTTTACAGGAACACCAGCGAATTTAGCAGGAAGCACACAAGTAGGGTGCAGGATCTTTGCTCCGAAGTAAGCGAGTTCGCTTGCTTCTTCGAAATTAAGATTGCTTACAGGTTGAGTGTTTTCAACGAAACGAGGGTCATTGTTGTGCATACCGTCGATATCGGTCCAGATTTGGATTTCATCAGCTTCAATAGCAGCTCCGATGAGTGATGCAGTATAGTCAGAACCTCCACGTTTCAAGTTGTCAACCTCATCGTATGCATTACGGCAGATGAATCCTTGAGTTATGTAAATGTTGTAATCAGCATTCTTTTCAAGGATAGCCTTGCAGTTTTCTCTGATATATGCAAAATCAGGTTCGTCGTTTTTGTCGGTTCTCATGAAATCCAATGCAGGAAGAAGCATTGCCTTGTATCCTTGTTCGATAAGATAGTTAGTAACCATGTTTGTACTAAGAATCTCACCTTGTGCAACAACGATTTTCTCTTCGAACATAGTGAATGCACCTTTTGCAAAAGAACGAAGATAGTCGAATTCTTGTTTTAGGAATTCAAGAGTTTTTTGTTTGTATTCGTTAGTTGTATATAATTCATCAACGTGCTGTTGGTATTTTTCTTCCATAGCGTTGATGATTTCGTTTGCACCGACAGTATTTTTCTTATAAAGATAATCACAAATTTCATAAAGCATATTAGTTGTTCCTGACATCGCTGACAGTACAACAATTTTCTGTTCAGAGTCGTTTATAAGTTCAACGACATTTTTCATTCTTTGTGGTGAACCAACTGAAGTTCCACCAAATTTCATTACTTTCATAATTATGTATAGTTTTTTCTTTTTAGTTTTACAATTATTTTGTCTCGTTTATATCTTCAAGGATGATTATATCGTCGTTGATTTCCTCTTTTTTTACTGTGTTATTTTCATCCTTAACATTTTCGTCCACAGATGTTTCAGGATTGAATTTATAATCCTTTATTTCATTCAATTTGTGGTCTTTGCATAAAAATACTCGTCCTGGGTACTTTTCGAGCATGCTTAGATTGTGAGTAATCATAATAACTGTGGAATTGTATTCTTTTACAATTCTTCTTAGAAGTTCAGTTATTTTGTTACTTGTTTCCATGTCGAGGTTTCCCGTTGGCTCATCAGCCAATATCAGTTGAGGCCTATTGAGTATGGCTCTGGCAATGGCAATACGTTGTTGTTCACCACCTGACAATTCGCTTGGTAGTTTATATCCTTTGGTTTCCATTCCGACTAATTGAAGAACCTGTTGTATGCGTTCCTCAATCTCGTTTTTGTCTTTCCATCCAGTTGCCTTAAGTACAAATTTCAGGTTTGCTTCGACGTTTCTGTCTGTAAGTAGCTGGAAGTCTTGGAATATAATACCTAATTTACGTCTTAATTCAGGTAAGTGCTTGTTCTTCAACTCCACCATGTTATGATCCATAACCACGGCTTCTCCTTCGTTCAAAGGCAATTCGCCGTAAATCGTTTTCAGTAGGGAGCTTTTACCCGATCCCACTTTACCGATTATGTAAACGAATTCGCCTTCGTTTATGCAGAATGTTACATCTGAGAGTACTTCTTGTACTTCTTGATAGACGTTTACGTTCTTGTAGTTGATGAGCATATGCGAATCAATTATTATTTGTTGCTTAAAAAGCTCAGTGTTATTACTTTAGACTTGTAATTAATGCTTGTGCCAATTTGGGTCGTGGCGTTCAATGAGTTCTTTAGCGATATTTTCGATAGACAAACCTTTAGATGTGAGAAGCACAATCAGGTGGTATATCATATCTGATGCTTCGTAGATAAGTCTGTCGTTGTCGCCTTTCATTGATTCAATAACCAACTCAACAGCTTCTTCTCCGACTTTTTGAGTCATTCTGCTTAAACCGTCCTTGAAAAGGCTTGTAGTGTATGAACCTTCAGGCATTTCTTCGTGACGTTTTTCAATGAAGCGTTGTAGTTCGGTTAGGAACATGATTGGGTTATCATTTTTCTCGTTCCAACAAGTATCTGCACCAGTGTGGCATACAGGACCGGTTGGATTAGCTTTGATTAACAATGTGTCGTTGTCGCAGTCTACATCGATTGAAACAACTTTAAGGAAGTTTCCGCTTGTCTCTCCTTTTGTCCAGAGGCATTTGCGGCTTCTGCTCCAGAAAGTAACTTGTTTTGTTTCAACAGTTTTCTTGTATGCTTCTTCATTCATGAAGCCAAGCATTAGAACTTTTAAAGTTTTGTCGTCTTGAACAATGGCTGGTACCAAACCATCCATTTTACTGAAATCTATTGACATGTTGTTATATATTTTACTTGTTATATTTTTCGGTTATTATAAACGAACTTCTATACCCTCATTTCTCAGATATTGTTTTAGTTCTGGAATTGGTATTTCTCCAAAATGGAAAACGCTGGCTGCCAATGCGGCATCAGAATGTCCGTTGATGAATGTGTCGCGGAAGTGTTCTTTCTTTCCTGCGCCTCCTGATGCGATTACAGGGATTGATAATTCGTCAGAGAGTTTTCTTAAAGCATCGTCGGCATATCCTTGTTTCACACCATCATGATCCATGCTGGTGAAAAGGATTTCTCCTGCACCTCTGTCGTTAGCTTCACGTGCCCATTTAAAGAGGTCGAATTCAGTTTGCAGTCGTCCTCCGTTAAGGAAGCAGCGCCATCCTTCGTCAGTCTGTTTTGCATCGATTGCAACCACGCATACCTGACTTCCAAAATGTTTGGCAATATCGTCGATTAGTTCTGGATTTCTGATAGCGGCAGAGTTTATGCTTATTTTGTCAGCTCCTGCGTTTAGTAGTCTGTCAACATCTTTAAGTTCGTTGATTCCTCCGCCTACAGTGAATGGTATATTTATTTCTCTTGCAATTCGGGTTACTAATTGCGTGAAGGTTTTTCTTCCTTCGTGGCTTGCTGTTATGTCGAGATAAACCAGTTCGTCGGCACCTTGTTCGCTATAGAGTTTTCCTAATTCAATAGGATCTCCAGCCTCGCGCAGTCCAACAAAGTTGGTTCCTTTTACCGTTGTTCCGTCTTTAATATCAAGACAGGGTATGATTCGTTTTGCTAACACTGTTATATGTTGTTATACGTTTGTCCTACAATTTATTACAATCTTTTATATCTTCAAGTGTGATTCTTCCTTCGTATATGGCTTTGCCTACAACTACTTGTTTCACGTTTGCTTTATCGAGGTTGTATATATCTTGCATTGAACTTACACCTCCGCTGGCAATCAGATTGAGGGTAGGGTGCACGTTGAGAATTTCTTTGTAGAGTTCAACGGCGGGACCTTGTAGCATTCCGTCCTTTGAGATATCAGTACAAAGAACATTTGTTATGCCCTGTTCAGTGTAATATTTTATGAATGGCAGAAGCAGGTCTTGTCCTTCTTCTTTCCATCCGTTAATGCTGATATAACCATTCTTTACGTCGGCTCCAAGTATGATTCTGTCGGCTCCGAAGGTTTTAATCCAATTTAGAGTCTGTTCTTTGTTGGTTACAGCTATACTACCAGCTGTAATCATAGAAGCTCCTGCGTTGAATACTTTTTTGATGTCATCATCGGTTTTTACTCCACCTCCGAAATCAATAACCAGTTTAGTTTGAGATGCAATTGCTTCTATGGTTTTTATATTTACAACATGTTTTGAACGTGCGCCGTCCAAATCTACCAAGTGTAATCGTTTTACACCAGCGTCTTCATATTGTTTAGCAACCTCTAAAGGGTTGTCGTTGTAAACCTTTTTTTGGTTGTAATCGCCTTTTGTCAAACGGACACATTTGCCGTCGATGAGATCTATCGCTGGAATGATTTCAATCATATTTCAAGAAAGTTCTTAAGTATTTGTTCTCCGATAATGCCACTTTTCTCAGGGTGAAATTGTGTTGCATAGAAGTTGCGTGTATGCAAAGCTGCACTATATGGTTGTATATAGTTTGTTGTAGCGATTGTGTTCTCGCATAGAGGCACATAGTAGCTATGTACAAAATACACGAACTCTTGTTTGTTGAAGTTTGCAAACAGTTCTGATTTTGTATCCTCTATTGTGTTCCATCCCATTTGTGGCACTTTCTGATTGTGCTGGTTGGGTACGAATCGTTTCACATCAACATCAAAGATGCCAAGACAATCAGTATTGGCTTCGTCGCTGTGTCGGCACATAAGTTGCATTCCGATACAGATGCCGAGTACTGGTTGTTTCAACTCTTTAATGAGCGTGTCTAATTGTCTCTCGCGTAAGTACTGCATTGTGCAGCCAGCTTCGCCTTGTCCTGGAAAAATTACTTTGTCTGAGCTTTTGATGATTTCTGGATCGTCGGTAATGATAGGTTCAATACCGAGTCGTTTGAAAGCATTGTCAACAGAACAAATGTTTCCTGCGTTATATTTAATTATAGATATCTGCATAATATGGTGCAAAGTTACGAAGAATTTATGATTTTCTTAATATAATTACTGATAATTTTGTGTTTATATGTTATTAAGTCAGTGATAATTGCATGAAATGCAACATATGTCTGTGAAAAATCAGGTGTTTGTTTTTTATTGTGTTGTGATAATAAGAAATAAGTATGTGTCTAAATGTGATATGAACCCCGAAAGTTTTTTGTATAACTTTCGGGGTTCATATCATTAGTGTATTATGTATCGACATCAGATTGGTGATTACACTGACACTGTACTGCAGCATAGAACATTAATAAGATGCAAACAATCACTGCAAAAGTCCTTTTAATTACCATAACTTCTTAAATTTGTTCCAAACTTTGCTAAAATAACTATTTATCGAATTTCTCATGTGAGATGCTTCTGTTATACCATTTGAGTGAGTATAGGTCTGATTCCAACCATAATATTCAGTATTTTGGGTCGATAAGCGTTCCCTTCCGCCTTGATATGCATCAAAAACAGTTCTTGCTTTGCCTATGGACGGCTTACAGTCAAAGAAATCTTTTTATTTCACCACACAAAGGTACTACATTTTGTTGGTTGCACAAGTTTGTGGGGGGGATTATCATTCGGTGACAAATTCAACATC
>JAGABW010000005.1 GCA_017614465.1 Bacteroidaceae bacterium | reverse complement strand
ACATGGATTTATCTTGTAATCACGAACAGAGACAACCTCTACATTATGCTTATGTGACGCCCCCTCTACAAAGGCATCTACAAGCATATCTGTATTTCCACCTTTTCGTGGACTTCCTGACAAAACCAATATATTCATACAAGAGTTATGTGTAGAAAGTTATTAATTTACTTGAAAGATATAATCTCTGTTACGAATCACTCAGATTCTATTCCTCATCACGAACCAAGATCTTTTCAATCTTACCGATATACATGGTATGATAATCGTGTTGAGGATAATTGTCTGTTATTGTATCCTGATAAATAAATCCGTCTTCCTGTAATTCCGACTGGTACATCTTTTTGCAGACAAAAACCATTTTTGCTTCTGCAAAATATACTGTTTCATCTGTATATACAGGAGTAAGACCTGCATTACCGATCTTATCCTCATCTCTACCTGACACACTACCAAGATATGCCATCTGCTGTTTGAATGAGCTATCCATTATATTTAGTGTAAAGTAGCATTCTCTATCAACAAATTCCTTTGTATATCGTGACGGACGGAGATATATGACCGCAGTAGGATCGTTCTTACCCCACAAACAGCCCAGATGTCCCCATGAAGCAGTCATGGTGTTGCATCCAGTCTCTTCATTACCTGCAGTAACCAACATCCATTCTTTTCCAATAAGTTCAAATGGATTGAATTGTAATTCTCTGTAATTGATTTCTTTCATAATAATTAATTTAATTTATTCGGCATTGGGCATGGCTGTCCAGAATGCACGTAACTCGTTTATTATCTCATCATAATCATTCATGGTAAAACTACCTTCACCATGTATCATTATTGTATATTCCACACCTTTGAACGAACGCATGACTCCTGTTTCACGGAAACCATTACGTAAATAGAAATCACGGCGACGTTTGCGCTGAACTGAATTGTCACAGACTTGCTCTGGCGATTCCATATCCAAGATCATTGTGCTCTTTTCATATTTTTCCTTCAACTGCGACAGGATTTGCTGTCCATAGCCTTTTCCACGATACTCCTCACAAACGGCAAAATACCAAAACCATACCGGTTTTCCGTGCTTACGAGGATATACTATAGTAATTCCTATGAACTGCTCTTCGTTATAATATGCTGTAAAGTCAAGAGACAAAGTCTCAGTCAGCCGCATAAGACTGTTCCATGGGATTTGTTCTTCTTTAGGGAAAGCACTTTCATAAAGCTGACGAATCTCCACATCATCTATATCTGCACGTGTAATTATTCTTGTTCTCATTAAATTCTAAACAATTATGTCGGTTTTTCTGTAAAATACTCCCCTAAGAATCCACAAGACACTTAGGTCTCATTTATACGTTTTCAACTTGCTATAATCTGTTTCACAAGCGTTCATTAAACAAAGATATGTATTATTTCCCAAAGGTGCAAATTTTAGGATAAAAATCGGACTATTTAGAAATCAATTACGATTTAAATATATTCCCCATTTTTTATCTCCAAGCATCACCCAATATCATTCCTCCGCCAAAACCCATTTTCAAGACTTTGTCAATATTGTCGAAGGTAACGCCTCCTAATGCCAGTACACGTTCATTGATGATTCCTTCATGGTGTGCTTTGCGTAATTCTTCTTCAGTAAAGGCTGATTTATATCCCACTTTGGATATACTATCGAATATTGGGCTCAGACTCATATAATTGAAACTCGCTTTCTGACATTGTTTCAATTCGTCCAATGTGTGGCATGATATGCTTACAGAACCGGTCCAACCTTCCAACGGCTGGGGATTACGACTGTTGAGATGTATGCCATGTAAATGATAATCAACGGCAAGACTATGAAAATCATGTAAGACCAGCCTGTCATATAACGACTGTGGAATTTGTTTTATTAATGCTTCAACAGCCTCTTTTGTTGCCGACGGCTTACGAATATGTATAAGATCCACATCTCCACGATGAAGAAGCTGAACAATACGTTCAACTTCACCATCGAAGAAATCTGGTTGTGTTATTACAATCGTCATACTGTCTTACTGAAAAGGTCAAATGAAGCGTCCCAGTCTTTCCATACAGGTTCGCGACCAAGTTCTTTCAGGCGTAAGTTAATAACCTTGGCTGTACGTTCATCGCTTACCGTAAATTGCTCTAATGCTTGCGGATAAGTATAGTATCCACCTGGATTCACCTTACTCTCTGCCGACATTGTAGTTACTCCTAACGTACACATATTATCGCGTATGTATGCAGGCTCACGTGTTGAATATGATATGTCCACATCGTGATCGAATATACGCATTGCAAAAGTTGCCTGTGCCAGTTGTTTGTCTGTCATGTAACAATTTGGATGGAAACCTTCATTTTGTGCCGGACGCATACGTGGAAAGTTTACAGAATACTTTGTACGCCAATAATGTTTCTGGAGATAACGCAGATGATATGCCATCATTGTTATGTCTGTGCGCCATTCTTTCTCCAATCCGATAAGGACACCCATTCCGATAGAATGCACTCCAGCCTGTCCCATACGGTCGAAACCGTCACAACGCCATTCAAAGCGGCTCTTCATTCCTCGTGGATGATAATCCATGTAGTGTTCCTTGTTATATGTCTCCTGGAAACAGATTACACCGTTCAGACCATGATGTGTCAGTTCGCGATAATCTTCTGCAGAAAGCGGCATCACCTCGATTTTTATGTTTGAGAAGTATTTCTTTGCATTTTCGATTGCCTTCGCCAAATATGGCACACCTGCCTTTGCCGGATTCTCTCCTGTCACCAGCAGAATATTTTCGAATGGAGCCAGTTTCTTTATGGCTTTATATTCATCTTCAATCTGTTCGGGAGTCAGAATTGTGCGTGCCATCGGATTTTCCCTGTGGAAACCACAATAGACACATGAGTTTGAGCACGAATTGGTGATATAAAGCGGAATAAACATCGACATTGTCTTGCCAAATCGTTCTTCTGTATATTTGCGCGAAAGTCGTGCCATAGTCTCTAAATATGGTTCTGCTGCGGGCGACAACAAAGCCATAAAATCATTTACATCACAATGTGGTTTCGCCAAAGCTCTTCGCACATCATTATCAGTCATTGAGGCAATCTTCTCTGTTGTCTCATCCCAACTGATATTCTTTAATTCGTCTGAGAACATATTTCTTTTATTTTTTAGTGTTGCATAAAGCACAATCTTTGTTTTGTGTAAAATTGATGCGATGCCATTCCATGGTCAAAGCATCAAAGGTAAGCATCTGATTGGTTAACAGTTCACCTACTCCAACCAGATATTTTATACATTCTGTAGCCTGAATGGTTCCTAATATACCGGCAATGCTTCCAAGTACACCTATTGTCTCACAGGTTTCAACCTTAGCGGGCGGATTCGGGAAAAGACAGCGATAACAAGCCGTACCCGGCAAATGTGTCATCAGTTGTCCGTTAAATCGCTGGATACCTCCGACACAGAACGGTTTTCCTTCAAGCACACATGCATCATTGACTATATACTTGGTATTGAAGTTGTCCGAACAGTCAATTATGAAATCATACTGACGTACCAGTTCCGATGCATTGTCTTTCGTGAAGAAATAATTATACTTTATCACTTTCACGTCCGGATTCAGTCGGTTTATCTTCTCTTCTGCCGAATCAACTTTATCTCTGTCCAAATCAAGTGTTGAATGGAGCACCTGACGCTGAAGATTCGACAGGCTTACCTTGTCTGCATCTATCAGTCCCAATGTGCCCACACCTGCTCCTGCAAGATAAAGTGCTACTGGTGAACCAAGTCCGCCTACTCCTACCAACAACACCTTTGACTGCAATAAACGCATCTGTCCGTCAACTCCGATACCATCGAGTACCAGATGACGGCGATAACGCTCTTTTTGTATTGTTGTCAGTTCCATTCCACCTTTTATTTCTTGAGTTTTCTTAAATCATGAGTAAGTTTTGCGGCACAGAAATTCGGTCCACACATCGTACAGTATTCACCATCTGTATGACCAGCCTCCTCAAAGTACTGTAATGCACGTTCCGGATCCAATGACAAATGGAACTGATCGCGCCAGCGGAATTCAAATCTCGCCTTGGAGAGTGCGTTATCACGTATTGTAGCACCTGGATATCCCTTGGCAAGGTCGGCTGCATGTGCTGCAATCTTGTATGTCACAACTCCTACACGTACATCTTCTTTGTTTGGCAATGCAAGATGTTCCTTTGGAGTTACATAACACAACATAGCTGTTCCCATCCATGCAATCTGTGCACCGCCGATGGCACTGGTGATATGGTCATATCCCGGAGCAATGTCTGTTACGATAGGACCTAATGTATAGAATGGTGCTTCATGACATGAAGTCAACTGACGTTCCATATTCTCTTTGATCTTCTGCATTGGAACATGTCCAGGACCTTCTATGAATGCCTGTACATTCTTGTCCCATGCTCGTGTGACAAGTTCTCCCAAAGTGTCGAGTTCGGCAAACTGAGCGGCATCGTTTGCATCTGCAGTACATCCTGGTCGTAATCCGTCACCTAACGAAAGTGCAACGTCATACTGTGCAACGATATCACATATCTCATCGAAATGCTCATAAAGGAAGCTCTCCTTGTCGTGAAGCAGACACCATTTACTCATTATACTACCTCCACGGCTTACGATACCACAGAGACGTGAGTCGGCAAGATGAACATTCTTAAGACGGATTCCGGCATGTATAGTGAAATAATCCACACCCTGTTCGCATTGTTCAATCAATGTGTCTTTATATACCTCCCATGTAAGATCCTCTACTTTTCCGTCAACTTTTTCCAATGCCTGATAAATTGGCACTGTTCCCACTGGTACAGGACAGTTGCGGATAATCCACTCGCGTGTCTCGTGTATATTGGCACCTGTTGACAAGTCCATAAGAGTGTCACCACCCCACTTACATGACCACACAGCCTTATCTACTTCCTCTTCAATTGATGAAGTGGTTGCAGAATTACCAATATTTGTGTTGATCTTGACTGCGAAATTACGTCCGATAATCATCGGTTCACTTTCAGGGTGATTAATATTTGCTGGAAGTACGGCACGGCCTCGTGCTATCTCATCACGTATGAATTCTGGTGTGACATGTGTCTTTATTCCAAGTTCCTCACAGTTCATGTTTTCCCTTATGGCAACATATTCCATCTCAGGAGTGATGATACCGGCCTTTGCGTATGCCAACTGGGTGATTGCCTTACCTGATTTGGCACGGCGAGGCAATTGGATATGTTCAAAACGGAGATTATCCAATGAATGGTCTTCCAGTCTCTGTCTTCCATACTCTGACGACACTTCCGACAATTGTTCTGTATCGCCACGTCCTTCAATCCATGACTGACGGATACGAGGCAGACCTTTCTTCAAATCAATCTCTATATTCGGGTCTGAAAAAGGACCGCTTGTGTCGTAAATATACACAGGGGCATTCTTCTCAATATGTCCTTTTCCCGACTCGTCTTTAGTTACTGTCGGAGTCAGATTTACTTTTATCATACCTACACGTATGTCTGGGAACATCTTACCCTGCATGTAGGCCTTTTCTCTTTGCGCGTATGCTTTGTGATCTTGTGGCATGTCTGTCTTTTTTCGATTTTTATTGGTTAAGGAATGCGGTTAACGGACTTGAAGCCTCTGCACAGTCACTGATTGCTCCAAGACCTGCTTCATAAGCTTGACGACCTGCAATAACAGCAAGTCTGAAGGCATCTGCCATTGCTACAGGATCACCTGCGACAGATATAGCCGTATTCACCAAACAACAATCGGCACCCATTTCCATTGCCTCTGCGGCATGACTTGGTGCACCAATTCCGGCATCTACAACTACTGGTACTGTGGCTTGATCGATAATGATCTGCAAGAAATCCTTCATGCGCAATCCCTTATTTGTACCGATAGGTGCTGCCAAAGGCATAACAGTTGCAGCTCCAGCCTCTTCAAGATGCTTACATAATGTTGGGTCTGCCTGACAATAAGGAAGTACGACAAAGCCCAACTTAACCAATTGCTCTGTTGCCTTCAATGTCTCTACAGAATCTGGCAAGAGATAACGTGGATCTGGATGAATCTCCAGTTTCAGCCAGTTTGTGCCAAATGCCTCACGAGCCATCTGAGCAGCAAATACAGCCTCTTCCGCATTACGTACTCCCGATGTGTTTGGCAATAACTGGATATTACCGTATTGTGTGATATGTGTCAGGAGATCATCTTGTTTATCTTCTAATTCAATACGCTTCATTGCAACTGTAACCATTTCTGTTTGTGAAGCCTCGATAGCCTTTGCCATGAGCGCATTGTTGCTGAATTTTCCTGTTCCCAAGAAAAGGCGTGAATTAAACTCACGACCTGCAATTACTAATTTACTCATTGTTTATTATTCTTAAAAGTTTTTTCATTTTTTCAACTGGGTTCTCTGCGTTCAGAACCTCACCACTCAATGCTATTCCCGAAACACCTGTCTGCATTACAGAAGGTATGTCGCTTTCTGTAATTCCACCGATGGCAACTACAGGAATATCTATGTTGTGGTTTTTCATCTTTGTTATTATATCTCTGTATCCGTCCAGCCCGAGCACTGGAGACAGATTTTCCTTCGTGGTCGTAAATCTGAAAGGTCCACAACCAATATAATTTGCCGATGCTTCATAATGTGCCACAACATCCTCAAATGTATTTGCAGTGCCACCGATAATAAAGTCATCGCCCAATATCTTTCGTGCTTCAGCTATCGGCATGTCGTTCTTGCCAAGATGAACACCGTCGGCTTGTAATTCCTGAACCAGACCGACACGATCGTCGATTATAAACGTAGCTCCGGTCTCGCGACACATCTTCAATGCCTGTAATGCCATTGGGCGTACCTCATCGTCTGAAGCATGCTTTACTCGCAACTGAATCCATCTGCATCCTCCCTGCAAGGCAAGACGAATCGAATCCAGATAGTCATATTGCTTATTATAGTGAGAAATAAATTGTAACATCGGTATTTATCCTCCACAAGCAGCTTTGATTATAACTATATTGTCACCCTCATGCAACTGTTTTTCAGCCCATCCCGCACGTGGAATCATGTTGTTGTCAATGGCAATTGCCACACCTTGTTCTGGCAGATTCATTTCAGTTGCCAAAGCCTGCAGATTTGAAACCGAAGTTTCAACATCTTTGTTATTGATCTTTACTTTCATATACTAACTGAATAAAATAAAAAAACGAGTAACTGTACATTACAATCACTCGAAGCATATATGATTTAAACTAGATAAATCTGATTCTATATCTATTTCCTACGGCGGCATTACCCGCTTCAGGTTATATGGGTATAATCTCAGCATCTGCCCAGTTGGCATCAGCACCCCGAGTATATTAGAATGTCGGTGCAAAATTAATCAATTATTTTCATTATTACAACATTAGGCATCAAAAATCGCTAAAAAAGAGTAATATAAGTCATGATTTGCCATGTTTTTTATTTTTAGGCTGAAAAGGGTAAAAGATGTGAATTATTTATTGTAACTTTGCACCCGACTTTGATGTTTATCGTCTCAATTGTACCAAACTCACATATAAGACATAGGCATTAGAGTTTTTTTATTATTGTTTTATTTTAAATAATGCAAGTGATTGTTCACTTGCGATTTTTTATTTTATGAAAAAAAAATTATTTAGAATGAAGCCAGCGACTATTGTGTGGCATCAGTTCACACGACATGGAGATGCAATCTTCCTCAGTTTAAAGAGAGAGATATGCATAGGCATGTTGAGTGTTGCCACATTGGCTGTAGCCTGTCCTGATTGTGCCGTTGCACAATTGGCAATGAATCAGCACCCTACTCTCGACGGTGTTGCTGACGAGGCTGCTGCTTTCTCCTACAAGGGAGACATTCCAATAGACCTCACTGCGCTTCAAAACGGCGACTTGCTATTCAAGGTTGCCAGTTCAAATCTTGATGGTATCACTCAGGCCATCGTCAGTTCGGTTGAAGGCATCGACCTCCAACAAGTTTCTCATGTTGCCATCGTGTACAAAAAGAATGACGGACAGATGTTCGCACTCGAAGCATCCAGTCAACACGGAGTATGGCTAAACCCTATCGATTCTTTCCTGATCCATTGTGATCACAACGACAAAGGACAGCCTCTTGTCTTAATCGGAAGACTGAAGGACAAGTCGATTATCGCAACCTCTGTCAGGAAAGCAATGACTTATATCGGCAGACCATATGATTTCAAGTATCTGCCTGGCGATTCCGCAATTTATTGCAGCGAATTAATACATCTGGCATACGAAGATGCCAACGGGGAAAAGGTCTTTCCAATGAATCCTATGTCGTTTCATGACAACAACGGCAAAATCCTACAGTTTTGGACTGATTATTACAAGCAATGGGACATGGATGTACCAGAAGGTATGCCCGGGACTCATCCTGCAGGTATTAGCAGAAGCGACAAGATTAAGATTGTCGGTCAGTTATTCGACCGAAGAAGCAAGACAAACAAGCACGACACGCCAAAGGAAATCCTTCTTAAGGAAACACAGATCGTTGGCACACGTGCGCCATTACCTGCCGACAAAGCAATAAGACTTGTTCAGGTAATAAACAGAAACGATATTGAGTCTTCAAGTGTGAACTCTGTAAACGATTTGCTGAAACTCGCAGCCGGCGTTGATGTAAGACAACGTGGCGGATTCGGCATTCAAACCGATATCGGTGTTAACGGAGGCACAGAAGATCAGCTTACTCTACTCATCAATGGTATAAACATCAGCAATCCGCACACAGGACACTTAACAGCCGACCTGCCTGTCAGTGTTGACGACATCGAGCGTATTGAGATTGTCGAAGGTGGTGCAAGCCGTATTTTCGGAAGCCAAGCCTTTGCCGGAGCAATCAATATTGTCACTCGAACAGAACAGCAAAACTGTATCGGTGGGCATGTCGAAGGCGGTTCATATGGTACTTTCGGCGGGAATGCTCATATTACGATTAATAACAAATCATTCTTTAATCGCATCAGCGGCGGTTATACCCGAAGTGATGGAGCAAGCAACAACGATGATTTCAACAAGGCAAACGCTTATTGGAACAGTAAATTTGAAAATCAGAAAATCAAGATAAATACACAAGTGGGCATGAGTACCATGGATTATGGCGCAAACACATTCTATGGCACTGGTTCTGATTCCCAATACGAGGAAGACAGGAGATACCTTGTTGCCATACACGGAGAATGGAAAGGTAAAATCCGAATACCTGTAAATGCTTATTGGAACCGTTCACTCGACCATTATGTGTGGTGGCGTAATAATCCGGAAGCCTATCAGAACTTCCACCAGACAAATGTTTATGGAGCAAATGCCAATGCATACACTAACTGGGCTCTCGGTAAGACTGCCATCGGAATTGAATTCCGCAGAGAAAACATCCTCTCCACTCGCTTAGGAAAGGAAATAAGTGAGAACAAACAACATCATTATAAAGTTCCAGGACATGCGGCTTATTATAAATACAAAGACGGCCGTACAAATCTTGGTCTTTATTTAGAACATAATATCCTTTGGGATAAGACAAGCATCTCTTTCGGATTGTTGGCAAACCACAACACATCTGTAGAAGGCGGGATGAAACTATATCCGGGAATCGACGTGTCGTGGAGACCTGCAGAAAGAATAAAGGTCTTCGCCTCGTTCAATCAGAGTCTTCGTACACCTACATTTACCGACCTCTACTATAACGGTCCTGGACTTGAAGGAAATAGTCAGCTTAAATCAGAAAAGAGTTCCGACTGGCACATCGGCATGACATACAATGACGGTTATTTTCTCTTTGCACAAGTCAAAGGATTCTACCGTCATGGTACGGATATTATCGATTGGATAAAATACGAAAATGCCACTGTATATACATCTGCCAACAGCGATGTGGACAATATCGGAGCAGAAGCCCTTCTGGACTTCAATCTCAATCGTCTATGCGGCAACAAATCGTTTCTGAGAAAACTGACACTCAGTTATTGTTATAACTATAAACACAGAACACATCAGGAACAAACTGCCAGCTACGTGTCTAATCTGACATTCCTACGCCATAAGTTCGTAGCCTCACTGAATCATCGCATTTTCGGTCCGCTAAATGCAAAATGGGATTTCACTCTCAAAAACAGAGAAGGTGCATTCGACAATGCCATCACAGGAGAACGACAGCCCTATGGAACATTCGGGACGCTGGATTTGAAGTTGCAATGGACTAAAGACGCATATAATCTGTATGTTCAGGCAAACAATCTCACAAATCATAAATATTATGATTTTGCCAATATCCAACAACCTGGAATCTGGATTATGAGCGGCATAAAACTGAATATAAATCTATAATTTGGTTTATATACATCATATGATTAACAAGAAACTCACAGTTCGCACAATACGGGCTGTGAGTTTTTATGATGAGAGCGTCTATGTCTCTCTGCGTTTCAAATGTACAAGAATTAGAAACGTAACTTTTGTTGGATCTTATCATTTATTTTCTTTAAAAACGATTGTCCACATTATGCAAACCATATCCATATTCATAAAGACGAATGCATATGGTTACAAATTATATAATTAATAAAAAATTTTGTACATTCACAGAATATGGTTAACTTTGAAAAAGAATTGTTAATCATATATATACACATCATCATGAATACTACAATT
>JAGABW010000114.1 GCA_017614465.1 Bacteroidaceae bacterium | reverse complement strand
TTTTCCTGAGCCTTTGTTTCTATTACGAAAAAAGGACTAAAAACCATCATTACATATAATATTATATTTTTCATTTATCTCTGTGGGTTATATTAATACTTATTAAGAATCTTGTGTTATAATGTGAATTTAAAAGTCATCGCAAATCTTCGTCCCGGCATAGGCCATCGTTGTACAATCTCATAACTGCTATCAAACAAATTCTGACATTCCAATTCCGCTGTGTATTTTTTCTTTATCTGTAAACCCACTTTCAGGTCAGTACAGTTATATGCGTTCAGCGGGTCGTCAATCTCATTTTCAGCTGTCCAATAGCGTTTATCGACAAACATATGAGAAAGCGATGTTGTTATATTCTTATAATTAAATGTATATACAGCAGTAAAAGACCATTTCGGACTATATGCTATATAGTCATTATATGAGTCCTCATTCTTGTCTGTGCGGTTTCTGTCGTCCTGATATGTGGCAGTTAACAACACAGCATGATGCTTCAGTTTAAGATTGGCTGTAACGTCAACACCCAAACATCTTGTATATCCGTAATTCAGCATAGTCCATTGATACGAACCTTTTAACGGTAAGCATACTATTCTGTCCTCAACACGGTTATAATACCAATCAGCCTGTAAATCCAACCATTTATTATTATATGTAAAACCAAGATCAAGTTGTTTTGTATATTCAGGTTTCAGATTACGGTTACCCACCAGGGTATAATACAAATCATTTAATGTAGGAGCACGGAATACAGTCTTATAGAACGCGCGCAATTGCCATTTATCAAACGAATAGCTTGCGAGGGCGTTCCATGTAAATTTATTGAGATCCTTTTTAATTTTCTTTGAATGGTCTGAGATGTCAGTATATAACACACTTGCGTTTATATTCCATCCCTTTTTGTTAAAGAATGCCGATAGAGACGACTTGCTGTCCAATCTGTAAACATAACTGAAATGCTTTACGTCGTTTGTCAGATCCGACCATCTGAAATCTGTTGAGGCAGATATACCATAGTCTTTATATTTATATGACACGGCTGCAGCTCCGTACATATCCTGCTGATGATATTTATTATTAGCATGAGCAGATATGTTCTCAGGATAATCCGAACGATAATGAAGATAATCATTCGTATATTTCAAGATTGCCCTCACACCCAGATTATCATATTGTTCACGCCATGTCAGCTGACTAAAGAAATTCTTGTCCCATTCCCTACCCACATCGGTATATTTATCAGACAATCTGCGAACCACACCGCCAGGTAATCCACGTCGGGAATTGAAATAATACGTATGCCACTGCCATCCTTTATAGAAAGCACATCCCTCGATGCGAAACATGGTGATATCAGAATTTCTACGTGTACCAGTGGTGTCTTCGTACTCAGTGTGGTATTCAAACGGATAATCACCATCGGAATGAGTGAATGCCGCATCAATAAAAGCAAATTTCTTATATGTGAAAAGAGTATTTATTTTATGAGTACCAAAAGAGCCGTTAGAATATGATGCCATAAATCCTGTGCTGTCGGGTCTGTGGGTCTTCAAGTACACAGTAGATGCAGAAGAGTACTCGGAAGCAGTCATCAACATTTCGGCTTTGTTGGCATTGAAAAGCGACACACTTTCCAAGGTTGATAAAGAGAACTTACCCAAATCGACTGTTCCGTTTTGTACATTTGTGATTCTCACACCATCAAGGTACACTCCCACATGTTGTGAGCCCAATGAACGTACATTAATGGTTTTCTGTCCTCCCAGACCGCCATAATCCTTTATTTGGACACCAGCCATGTATTTAAGGGCGTCTGCAATCGAATTAGAAGGTAATGCATCGATATGCATACGTGAAATAGTCTGATGAGGAGTAACATTCTTTATTCCCTTTATAACCACTTCGTTCAGTTCATATATAGAATCAGACAACGCAGTTTGTGCCCAAACATCGTTATTCATGAACAACGACATCAAGGACAATACAACAACAGGGAAACAATATTTCCTAAACAAAAGCATTTTCAGACATAATTTCACATCCGTATCCCGCAGATGTTATTTGTACTTGCAAATGGCAGGTCTTCTGACTTATCCTTAAACAGACACTGTCTTCCCAGATTCATTTTATATCTTGCATCCAGTGACTATTACCGGTCTGTTCTAAAAAAGGTTCACAGCTACGGGTATAGTTGTAGAATCTCACTACATTCCCATCTTAGCTCCGTGTTCTTCTATAAAATAGAAGAGGGAGAACCATATGCGTTGCAAAGATACAAAATAATTTAATTATACGAAATATTCTTATGTAATTAAGTATTGAAATTTGTGGTTTTCATATAAAGAAAAAGGGGAGAAAAAATCTCCCCTTGTGACCCGCTTGGGGCTCGAACCCAAGACCCCCACATTAAAAGTGTGATGCTCTACCAACTGAGCTAGCGAGTCTGCCTTATAAAAGCTTTCTGAGATATTGCGTAATGTGTTTTAAGTATTACTCTCTCAAAAGCGAGTGCAAAGGTAGGAGTTTTTTTTGTAATAGCAAATATTTTCACGAAAAAATATCACTTTTTTTCAAAAAAAATGCATTTTTACGGGTTTTAGGGCATTATTCGCCAGTTTCATGCCTTTTTATTTGTCATACAACACCACACCGAGTTTTTTCATTCCATCAATTTTTATGGTCATTGACTTTGGTAATCTCACATGTCTTACGAACTGAGTTTCCTCAACTGCTGGCAGAGAATTCAAATAATCTATACGATAAATTCCGTCATCGATGAAGTCGTTTACGATAAAATATCCCACTCCGAACGACGTAAGATTTTGGAAGAAGTGAGTACCCTGACTCGGATCCACTCTATAATTCATCAATCCAGCCTCGACTATCAGTTTTGCGGCTGAGATATTTGGCCATTTCACTGGGATTCCAAGCCATGGGTCATTACTACCCCATCTGCCTGGTCCGATCAGCACATATGAAGAGTCGTCATAGTCTTTAGCCGATGACGGATGTTCTTTTGTGTCTCCATTTACATCAACCTTAGCAGATCTGTTGAGGAACTTCTGATTTATTGCTGTTATTTCGTCGGCGATTAGTGAATTATTTGAAGCGCTGAAGTTTTCTGTCTTGACATATACAACATCGCGTATGTTTGATGTGATACCCATACCGATTGCATTGTAACTGCGTAACAGACAGTCATCGTCGGGAATAATGCTCAAATCCTCATCGAGAAGCATCTTGTTATCGACCATTGGTCTTATCTGTAGCAGATAGAACTCACCTGTCTTATCAGAATGCAGGTTGACAGCAAATTCAATCTCCACTGGTCGCCTCATTTCTTCCTGTCCGTACTTCAGAATCAGTTGCAACAACTCAGGCAAAGGGAACACATTATGCTGTAGAACGCCTGAGAAAGTAATCAGTTTACGATTTCGTCCTTCATAGAAGCCGTCGTATATACATTGGTCTATTGGATCAAACGTGCTACATATCCATTGTAGAGAACCATCGTTTTCAGCATCCCTCACAAGAACCTTCAGGAGGTTAAAGCCGTCATCGACCTTGAAACCAGTACATAGATTTTTGGTATCCAAAGCAAGGAACGTTGTTTGGGTCTCACGTAATGCGATTTCCATTTCACTGGTTTGCAGAACCTGATTTGGATGATAAGGACAAACACGCAGGCTCATTCCGCCATCTACGATATACTTACCTAATCCGAGAGCTAAGTCAACTGTACCTTCTTCAGCCTTTTCCTCACCGATAGGATAATAATTGATAGAGCGAGCCACTCCAGAAATTGTCGGATAATAATAATCAGCATATTGAGTTCCAACCACTTCCTGCAGAATGACCGCCATTTTTTCCTGATCAATCACATTACTTGTTGCCGTCATGTATGCTTTTGAGTCTTGATAGAACACAGAAGCATAAACGCCCTTAATGGCATCGCTCAGCATCTCAAACATATGATTGCGATTTGGCTCATGAGGAATCATATATGTGCTATACACACCAGCAAAAGGCTGATAATGCGCATCTTCAAGTAGAGAAGAAGAACGTATTGCTATCGGTCCTCTCACCACATCCGAGAAGGCAAGCAAGTCCTCACGCAATCGGGACGGCAATGAGGCTTTTAAGAATGCGTTGAAGATTTCTTCATCGCTCATATCCGACAAGGCAATCTGATACAAGTCGTTATTTTCCATGAACTCATCAAAGATGTCGGTACACAACACCACGGTTTTAGGAATCATGACCTCTGCATTGTCGAATTCATTCAAGTCAGTATGACGTGATATTATATGGTCAAGGAATGCAATTCCACGTCCCTTTCCACCGAGAGAGCCATCACCAATACGTGCAAAATTTGAGAATCTGTCGAATCTGTCACGTTTGAATGTGGCAACGACACCACGGTTTTTCATTCGTCGGTATGACACGATTGCATCATATATAATCTGCCTGTGCTGATCCACATCCTGAAGAGAATGCCAAGTGATTTTTTTCAGGAATTCACTTATAGGGAACAAAGCACGCGAACAGAGCCATCTGCTCACGTTGTTTCGTTGAAGATGATAAAGGAGAGACTCACGAGGTAGTGTGAATATGTTATCCTGCAAATCCTTCAAGTCTTTTATGCGTGCCACTTCCTGCATTGTCTCTGGATTTCTGAAGATGAAATCACCGAATCCGAAATGACTTCGTATCAATCGTCTCAAGTCAATATCCATCTTCTTTGAGTTCTTGTCAATGAACGAAGCATTGCATGTTTTTGCCAGTGCTGCATTCTCGCTGTCACTTGATTCCAGAATGAGCGGAACATATTCGTCTTCATTACGGATGGCTGTCAGGAGTTTTACACCAGCCTGCTCGTCTTTTGTCTGGCTCAGACTCAGGCTCTTGTCACGCAGTTCCTTCTTATTGTCGGTCATAGGGAACTTACAGTCCGAGATAACTCCAAGTGTGTTATCCTTAAACTGCTGATAGAGACTCCATGCCTCTTCATAGTTGCGTGCAAGAACGATTTTTGGTCGTCCGCGCATTCTCAACATCTCCAACTGGGAGTTGAGGGCTTCTGATGCAAAAGAATGACTTTGTTGCAACACGAACTTATACAAGTTTGGTAATATACTTGAATAAAAACGGATTGAATCCTCGACAAGCATAATCATCTGTACTCCAGCCGTCTCAATATCGTGTTTCAGATTCATCTTGTCCTCAATCAGTTTTATGATTGAAAGAAGAAGGTCTGTATTGCCCAGCCAACAGAACACATATTCAAAGATACTTAAATCCTCTTTCTGCATTCGTTTGGTGATACCATGAGAGAACGGAGTTAAAACTACAATCGGTATTTCAGGCGAGTAGTTCTTGATTTTTCGTGCAATGTCAAAAACATCATTGGAATCGGTCGTACCCTTTCTTATTTCAGTTCCAGGCATACAGATTACCAGTTCGAATTTCTGTCGCTGCATAAGACTGCGTGCCTCGTCCTCACTTGCAGCCTTGAAGAAACGAGGAGGATATCTCAATCCCAATTTTGCATATTCATCAAAAATCTTCTCATCTATACGTCCGTCATCCTCCAGCATAAATGCATCATAAGGGTTCGCAACGATAAGAACCTTAAAAATGCGTCTTGACATAAGATCGACAAATGATGTATCATGAAGGATGAGTTTATTCTTTTGCTTCATAGTTCTTTATAAAAAAATAAGATCATGCCGAATACACACACCAACACTTAGCATATTATTCAGCAATAATTATATTATCTAATATAATAAGTTGTGGATGCAAAGTTATAAATAAATTATAAAATAATTATTGTATTTGTTAATAATTTACTATCTTTGCCGCAGAAGATGAAGTTTGTTGCAGGTAAATAATCAACAAAGATATTTATGGCGACAGACAATAGACAGAGAATTATGACTGAAGAATATATAGTTTTAACCCGCACTAATGCGGTTGCAAAAAATGGCTCGCCATATATCACATTAAAGGTTGGAAATCTTAATGAGACATTCCAACTGATGGTATGGGACGTAAGTCCTACCCTACCTCCTCATGTTGGTCAGATTGTGAAATTCATGAATATAACTGACCAGCAAGGCCGCAAATCAGCCCGAGGAAATGAGATGATATGCCTTGACATGCCATTTGAATCGCATCCGCTTTACAATTTATTGCCACGTCCGATCAAACGCGAACAATGGGATGAGACTATAAACAACCTTCTTGCGTTCTGCACAAATGAGTCTTTGAAAAATATAATTAAAAGATTTGCCGATATACTCTTTGACCCATATTCAAAGTATCCTGCAGCAACGAACGTTCACCACGCATTCAAAGGTGGATTACTTAACCACACTTATCAGATGTTACATCTTTTGGAAGGAATGTATCCTGTACTGCCATATAAGGTCAATGTGGAGCGATGTATTCTTGCCATAATGTTTCATGATTACGGTAAAGTTTACGAATATTCGCCTGAAGGAGAGCCAACAGAGGATATGTTCTTATTAGGACATATTTATATTTCGGCTCATAAGTTGCATAACGAACTTGAGAAAGAAGGTATTGCCGCCAAAGAAATCAAACGTATAATCCATTGCATTCTGGCACATCACGGTCAGAGAGAATTTGGAAGTCCAGTGGTTCCATGTTCTCAAGAAGCAATGATCGTCACGTTTATCGATAACATATCTGCAAAGACAACAACGATAGAAGAAAACGGAAATATGGAGAAAGTGTTCGCACTTGAAACCACAATCGTAAAGGATTGAACGATGCCAGTCTTTAGCGAAGCTCGAGACTATACATACACAAAGCGCAATTGTTCAATCATATATTTTTTTCGGCTGCTTCGATTAGTAAACTATAGAGTTGGTTTACACGAAGCAGCCTTTTATTTCCAAGTATGAACAATTGCTTTCTTGCCCTTGTTATTGCCACATTCAATTT
>JAGABW010000113.1 GCA_017614465.1 Bacteroidaceae bacterium | reverse complement strand
GTGTCGTTGCCAGTATCAATGGGAACAATATTAGGTGTTCTTACTGAAACTTTGCCTTGCCTTGATGTCCAAGATGTTCCAGTGAAGTTTGATACAGTGAAATCTGTCTCTATTGCATCATACTTTTCATCATTTGAGAACAAAGCATAAGACTTGGCAACCATTATTACACTGTCATTGTCAAAGTCCTTTGGGTAAGGATAGCCACCATCAAATATCCAACCGGTAAAAGTTGAAGAAAGACTGCCATCTATGATTCCAGATGTATATGCAGATGTACCGTGCCTAGAATGGTTGAGATACATTCGCTGATAATCATAATAGACATTTATTTTAGGACAAGTGTCTGGGAAATCATTTCCAGTAACCTTGCCGATTGCTGCGGAGGGATTTTTCGATACGGTGGTCGCCGCGCTTAAGCAGTTATACACTCGCATTCCAAAATAATACCCGCCGACGATTCCCCCAAAATAATTTTTTGACCCCTCGAAGCCGTTAATGTTACCACAATTCAGGCAGTTCTCAACAGTTACATTATGTCTTATGTATGCTATTATTCCTCCTACCGAAGACAGACCATATACATCAGCAAGATTTATGCAATTTGTTATTATGGTGCGTTTATACGATACATCTATTCCATTAGATTCGGGTCCACTTCTGCCAACTATACCGCCAATACACTTTGCCTTGTCAGTTTCACCATAAATCAAACCGGTAGATGAGCATTTGTTGACTGTACCGCCTTCAAGAATTTCACCTACGACACCACCTACAAATACATCTCCACTAGTATTTACATAAATTTGGCCTATAAAGTGACAATTTTCTACCATGGAATTATTTTGCATCAACCCGCAAACACCACCTATTCGTTTCTTACCAGATATTGATATGTTTCCATAGACAGTTATATTCTGTATGGTTCCTTCATTGATATATCCAAATAGTCCAGCATAGTCTTGATTGACTATATTGAGATTTGATATTTTATGTCCATTCCCTTCAAAAGTGCCCTTGAATGGCTTGCCGCTCTTTCCAATAGGTGTCCATTCTGCAGTCAATGCAATATCATTTTCCAATGTTACAGTTTGATCTTCATAAGTGGTTCCACTATTCACAGCACTTGCAAATGTTCTCAGTTCTGCTTCGGTACTGATTTGTGTTTGCCCAAAACAACTTACAGAAAGAATGGCTATCGAAAGAGATAAGACTGCTTTTTTTATGTTGCCTGTATATCTTGTCCGTTTTGTGAATATCTCTGTTATATTTAAGATAAATGATATGAGATACATACCTTGCATAAGGTTCTTCAAAGTGCTTTTAGAATCTCTCATGTCGTAAACATTCACAGACTCAGCTTTTCTGCCAATCATGTTCTCCATAGCATTTCTTTGGTTATTCATTTGCAAAGTTACAGGTTTCGTATTTTCGCGAAGTAATAAATATGTCTTATTATACAAGCTGTGTAAAATGTACTACGAGGATAGTTAGTGTTTGTTTATTTGTTCCCGAAATGGATAAAATGTATGTTCTGGGATAATTTGTTGCATGTGGAATCTTTACTTGAATTTTTACCGATTTTGCCCTTTTGTCCTTTCGGATTTGCAATCCGAAAGGTTTGATTGTCAGCATTTATAATGCGCATAAAGCCAGACAACAATGACAACAATGAAAAAAATGTAATGTGGTATTATTTTTTTGTTAATTTTAGGCAACCATTTGAACTTTTTCGCGTTATATAAAATGTATAGATGAAATATTGTATGTATATGAAAAGATTATTCTCTATAGTATTGTTTGTTTTGTTGTCAGTTATAGTGATGGGGCAGATGGCGGATAATTTCTCTGTCCGTTTTATAGGACGGCTAAACGATTCTCGATATCTGCGGATGGATAGCGTCAAGTTTACTAACACGACACGTGGCTGGACAGAAACTGTTGTTTATCCCGACACTATGATTGTGGTAAATGCTACAGTAAATGTATCTGATGCGGAAATGTCTGCTGTTGGCTTTGAACAGAATGTGCCTAATCCGTTTGATTGTCATACTTCGGTTGAACTTGCAATTCCGCATGACGAAAATGTTATGTTGCAACTTTTTGATGTCGCAGGAAAGCAATGCGCGGAATTGAATGTCGCTCTGAATGCAGGTTCGCATAAGTTTGAAATTACAGCAGCAAAAACGCAGACATATATCTTGAAGGCGATTGCCGGCGAACATACCTATTCTGTAAGGATGGTAAATGTTGGAAGCGGTGGCAATGATGGTATAAATTATAGTGGATATGTAGGGCTACCTGCAAAATTGTACTCTGATCATGAATTTGTTTTAGGAGACGTTATTCAATACGTAGGTTATGCAACTATTGACGGCAATGTTGTTGAAAGTAGAACTATAACTCAGGCATTATACATAAGTCAGGAAGTTATATTGCAGTTTACATATTATTTAAGGCCGAGTGTTGAAACATTGGCAGCAACAGAGATTTCTCTCACATCTGCAAAGATTAACGCTTTAATAACAAATGATGGTGGAGCGGAGATAACTGCAAGTGGATTTTATTATGGACATTCACCAGATAGCCTTGAATATGAGGTTGTTTCTAGTTCTATGTCAACATCTTTTTCTGCGGTTATTAACTCGTTAGAAGTAGGCGCTACTTATTATTATAAGGCCTATGCTACCAATATTGAGGGAACTGCTTACGGCGAAATATTGTCTTTTACGACTGATAGCGCTGTCATTATGGTTGATGGTCTTGTTTTAAATGTTGGATGTGGGCAGGCTTTCGACTTTTATGATTCTGGAGGATCTAATGGTGGGTATTCGAATGGTGAAAATATGAATGCAACATTTACATCTGAGGGGCGTATAACGTTGTCTTTCTCCAGTTTTGAGACTGGGAATTCAGATTACATGGATGTATATGATAATAATGAGGCTACTGGTCAAAGATTGATATATTATGCGACTGGTTCTAATATTCCATCAACAGTTACTGCATATAGTGGCGCAATGACAATTGTATGGCATTCCTACGGAAGTGTAACAAGAGCAGGTTGGGAAGCAACAATTTCTGCAGACTGTGAGCCGGTAATTCCTAGAGTAACAACAGGTTATTTGAGTAATGTTACAAATAATACAGCAACAATTAGTGCTAATGTTACGTATGGCGGGAATGACATGGTAACAGAGCGAGGATTTTTATATGGTACACATCGAGATAGTCTATATAATAGCATACAAAGTGGTTCGGGGACTGGTAGTTATACAGCCGAACTAACGGGACTTTCTTCTGGTTCTACCTATTATTTCAAGGCATACGCAACAAATAGTGTGGGAACTGGGTATGGTCAAGTATGGTCATTTGAAACGGACGCAACCCCTCCTGCATCATTACCTTCTGGTTATATGAATGAACATGGATATGTTGACCTTGGCCTTCCTTCTGGTACTCTTTGGGCAACCTGCAATTTGGGAGCAACCCTGCCCCTAGAGGCTGGCAACCACTATGCATGGGGCGAATTATCTACTAAGAATCAGGTTTATAACTGGACAACCTATCGCTACTGCAATAGAAGTAGTAATACATTAACGAAATACTGCAGTAATTCAAGTTATGGTAATAATGGTTTTACCGATGCTCTTAACACTTTGGAAGCAAGCGACGATGCCGCTACAGCAAACTGGGGCTCTGTTTGGCGTATGCCGACAAACACAGAATTCGACGAATTAAATACTAATTGTACGGTAATATGGACTACTCAGAACGGAATGCCTGGCAATATGTATGTCGGACCCAATGGTAATTCTATTTTTTTGCCATGCGTGTATCCATATAACGAAAATGATATGGTAAATCCTAATGTCGCATATTATTGGTCAAGTTCACTCAGTACGAATAATCCTACTGGAGCATGGGGACTTGTAGGAGACTATGAAAATAGTTCCTTGGTAGTTATAAGCCGTAGTTGGGGATTGGCTGTTCGTCCTGTTTGTCATATCGGTAATGATAGCACTACCATTTCTGTGCCGACTGTAATCACAAACGCTGTATCAAATATAACAGCCTATGGCGCAACCTTTTCCGGTAATGTAATCTCTAATGGCGGTGCATTTGTAACTGCACGCGGATTTATGTATGGAACCAGTGCGGATAATCTTACGGAAATTGTGCAATGTGGTAATAGTACGGGAGCCTTTACAAGAACAATTAGGTTAAATCCAGTTACTACATATTATTATAGAACTTACGCAACAAATATTGTAGACACTGCGTATGGTGAAGAGATGTCGTTTACAACAGAAAATGTCGGAGAGCCTACAGGTATGCTAAACGGATATGAATGGGTTGACTTGGCTTTGCC
>JAGABW010000112.1 GCA_017614465.1 Bacteroidaceae bacterium | reverse complement strand
GTTGATGATATTCTGGCAATAGACAGAACACAAATAGAGTAAAATATAATGCGTTTCGTAACCGACTGATGTTACTATCCGACAACGGCAAGACCCACCGCTACACCTGCCTTCCATGCAGGTGAGCGTATTGTCAAGAATTACGGAACAATGTAAGATACTATGTTCATGAAATCAACTTAAAACCTAATGCCGCAGCGCCCAATACTGCTGCATTTTTCCCGTTCAATTCAGAAACGAGGAATTTCGCCTTATTCTTATACACAGGAAAAACATTCTTCTCATACGATTGTTTTATCGGTTCCATTATCATATCTCCCGCATTGGTTACACCTCCGAAGAACACAAATGCCTCTGGAGAAGAAAATGCGGCAAAATCTGCGCATGCCTTACCCAACATATCACCGGTAAACTCAAATATCTGCTTTGCGAGTTCATCGCCTTGAACAGCAGCATCATATATATCCTTTGATTCTATCATATCGGGAGACTTCTTACGAAGCAAACTGTCTTTTGTGGAATTCGATAAAAGTTCTTTTGCAGTACGTACCATACCCGATGCTGAACAATAAGTCTCCAAACATCCCTTACGACCACAACCACACATACGACCTTCATCACCACGCACCATGATAACATGACCTAACTCACCAGCAAAACCATCGTGTCCGCTAACCAGTTCATCGTTTATTACAATTCCACTTCCAACTCCAGTTCCTAATGTGATTTCAATGAAGTTCTTCATACCTTTAGCAACACCAAACATCATCTCACCAATAGCCGCTGCATTGGCATCGTTTGTCAGTACAACAGGGATATGCAGAAACTTATTAAACGAATCTGCAATAGGGACAATTCCTTTCCATGGCAAGTTTGGAGCAAGTTCAATACAACCTGAATAACAATTTCCATTTGGAGCACCTATACCAATTGCACATATATTGTCGATTCCTCCCACTTTTTCGGAAACAGACTTAATACAGCCACAACCCGCAGCTACGAAATCATCGAAAGAAGGATAGTCCTTTGTTTTTATCTTCCTTTCATCATAAATCTTTCCTTTATCATCGACCACCCCAAACACGGTGTTAGTTCCGCCCAAATCAACTCCTATGACATATTTAACATCTTTCATAAGCTATCTCTATTTTATCATTATATCCATTAACGTATTAACATATAAAATGTATCTGTTTAATAAACACGGCAAAAATACAAATAATAATCATATAAATGATTAATTTCAATAATATTATTCACTATTTTGCATAAAATAGCATATTTATATATCAATTTAGACACTGTGTCCGATAACAACATTTAACTAAAATCAATATTTTATATATGTTTCATAATTTTAACATTTTTATTTCTTTTGTATTAGAATTTTTATTATATTTGCCGCGAAACAAATAACCAACATATTGGAATGGGTTACCAACCCGTTTCGAGAAAACACCATTACATTACATTACTCAACCTTACGCTATTGATACAATGAAATTGAGAATTATTATATTACTATTAATGCTATCTTATATCATCAATGTACAAGCCCAACAAGTTGGCATTGATGAAGCTAAACAACGTGCGTCATTATTTTTCAAAAATAACTCATCAACCAATTCAGGGAAAAGTATGGCGCCAACCAAAACTGAAACACCTAAAATACAGCTATCATACACTTCACAAAAAAACGACAAGGTCCACTATTACATCTTCAACAAAAGTAATGGAGGTTTTGTTATAGTGGGAGGCGATGAAGTATCAAAGGAAATCATAGGTTATAGCGACAAGGGCGCATTCAACCCTAACAACATACCAGAAAACCTAAAGAAATGGCTGAATACTTATGACAATGAAATAGACGAAGCCATCAACGAGCAAAATAGTTCAAACACTGCTCAAACAAAGGCTAAATCTGTTACAAAAACAGCCAACACTAAGACAGACATAGCACCACTTATCAAAACCAACTGGGAGCAAGGTACACCATTTAATGATTTGTGCCCAATAATCAACGGCGAAAAATGTGCTACAGGATGTATCGCATTAGCAATGGCACAAGTAATGAATTATTACAGATGGCCTGAAACTGGTAAGGGAGAAAAAAGATACTATGACAGATATGGTAGTTCTCAATATGTATATTCTAATTTCGAAGAACATACATACCAATGGGATCTCTTGGAAACAAAATACAACGCCGGAACCGAATATTCAAACGAACAGAGATTAGCTATCTCACAACTTGTGTTTGACTGCGGTGTATCTGTTGAAATGCAGTATGATGTCAACGGAAGCGGTAGTTTGTCTGAATATATTCCTGATGCCATGAAGAATTATTTCGGATATAACGACGAAATAAAATACATACAACAAAAGAATTACGCATACACATGGAATGAAATCATATACAGCGAACTGGCAGAAGGTCGCCCAGTCATTTACGGTGGAGTTAATAGCGAAATGACATTGGGACACCAGTTCATATGCGACGGATATGATGCTGAAACCGAATTCTTCCACTTCAACTGGGGATGGGGAGGCATTGCAGATGGTTACTACTCATTATCTTCATTGAAAATAGAGAATTACAACATCGAACTCACATACAGTCAAGATGCTGTAATAGGTATCAAACCTAAGTATCCACCTACATTCAAGGTTAATACAAACGTGATAGACCTGGGACATGTAATTTACAACACTCCACAACAGGCTACATTCACCATCACACCAAATACTCTCACAAGTGACATTACAATGTCAACAACAATCGGTTCTCTCGATGTTACCACAATACCTGCCGGTACAACCGAGCCTGTAAATGTAAATGTCAACTTCACACCAAGCCACTATGGTTATTATGACGGAACAATCACTCTCACCGACGGTTACACCACATGCTACATAAATGTTTTGTGTTATTCCGGACATATCATAACCGTTACCGAAGGTGCTCATGTAACATGTTCTCCTACCAATACAACAGCAGGAAAAGGCAAGGAAGTATTCATCAGCGTAAAGACCGATGAAGGCTATATCTTGGACATTACTGATCCACTTAATTATATAAGTATTACAGGTACTGAGACAAAGCAACTGTATTCATTCGATATATTCTATGACATATATAATGTCGGACAATACCAAATCAGATTCTACATGCCTGCAGAGCCTGTAAATATCAAAATTAATTCAAAATATGCATCAACATACGAGGTCACATGGATGTCAAACAACCAATACTTTGCAAAAACTACCACAACCGAGACTTATCCGTTCGTAATACCTACTAATCGTCCAAATTTCCCTGGTTACGACTTCTTAGGATGGTCTCCAACAAAGAATATCAATCCTGACGGAACTAACATTATCTACATATCATATCTACTCACTCCTATAGCGAACACTACATGCTATGCTGTGTTTGGAAAACGAATGACATCAGCAACATCTGTCAAATCTGTTGAGTCTGGCGAATACTTTATCATCGACTCATACAACGACAGATTCTATGCTATCTCAGGTGCTGACACCGAATCGTTGAAGGCTGTAGATATAACCGATGTGGTTACTGTCAACGATGACAATACTATCACAATCGACAAGACAACTAACCTCATGGGAGATGCCATGCGTTACAAAGTAAGAAAAGAGAATGGCAAAGCATTCATAAGCAGTTTAGCCTATGGCAAGTCTATCGGATATAATATAGAATCAACTGCTATCACAAACGATACTACAAGCGCATGGACAATCATAGATACAAGCGACAATCGCTTCAGTATATACTATGAGAGCCGAAATATCCTGTATAACGCAGAGGAAAACAGATTCAGAAACTATCCTGCAATATATAACTCTAAAGAAGGATACGGTTCAGGACGTCTGTATTTCATTCCTTCAAACAAATACTCTGTTTACACAACAGAAATCACAACTGCCAAAAAAGCTCTAACTCTAATAGACAGAGGTATTGTTTTCAATACAATAACTGATATTCCATATGGCACACCTATTTCTGAGGCGTTAACAGGAGTAAGAAATCCAAGTCATACAGGATGTGAATTCGCTGGTTGGACTTTATCATCAGACAGAGACAATTTCACAATCATAAAAGGTGACGAGAAAATCACAGAAGACACTAAACTTTACGCTGTTTATAAATATAAAGATGGTAACTCATTCGTTTATTCTATAAGTAAAGTCTACAATGTAAATATTAATGAATATAACTGGAGTACCTTCTATGCTAAGGAAACAGTTGTCATGCCTGAAGGAATAACAGCATACACTGCTGCCATCAACGGTAACACATGTATTTTAACATCACTTCCTGACAATATCATCCCTGGAGGAACAGCCGTAGTTATTAACGGCAATGCAGGTCAATATCTTTTCGAAGAGACCGATGATGTTGAATTTAATGGTATTAATGTATTATTAGGAACAACATTCAGAACATCATATTTCGGACTTGCAGGTATGCCAGCAAAACGAACTATATATGTTCTAAAATCAACACATAATGGTATTAGTTTCGAAAAGATGGCTCCAATGGAATCACTTGCAGAGAATCAAGCATTCTTGATGATAGAAGGAGGTATTACATACAATAAATCACTTAATATGACTATTGATGAAAATCCAAATATAATTCAAGATGTTGACGACGATAAACAGTCGGCAACCAAAATCTTCGACCTTAACGGTCGTCCAATCGATGCCTCTCGCATAGAAAACCTTAAAGGTATGTATATAATTAATGGTAAAAAGGTATTTCTGAGATAAAGAGAGACAGGTATCTTTACTTATATTCAAACTTCATGGTTCGGGGCGTTGATGATAATGCCTCGAATCAACTTTATTTATACCCACCTGTTCGGATCGATAACATCCGAATTCCTAAAAAATCTGAATATTCTGCAATCTTAAATGCATAAAAAACAGATTAATTTGTTTATTTAAAAAATATCCATATCTTTGCAGATGATTAATACAGGAAATAATTATCAACATTTAAAAAACAAAGTAGTATGGCTAAATTTATTTGTTCAGTATGCGGTTATGTACATGAAGGTGATGCCGCTCCAGAGAAATGCCCACAATGTGGTGTTCCATCATCTAAATTCAACAAGGTAGAAGAAAGCAATGGTTTGGAGTTTGTCCAGGAACATGTTCTTGGAGTAGCTAAAGGTTGCGACGAAGATATGATTAAGGATCTTAAGGCTCACTTTAACGGTGAATGCTCAGAAGTTGGAATGTATCTTGCTATGAGCAGACAAGCCGACAGAGAGGGTTATCCTGAAATTGCTGAAGCATTCAGACGCTATGCTTTCGAAGAGGCTGACCATGCTGCAAGATTTGCAGAACTTCTCGGAGAAGTGGTTTGGGACACTAAGACAAACCTTGAAAAACGTATGATGGCAGAATCTGGAGCTTGCGCCGACAAGTACAGAATCGCTGTTAATGCTAAGAAACAAAACTTAGACGCTATCCACGACACTGTTCATGAGATGGCTAAAGACGAAGCACGCCACGGAAAAGGATTTGAAGGTCTTTACAACAGATACTTCAAATAAACAAATATCCAACTAAAAAGAGAGCCATTTCAAAATTGACTTTGAAATGGCTCTCTTTTTTATATATGAATCAAAGGTGAATACTGAAAATCGTGAGTTGAAAGTTTATCCTCAGAGGCTACACCTAATTATCATTTATCAATTATCAATTGTGACATAATCACCACGATTACCAATTGCGATTCAACGCTCCGTCTCCTCTTTCTAAAAAACAAAAGAAACAATCAGAATTCTGATTGTTTCTTTTTGTGCGCCTGATAGGACTCGAACCTACAAGCCTCGCGGCACCAGATCCTAAGTCTGGCGTGTCTACCAATTTCACCACAGGCGCAGTACTATTTTTATTTCGCGTGCAAAGGTAAGAATTATTCTTGAAACATAAAAATCAAACAACAAGTTTTTATCATTTTTGTTTAAATTCACTACAAAAAAAGCATTTTAATATCTAAAACAAGAATCAAACTGGATAAAAACTGTATTTAGACCTATGAATCCCAATGCAAACGCTAATAGAACGTACTTACACCATGAGATAATATTATCTGCAATTAACGATTTGTATTCAAATATAGTCGTTTGTTCTTAATTACATACCCACGACTATTGCCATTTACTTTCACTCCATGAAGCGAGTATGCATCCTTATTGCATGTATTTAAGTCTGTGTTCAGAGTCTGACTTACACCCGTTGTCTGCTTTACAATAAGATCAGGCAACAGAAACATATCTGATTCTGTGGCACTTGCCACCTTCATAACAGCCTTATATTGTTCACAGCAAGAAATACTTTCATTATTGTCATCCAAACAAGTACTTGCTTTATAAAAGCCCATACCCGATGTACCATTAACCAACACGTAATATAAATCTTGCTCAGACAAAAGAGACATTCCTTCTTCATCAGTTGTACCTATCAGTTCGTTTGTATTGACAGCTTCATCTACATTACCATGTGACAGTGAACATTCTTCAAATGTTACTTCATCACTTTCGGCATTCACGATAAAACCTGTATTAGCAGGAATATCATTTTCTATTTTTGACAAAACAATATCACTTCCATCTGTTTTAGCATAAAATGCGTTTACACCCTCTGGCAAAGATGTTCTAAAAGGAAGACATACTGTTGTCCACTTACTATCAGGCACTGACACAGTCAGCTGTTTTGCCTCATATTGAATTGTCACACCATATATAAATATACTGTTAGTTTCTGTCTCTACCACTAATGAAACCTTACCAGACTTTGAGTCAAAAGTAAACTCGGCATCCTTAAGAGCTTCTCCATCAGCAGTTGGTGTCTCCACATCAAATGACTGTGACTCGTCATCACCTACACCAACACTTATACTTCCTGAACCAGTTTTCTGATTAGTGCAATAAGTAACAACAACCTTAGTTACTCCCCCGAAAGAATCTGCAGTCACACAGCCAGCACCAGAAGTCTTTTCAGACACCTGAACACCTCTATCAGCTTTCAACAGATAACCAGGATTCACCGATACCCACAAATTTTCACCACTTGTGCATTCCCATTTCTTACTAGAAAACACATAACTAACTTCAATAGATTTACCTAACATGCTTATTGTTGCACATAACAATAAACATAAAACAAATAATTTTTTCATAAACTTTTTTATATAATTAAAATAATAAATATATCCACAAAGACCTTATCATGCAATAATATTAGCCATAAGTAGATT
>JAGABW010000111.1 GCA_017614465.1 Bacteroidaceae bacterium | reverse complement strand
TGCGACTGTTCAAGAAGGGGTTTCTCGAGATTTCTTCCATTTGAACAGTATAAAAACTCCATGGAATGAGACATCAACAGTTAATTCTATCAAATTATACAAGAACGATACTCCTGTAGCATATACATTAAAGGGTGCAGGTAATTTTGATGCATCTGTTGCAAATGCTTTGAATGATTCAAAAGCTGTTTCTTATGATGCAGTTTATTTGAAATCACCTATAACATTGAATCCAGCTAATCCAAATGCTTTGATTACAGCAAGAGAAGGTGTTGTAACACGCGAAAACAATGCAAATATTGTTATAAACAATGTATGCAATAACTTGAGTCTTGTAGATAAGAAACCATTCCATCTTTCAAATACACTTACATTAGATAATCCAGCAAACTTCACAATGTCACTCTCTGGCGCAGGAATGGCTACAATCGTAATTCCATTCGATGCTACATTGCCTGACGGTATTTCAGCATACAATATTGTTGCTACAGAAGATGATTTGGCTCTGACTGAGGAATGTGATGCTATTCAGAAGAATCAACCAGTGCTTATCGTTGGTAGCGAAGGCGAATACACATTCTATGGTCTTCAGGACGACACAGAACTCCCTGCTACAACAGGCGATTTAACAAGTGGATTGCTCATCGGTACATATAATGATACAGAAGTGCCAGACGGTAGTTATTTGCTTCAGAATCATTCAGGAGCAGTTGGATTCTATCCTGTAGATAACAACATCAATGTTGTAGGATTGAAACCATTCCATGCATACCTCAGTGAACCATCACTCAATGCTAAATCTGTCAGAATCTTCATTGATGATTCAGCTACATCTGTAAACACAGTTAAGACTGTATCTGATGCTCCAAAATCAGCATTTAATCTTGCTGGTCAGGAAGTTAAGCCTAATGCGAAAGGTTTCGTAATCATTAATGGTATTAAAGTGTATAACAAATAAAATAAATTAGAATGACTATGAAAAAAAGATATATTTTGCCAGAAATGAAAATTCAGCATCTTTCTTTAGGCAATATCATTTGTGGTAGTAACGACGGTGTAGAGATGTATGATGAACCAGCCAGCTCTAATGGTTCCGGCGACGACGGACTTGCTAAGGAATTTAAAGGTTGGGAAATCGATTATGGAGATGAATAATATTTACGCATTACCATAAGAATACTATAAATGAAACTTGGTTTTCATTAATAGATAATAAAAAACCGGAAGTAAAATTACTCCCGGTTTTTTCTCATTGTTGTGGTGTATGAATTACTCTTCGTTTAGAATTTTCATCTAAAGGACTTCATGCTATTAATATAAAAATTATTGTATCACCAGTAATTGTAAATAATCAACAAGACATTTGTCTATTTCTGAACTTTTTTAGAAATTTTTTCTCCAAACGTCTGAATAATCTGTACCAATCCAATTAGCAAAAGCACTGTTATAATCATGATGTCTGTTTGATAGCGATAGTATCCGAAACGAATTGCAAGGTCACCAACTCCTCCACCTCCAACAATTCCAGCCATGGCTGAATATCCGACTAAAGTAACGGCCAAGACTGTCAGTCCGCGAATCATACCGCTAAAAGCCTCTGGCAATAAAACATTGGTAACAATCTGGAACCATGTGGCGCCCATTGCCACAGAAGCCTCAATCACACCTTTGTCCACACCATGCAGATTACTTTCAACCAAACGAGCATAGAAAGCAATGGCAACAATGCCCAATGGTACAGAAGCTGCTTCAGGTCCAATGGATGTGCCAATAACCAAACGTGTGAATGGTAATAACAACACCAATAAGATGACGAAAGGTGTTGACATTATGATATTCAATATGAGGTTTACTAATAGATTGATAATTTTATTTTTGCATACAATACAACCGCTTGTGAGATAAGAAAGTACACCAATTGGGATACCTAATACAATCGCTAGTACAAGTGCTATACCACACATTTCTAATGTCTCTCCAAATGCTGGTAATAAGTTGCTGACGAGTTCTGAATAATTAGTTTCGTTCATTTATCACCTCCGTTCTATATGTGTTTTTACTCAAATAATTAAGACTCTTGTATATTTCATCCTGTTCGCCAATCAATTGAACAATCAGAATACCAAATGGTCTGTCGTTGATATATTCAATCTTACCATGCAAGATGTTCACATCAACAGCAAACTGCTTTACAACGTTGGAAACGATGGCGTCTTCCGCTTTATCACCATTGTAAACGATTTTCACCAATGGTTTTGAATTTTCTTGTGTAAAGCGTTTGGGAAGATCAAGATCGAAAGTGTGTAACAAAAGCGTTTTGGTAAATTCATGCTGTGGGTTAGTGAATATATCAAAAACATTGCCTATTTCGACAACCTCACCTTTGTTCATCACCACTACACGTTGGCAAATCTTCTTCACAACATCCAATTCATGGGTGATTAGTACAATTGTAATGCCAAACTTGTTGTTTATTTCCTTTAAAAGTTGCAAGACATCATTTGTTGTCTCTGGATCCAAGGCTGAAGTGGCTTCATCACAAAGTAAGATTTTGGGATTATTAGCTACGGCGCGTGCTATCCCTACACGTTGCTTTTGTCCACCACTTAAGGTATTCGGATAGACATCTGCACGATCAGCTAAGCCGACAAGTTCCAGCAACTCAGGCACTCGTTGTTTTATTTCTTCTCGGCTACGTCCTGCTATCTCCATGGCAAAAGCCACGTTCTGTGCCACAGTTTTGGTGCTGATAAGATTGAATTGTTGGAAAATCATGCCGATGGAGTGGCGAACATTAGCCAGTTCTTTTCCTGACAAATTTCCAATGTCGTTGCCGTTCACTATTGTTTGTCCGCTCGTAGGAAGTTGTAACTGATTGACTGTACGAAGTAGAGTGCTCTTACCTGCGCCACTGGTACCCACGATTCCCAATATCTCACCATCTTCTATTTCGAAAGAGACATCGTTGACCGCATGTACTATTTTGCCATTTTTATTTGGAAACGAGACACTTACATTATCGAATTTTATCATCTATTCTTTTTTTATAGGGTTGAATAAATAGGTGTCAGATCTTTATTGATCGGACACCTAATGAAAAAGGGCTGTTTCTTATTTGTTCTGAATCTTCCATTTATCCACATACCATTGTGGTCGTTGAAACCTGTCGAACTCGTTCTTAGGATCTTCAAAATAGTTTTTAAAATCTTCAGACTCGTATGCTTCTTGTACATCTTTTACGAATTGTGCATTGGCATCTTTTGTGTTTACTACAAACCAGATAAATAGTTCTGAAGGCAAAGTCTCTCCTACAATGGAAGACGAAAGTTTCAATCCAGATGATATGGCATAGTTACCAGGAATAACAGCAAGCGCACTACCATCTAAAGAACGTGGTAATTGAGCAGCTTCCAATGGTACTATTTTTAGTTTGAATGGGTTTTCGTCAATATCATTCTCAGTCGCTGTCTGGTCATCGACTGTTGATTTAATGGTAAGCAAACCGAGTGAGCGAAGAAAACGCAATGCACGAGCAAGGTTTACCGCGTCATTAGGAACAGAAACTATACCGCCTGGCTGAAGTTGTGCTTTCAGCTCGTCAACACTTTGCACCTTGTACTTATCAGAATATAATCCGAGAGCCGCTGTTGGCACGGAGAATGTGGCCGTTAGGTCAGCACCTTTTGTATCGCAGAAATTTTGACGATAGAGGGTGTTCTGATAAATATTGGCATCAATCTCGTTGTTAGCCAAAGCAAGATTAGGCGTTACCCAGTCTGTAAATTCTACCACTTTTACGGTATAGCCCTTCTTTTCGAGCGCTGGTTGAATGGTCGCTCTGAAGAGGTCTGAATATGGACCAGGCGAAAAGCCTACAGAAAGGTCTTTTTTACTATCAGTCGATTGTTTTGAAGCATTGTTGCAGGAGAACAAAAAAACTGAAGATACTATAAATAATGCAACCGTAAATAAATAATTCTTTTTCATATTTTTTAATGAGTTAAATGTTAGACAATAAAATTTATATAGTGTTTAGAAGAAAAATGTTGTAGCTAAAAGTCCTCTGATTGCTGATACGTCGTGCGTGTCTTTCACTTTTCCGTGATCGGCATAATCTATTGAACCGTAGCCAGCCAAATCGTAATCAAGTTCAGCTTGTATAGTCCATTGCTTATGAGAAAACTTCAATGACGGAGATACTCTGAAAATATGATCAACATTTTGCCATCTGCCATAGAATTTTCCTCCTTCTAAAATGTTATCATTGAATCCAAGATTTTTTGAATAGCCGAAGAATAAGCTTGGAACCCAGTTTTTTCCATAGGAAAGGTTGAGCCAATATGATGTTACTTTAGAAGTGGAATAGGTACGTCGGCCTGTTTTCTCATCAATAGATTTTACAGCATAACCTCCCTGTTGGAAATATTCGCTTAAATTCTCTCCATACAAACCACCAGTTTTAAGTTTTATATTTCCTCTTAAAACCTGTAAGTAATATCCTAATGCGTATGAATTTACTTTTTCGTCTGTTTTAAATACATCGCCTTCTTCATTTGCAACTTTGGTGGCTGGACGCAAACTCTTGAATTCGCCAAGGATTCCCGCGCTAACATTAGGTGAAGCATAGCGTAACTGTAAATGAAACTCAGGTACAGGATTCTGGCGGATTTCACTATTCGATGACTCCTCAAGTACGGACTTATGCTCAGATTGATATACACCTGCCACCACGATGTTAAGATGCTCAGTTGGTTTATACGTATAACGTATCTGATCACCACGATTGAATGGACGGAATGGAATTCCTGTATGTAATCCAGCTACATCAGGAAAAGGTATGTCTGAGAATGGATTCCATGCCTTTCCTAAAAGTAATTCCCCTTTTTTCCATCCAAATTTTGCCCATGCTTGACGTAATCTGACATTGATTGTGCTTCCACCAGAGAAATCAAATTCAACGTATGCTTTTGAACTCGCCTTTCCTAATTTAGGTCCGTCGAATGTTGCTGTTAATCGAGTTGCCTGAGTGGAAAGATTTTGTTTTATCACTTTGTTCAAGTCGCTTCCGTTACTATCATAGACATGGTCGGCAGGGAAGAATCCGAAAAGTCCGTCGCATGCACCTACAATCTCTCGACTGTCTACATAGTATTCAGTCCTAAGGAAACCTCCTAACCGCAGTTTTATTTCATTTCCCAATTTTATAGTAGGAATCAGATCTTTTGCGTTTTCTGAAGAAATATCTTGTGTCTCCTTTGTTAACTCTGTTGATTTTTGTCTATTAACAACAGTATCTGATGTAACCTCTTGTGCATTTATTGCCGCTGAATATAGCGAGAATACTATTAATAACTGATAAATTTTTTTCATGATTATAACATTCTGTTAATTTAAACTATGTGAAAACTCTCTTAAGAACATATCATTTTGACATTCTCTTATCTGCTAAATGAATCCTATAAAACATATCTAACCTTTTTAAAACTTATTATGAAACTATGACTCTCACCTTTTGCCAATATTAATCAAATATAAGCCCGTTAAACTTACATGACGAAGGCGATTAATGAGATTTTTATTATTTCTAATCTGTTACTATTCATCAATGATTCTACTTCTTTTTTCGTAACTCCAAATCCCTAACGAATGACTATATCTTGGATGAAATTTAAACCATATTGCTTTTAAGCCGATTCTCTTTCGTATTCTGTTGTACTCGTCACAATAGTAGTAATACTCATCCTTTAACTTAAAGGATTTACTCCATTGCTCTATCTCCTTCGGGTTGTCACACCCCCAATGAAAGGTGGCGTTGGTGCTTTTTACTGATTGATGGAGATATGTCCGCTTGCTCAAATATTTGTTCATGCGCTCCATATGAATCTCTGCATGTTCGAAGTTATCGTCAATGTTCTTAAAGACTTGCTTCACTTCCTCTTCTGTCAGATACATGGCAACCCCTTCTAGTATGAAAAGAAAATGTCCTTTGGGGTGTTTCTCCTTGATTGTCTTGATCCATCCGTTGGTCGTTATATTACCTGTGATATATTTATTGTCAGATGATTCAGGTAGAAATTGCCTACGGAAATTTATAACATCAGGAAGATCCAATTCATATGTCTGATATTGTTTTTTGATAGATATACGTTCGACACGTGGATCTAAACCACATGCGATAAGTACTACTACAGCATCGTCATATTTAGCCACAAAATTTCGTACAGCATCATCAAAATATTTTGTTCTGAATGAAATACAAAGTTGACATCGTACATCTGTATAAAACTTGCTAAAGTTGTAATCAACCATCGAAAGAATATTCTCCGATGTCTTGTCTATAATAATCGGATTCTCTTCTTTGGATTCCTTAGCTCTCATGTAGAGAGGAATCAATAATGTCTCTGAAACATTCTCTTGGAATTTTGGTCTAATTTTTCCCATAACTTTAGTTTTTACAGATGATAATAAAAAATTTTAGCTTAGTGCCTGTTTGAAATCTTCAATTAAGTCTTCCGTATTCTCTATGCCTGCAGAAATACGAATTAATGTGTCGGAAATTCCATTTTTCTCGCGCACCTCTTTCGGCACGGAGGCATGTGTCATGATTGCTGGTATCTCTGCCAAACTTTCTACGCCACCTAAACTCTCAGCTGTGGAGAAGAGTTTTAGTCTGGATAAAAAGTTTTCTGCATCCTCTAGGGTACCTTCTAATTCAAACGAGAGTACGCCTCCAAAACCTGATGTCTGTGCAGCAGCCACGTCATGATGCGGATGATTATTTAAGCCTGGATAGAGTACTCGTTTGACCTTGGACGACTTCTGTAGTAATTCCGCTAATGCCATCGCATTCTTCTGATGCTGCTCCATGCGCACGGCAAGTGTCTTTGCTCCACGTAATGTTAAGTAGCTGTCAAATGGCGAAAGTACTGCTCCGATTGCATTCTGATTGTAGGCAATTTTTTTGTAATATTCCTCATTATTCAGGACAATGGCTCCTCCTAACGTATCGCTATGTCCGCCGATGTATTTTGTCGTACTATAAACCACCACATCGGCACCCAATTCCAATGGTCTCTGGAAATAAGGGGATAAAAACGTGTTATCTACTACAAGTATGAGCCCGTGTTTCTTGGCAATTTTTGCAATAGCCCGAATATCTGCAATTTTCAATAGTGGGTTGGTCGGCGACTCAATCCATATCAATTTAGACTCAGGTCTGATTACCTTCTCGATGTTCTCAGGAATTGTCGCATCAACATAGGATACAGAGATGTTGAAATTAACGAACACATTGCTTAACAAACGTCTTGTACCTCCATATAGGTCATCGAAGCCAATCACATTATCTCCTGCCCTCAAAAGGGATATGATTAATGTCGATGCAGCGGCAAGACCAGATGAAAAG
>JAGABW010000004.1 GCA_017614465.1 Bacteroidaceae bacterium | reverse complement strand
TGCAGATAATGGACTCTAAAAAGGACCCGACTATACTTGTCAATGCTTTCTATAAATATTTATTGGAATACGCAGATATTTTTGATGCAGACCCTTCAAATAATAATCCGTCATTAGATAGTATATTAAAGAGTAGCAAGACAATACTTGAATCCAATTCAGATCGTTATGTGTTGAGTACAAGTTACGCAAAGGTTTCCCCTTTCTTCCCTACTCCATTTCGTTATTTGGATAATCCTAAAAGAAGCATTAATCCAATCACAGCATTTACTGCTACAGAAGATGATCTTAAAAAACTATTGAAGAAATCTAACAAAGATAAGAATACTGATCGATTTAAGGAGCTATCTAAAGATATTAAGTCATATCGGGAGTTGTTATCAAAGAGAAGTACGCTTGCACAAAATACAATAAGCGCGTTAAATCCTGATAATAAAATGATGACTGAATACCTTTTTAATACGAATTCAGAAACTGAATACTATTGGGGAGGTGATAAGTGTAACGTGTTTGTTGGTGAAGCACTTTTCTATGCATTAAAGAAAGTATTTCTTACATATACAAATGCAAAATATGATAATTTGGATGATCTTTTAACCGATTTCTTGTTAGATAGCCATCACTATCTTTTAACTTCTACGTACTATCGATATGTGCAACCAAGTGGTATATTCCATAGTTATACAGAACCGATAACAGACGAAGACGGTAATGTGAAAAAAGACGAAAAAGGTAAAGACTTAGAACGTACAATCAATACTACACAAATACATAGTAGCATTATATTCCAGAAATGTGCTCTTAACTCAGTAATAGAGCCAGGTGCTTTTGTTTGCTTTATAACTGATGGATACAAATTTGGTCACATTGAGATGATATTATCCAAGATTGATGGTTTGCAAAATAAAAAATCATTTGTCTCAATAGGTGCTCATCCATATGGAGTATATAGAAAGACACATAGTTTTGATTCTTCTAAAATGCAAATCGTAAAAGTTAAGGAGAGTGTCATTAAAAGTATTGTTGACATAAAGCCTGCGACTAAAAAAGATGATAAGACAAAAGCCGATAATTGATTAAAAAGAGTTTACAGATGAATGAATTTGAATTAAACAGATTAAAAGAAATCTTTAGCGACTTTAATCTTAATGATTGTCTTGAACAAGCCAGTTCTGATTCCGAACGTGGCGTCTGTGAAGATATCTCTAAGATTAAAGAAGATTGGTTGGAATCAATATTGGCGACCTATACGGCAAAGAATAATCATTGTTTATTCTCCATAAGGACTAAAGAGGCGTTAGATTCAGGTATATATACCAAAGATGATACATATAATAATCTTGAGGGATTGATATATGGTAAGTCTTACACTTTTTATATCCTGAATAAGGAAGAGAATACTTCAGTGTCAGATAAGAGCATAGAATGGTCTCTGTATTTATCAGAGGACTCAAACGTGAAACTTATAAAGAAAGGAACAGGTAATGAGATTCAGTTCTCAGTTGATGATCCTGAGTTCTTGGGTAAGTTTTTGATCGTTGAGTTAAATTATAATTATAAAGGCTTTTCTTTCCCGTTAAACATGAAAGCATTGTTCTGGATTCATTACCGATTCAGACATATTAATTTCGTTTGCCTTGCCAAAGACATTGTCAAAAGATGTCTCTTCCCTGAAGGTGTCAGTCAACGCAGAACGTCTTTATGTGGACCTGCTGCGGTAGCATATCTATTTGCTAAATACCAATGGGACCAATATGGCCGTTTTATTATAGATATACATCATAAGGGTGTTGCAACTATCAAGAGTACAGGATACATTGTTGACTTAAACAAAAAAAGGAGTTTAGATTATCTGGTAGAGGATTATAAACCAACAACTACTTTTAGCCAGGAATACATACTAAATAATTCTTCAGAAATCCCAGTTGTTGATTTCTTGTTCCTGGTTGTGCTTAAGGCATATACCAATGCAGTTGTAGATGTAAAGCCTGAGGATAGTTGGCTTAATAACAATGTTGCAGGAGTGACCATTACAAGTACAGAGGTAGAATATATGAAAAATATTCTTGGTTGTAAGACAATCACTGACGATGATTACCATGAGGACTGTTCTTATGACTTCTGTGATCAGATCCAAAAATGGATAAACAGAACTACAGAAAAAGTAGCATCGGTTGCAGTCTTTTTGGTTAATCATAATGCATTCACAGATACTGTTTCTTTTTCGAAAAGAGATTCAGGATATTTGACTAATTGGCCAACCCATTGGATCGTACCGGAAAGTATCGAGGTAGATTTGTCTAATAAGGAAAACGGCGAGATTAACATGTATGCATTTACATGGGGAAGAATCGCTAACATTCATCTTAGTTCGTGGTTATTCGCAGGTGGATTGCATAATTACATATGTGCAGAGGTTGAAAGAACCAAGATGACGCCAAGTGATAATTTAGAACATGAAATACAATATTCAAAGACTGTTTGTGATGAATTAGGATTAAGCACTGTGGTGGTACCATAATCACAATCCGTAATTTAATGAAGAATAAATATTAAACAGAAATAAATATGGAAAACGAATTATTAATACAGGCTATTTCTCAGATTCTTCAGAATGAGGCATCTGAAGATACTTTAAAGATAAAGAATAAGATTCTTGAAAGAATAGCATTGGAAGCAGATGTTAAGGCATCACGTATTCCAGCTCCATTGAATATAACTCAGATAGGCGGATATATCAACCTGCTGAGAAAATTAGATAAAGAAGAACAAGAAAGACAGACAAAGCAGAAAACTGCTTATCAACAGATGTTAGAACAAACATTAACTTCTATACTTGGTTTACCAGTGCAACCGCCTACAGAGTAAAGCCCGTGGGGTTAGTGCGATTAGTCTGATTCCCGAAGTTTATAAACGTTCTACATATGTATAAAGTACGATAATGCCTCGTGTTTTGTATGGATTCGGTTGTGACAGTGTTATGACAGAAGAAGTTTATCCCAGACAGAATAGAAATAAAGGCGATGTCATAGGATTAAGGAGCTTAGGCTTCCGCTTACCTGCTGAGGGTTTCAGTGTGTGAGTTTTACAAAGAGCATTATTAGTGTCAGGATTGGCGCAAAGACGACATTTGTAGTTAAGATACCCTGCGACGGGTATCAGGAAAGGTTGTATGAACTTCTATGTATTTAAGAGAGTAAGTACAGAAATTGGGCAAACTCCAAACGCATGGGTAAATCGAGGAACTTGTCTTAAGTGATAGGTTTTGCGAGGGTGTGTCACAAAGGCACATCCTCTTTCTTTTTTTAAATGAAAAACAATAAAAAACGTGAATCCGTCGAATTCACGTTAAATACGATAAAATCGGGGAAAATACATGGATTATGTTAGAAACTACGTCCTACAACATAATCTACGTATGCTAAGAGTGATTCACGAACATCACTATCGGGATACTCCATAATGATGTCTTTTGCTTTATCAGCATATGATTTCATCGATGAAATGGAATATTCTATACCATTATTACGTTTTGTAAAATCAACCAATCGTGTTATTTCCTCTTGAGAGGCAATCAGGTCTTTTACTTTTTTGGCTATCGTTGCCATTTCATCGTTGCCGGCTTTATTCAACGCATATATGACAGGTAATGTTAACTTACCCTCCTTCATATCGTTTCCAGTTGGCTTTCCAATATTATCGTTTGTATAGTCAAATATATCATCGCGGATCTGAAAACAGATTCCGATATATTCACCCAATAAACCAACTTTTATGATATCTTCTTCTGATGCGTTATTGGATATCGCACCAGATTGGGCACATGCAGAGAAAAGAGCGGCTGTTTTATTGCGTATAATCTGATAATATGTATCCTCTTCGATTGTACGATTATTCACATTATGTAATTGTAACAGTTCACCGTCGGATAATCTGTTAGCTGCTTCAGACATTATTGAGACTAATCTTGGAATGTCTGTCATCGAAATATGCTTCAATGCGATAGAAAGGATATAGTCTCCGACTAATACTGCCACCTTGTTGCCTGATGAATAATTCAACGACTGAATGCCGCGTCGTTGTTCACTTTCATCGACAACGTCATCATGAACAAGACTTGCAGTGTGGAATGCCTCGTAGGCACAAGCCGAATGTATGGCTTTTTCGTTGATTTCACCGAATAATTTCGCTGTGAGAAGCGTTAAAATAGGGCGCATCATCTTGCCATTTCGAGAGCCGATAAGTCGTAGGGCTTTATCTAATAAGGGATTTGAATGACTCATAGAATCAGATAACATCTCCCTGCATTCCTTTAACTCCTTTGATATAGGTTCCTGTATTTGTTGAAATATATCCATATTACTAAATATCGTTGGCTTTTATTCTTCGTCAATACCTGAGATACGTCCTTCCATAGTTAGTCTTAAACCATCGTCGCCGATAGTTATAAGGTGACGCTTATACAAGTCTCCTACAGCCTTCTTGAATGTCTTCTTGCTTACTTGAAATTCAGTATATATATCTTCGGCTGCGCTTTTATCATGAAATGGGCAGAATCCGTCTTCTGAATTGGAGATATATTTGAATAATCTGCTTGAGAAGTCTTCTATATGCTGCTTTCCTGTCACTTGAAGAGAGATGTCCAGTTTTCCATCGTTTCTTACAGCCTTCACATATCCTGTCATCCTGTCTCCTGTATGGATTTCCTGGAACAACTCATTTCTGTATATCAAACCGCTGTATTTCCCTTCTACAATGGCTTTGAAACCCAAGTCGGTCTTTTGCTGAATCAACAGATCAACCTTGTCGCCGACCTTATAAGGAGGGATTTCCTTGGAAAGGAATTTCTCCACTTTGGCAGATGCAACGATTCGTGAGGTTAGTGTGTCAATATAGCAGTACACTATATAACGCTTTCCTTGTTGCATACGCATCTTCTGCTCGCGAAAAGGACAAAATAAATCCTTCATAAGTCCCCAGTCGAGAAATGCACCGAACTGATTTATCCATTTCACTTCCAGAAAAGCAAACTGGTTTACCTGAACCAATGGCTTCTCTGTTGTGGCAACCAGTCTCTCCTCCATATCGAGATAAAGGAAAACGTCGATGAAATCACCTATTTTAGCATCTTTTGGTATGTATCGTTGAGGAAGTAGGATATCTCCAATCTCTCCACCATCCAAATACATTCCAAAGTCAACCTGACGTAAAATCTGAAGTTTATTTTGTTTACCTAACTGTATCATCTTATATTGATTAATTATTCAAAATATATTAGTTTGTCTGACTGTCGGCGTCAGTAACCGTCTTTAGTTCGTCTGCCACAATCTCGCCGTCTTTCAGATGGATTGTCCTATCAGTGATTGATGCCAACTGCTCATCGTGTGTTACAATCAGGAAGGTGCAATGTAACTTATCACGGAGGTCAAAGAATAACTGGTGTAGTTCGGTCTTATTCTTTGTGTCAAGGCTTCCTGATGGTTCGTCGGCCATGATAACCGATGGGTTGTTAATAAGTGCCCTCGCTACTGCAACACGCTGTTTCTCTCCTCCAGACAACTCTGCCGGCTTATGGCTTGCGCGTTCCTTCAGTCCTAACATGTCCAGTAGTTCTAATGCGCGTTGTTTCGCCTGACGTTGTGATTTGCCTGCAATCATTGCAGGAATCATTATATTTTCAACTGCGGTGAACTCAGGAAGAAGCTGGTGGAATTGAAAGACAAAACCAATGTGTTGATTACGGAATTTAGCCAACTGATTTGAGCCAAGACTGGATGTGTTGATACCGTCAATGATAACAGATCCGGAATCAGCATTATCAAGTGTTCCCATAATCTGAAGTAATGTAGTTTTGCCGGCACCGCTTGGACCTACAATACTGACTACTTCACCGTCGTTAATTGTAAGACTAATATCCTTTAGTACTTGCAATTGTCCGAAACTCTTCTTTATATTTCTTAATTCTATCATTTCTCGTTATGTTCAAGAATATTGATATTTATATCTTACTTAGCCATTTTGAAAGCCACGCAGAGGTTTTGGACATTTCAAATGACGTAGTTCCGTGTGGTTCTGTAAATGTTGTCTCTGTATTACTCTCACCAAACTGATCAGGATAGATAAGCATCAGACTACAGTCGTTAAAGTGATCTTGTAACAGTTTTGGTAGTCGTGCAAATGCTCTCTGATAACTTAATGAGCCGTTACGAGCAGCAACGATGATTAACATATGGTCGTGATGTATCACCTGACGTAGAGAATATACCTCGGTAAGCGATTCCATGACCTTAAATTCGGTGCGTACACTCTTATGATGCGCTTGTGCATATTGGTATATCAGACGTCCGGTTGTTTCGGATGAATAGAATTCTATCTTACATCCAATCTGACCTGCAAGTCTTAATACACGTTCAATCCATCGATAAAAACCAGTCTCATATTCTGCATTATCAGGAACAGCTACAAAGATCTTACCTATTGTATTCACTGGTTGGTGATAATGTACGACGATAACCTGGCGATTCATACTTTGGATCAAATTCTCTGTGAATTGTCCGTAATATGAAGTGTCATGAGGACGAGGCTCATGAAGTCCGAGGATTATTTCAGAAGCATCATTCTCTCTTAGTGCATGAACAACTCCATTGGTTATATTTACAGCCAATCGGCTTTGAACTTGTGCTGGGACATCGTTTGCTGAACAGATTTCTTCTGCCTGTTCCAATATCTCACGACTCATACGACGTGATTTTTCCGTTGGATCCGCATCATTTACCACATTCAGGCATATCAATCCTCTGTTCAATTCAGGATTTCGCATCATTATAGCAGTCTGAGTAAGATTGCGTATTTTCTCAGAGTCCTTAACAAGAACCAGTATTTTCTCATCGTCTCCTTTATCGTTGACTTGGCTTTTCTCACTGTCGGATTCCAGCTTTAACTTACGTGCTCCTTTGTCGGTTGCGATAGAACTGATTATACATGACAATAGAATCATCATGACAACACCGTCTAACACGGCTGTATTCATCAGCGGTTCACCTGGTGCAACCATCAGGCTCGTACCTACCATAACCATGGCTATCGCGCCTGCAGCATGAGCTTCTGTCAATCCGAACATTACCAGTCCATGAGAATGTGGAAGATGAAGGATTTTTCTGGTTATAAACGATGCCATTAATTTCGACAATGTACTTACCACAACCATGATAACAACCACTACGATTGCTCCCATGTCTGTAAATACAGGTTTTAGATTAACCAGCATACCAACTCCCACAAGGAAATATGGGATGAAAAGTGCGTTTCCGACAAATTCTATACGATTCATAAGTGATGACATATGAGGTATGAATCTGTTGAATATCAGTCCTGATAAGAATGCTCCAAGAAGCCCTTCTATTCCACACAGGTTGGCTGTACCTGCTGCAAGGAACATCATTGCTATCACAAAAATATATTGTAGCACCCTGTCTGTATATCTTCTGAAGAACCATCTGATTATTATAGGGAAAAGCCAGAAAAGTCCTGAGAAGTATGCGATACATTTTACAAAAAACAGAATCCAGAACCAAACACCTCCTTCGCCTTTATACCTGTTGGCTATCACTGCCAATGTAAGCAATGCGAATAACAAGGCAATCATAGTCGCAGAAATACTTATTGTGACGGCAGAATGTTTGTTGAGTCCATATCTGGCTACGATTGGATATGCCACAATGGTATGAGATGCAAAGATACATGCTAAGAGCAGTGAGGCTGAGAACGAATAATTAAGAAGATAATAGCCCGCTGCAAGTCCACATGCAAATGGGATCAGTGATGTTATTACGCCAAAAAGCAGACTTTTATTGATGTTGCGTTTGAGACCTACCAGATCCATTTCGATTCCGGCAAGAAACATGATATAATAAATGCCGACCTGACCGAATATCTTGAAACTTCCATCACGTTCTAAGATGTTAAAACCATTTTCTCCAAGAGCGACTCCTGCAAGAATCATTCCGATTATATGTGGAATGTGTAGTTTATGAAACAACAGAGGAGCAAATAAGATAATTAAGAGGACGATGAAGAAAACCCATGTAGGATCTTGGATTGGAAAATTCAGATATTGGGTGATTGAGTCCATGTTGTTTCCGGTTTTGAGTGACATTCATTCAAATTCGGTGCAAAGGTACAAAATTATTCACAATCTACAAAAAACAAACAAATACATGTCTTAAAAAGAAGGTGAATCAACAGTCATACAGACACTTGATTCACCTTGATATGGTTTTTATGACATGTCTGAAGCGAATAATCAGAACATGTCTTGATTGAAAATGTAAACGAATCAGAAGAATTTCACTTCTTTTCCTAAAATGTCACTTAAAAGCAGATTTGCGAGGCTGCTTGTTCCAAGGCGGAACATGTTGTTATTAAGCCATTTCTCGCCAAGAACCTCTTTTACGATAGTGTAGTAAGTGAGTGCATCCTGAACGGTTTTCATACCTCCTGCAGGCTTGAATCCAATTTGTATTCCTGTCTCTTCGTAGTATTCCTTAATTGCCTGACACATCACATATGCGGCTTCAGGTGTAGCAGCTGGTTCCAGTTTGCCTGTTGATGTCTTTATATAATCAGCTCCAGCGTACATTGCCAATATAGAAGCTTTCTTTATATTTTCGGCACTTCCGAGGCATCCTGTTTCGAGTATTACCTTGAGTTTACGATCGCCACAGACATCCTTGATTTCGTTGATTTCCTCTGCCACAGTCTCATAATCACCTGCAAGGAACTTTCCTACAGACTGAACTATATCTATTTCTGTAGCTCCATCATGAATAGCCATTGCTGTCTCTGCTATCTTGACTTCAATAAATGATTGTGATGAAGGGAAACATGCTGAAACACAAGCGATTTCCACGTCCTCGTTCTCAAGAGTGTCATGACATATCTGTGCATAACAAGGATAGACGCAAACAGTGGCAACATGTCCTAATTCAGGATATTCATCGTCGAATTTATTTACTTTCTCAACAAAACGCATGATACTGTCCTCTGAATCAGTTGTTTTCAAAGATGTCAGTTCGATGCTGTTGAAAAGGAATTTCTTTACTTCAGGAGTATCGTTTTCTTTGAGATATTTTGAAAGAATGTTTGTAACTTCCTTTTTTACTTGTTCGTCGCTGATGTTGAAATTATATTTCTCAAAAGCTTGCTGAACCTTACTTTCTGATGATTCTGCGTGATGGTGGTGATCACATCCGCAATTGCAATGATGTTCCATATCTTATTGTTTTATTTATTCTTTATTTTTAGTATCCATACATATTGTGACGGGACCGTCGTTGATTAGTTCCACTTTCATGTCTGCCCCGAATTCACCGGTAAAAACAGGCTTGCCCAGTTCTTTCTCTAATTGCTGACAGGTTTTTTCGTATAACGGGATTGTTATCTCATGGCTTCCTGCCCGAAGGTAACTTGGACGATTCCCTTTCTTATATGATGCCCAAAGTGTGAATTGACTTACAACAAGTATGTCGCCTCCTGTGTCAAGTATTGAACGGTTCATAACTCCGTTTTCATCGTCCATCACTCTGAGGTTGACGATTTTCTTACTTAACCATTCTATATCTTCCTGTGTGTCGGCATTCTCACATCCTAATAAGATTAGAAATCCATTACCGATAGCAGATTTCACTTCGTTATTTATTGTTACAGATGCTCTGCTGACTCTTTGTATTACAGCTCTCATTTTAAGTTTTCTTTAATCAATTTTGCTTTTGCCATACCTATCAAGTCAGACAGCTCCTGAATAGAGGCATTCTTTACTCTGTTTACGCTCTTGAAGTGTTTCAACAGCAGATTCTTAGTTGTTTCGCCTATACCTTTGATGTTATCTAACTCGCTTGATATCTGTCGTTTGCTTCGTTTGTCACGATGAAACTGAATAGCAAACCTGTGGACTTCGTCCTGTATTCTTGTAAGGAACAAAAACAAAGGACTGTTACTTTCAATTCCGATTGTTACTATTCGTCCGTCGTTATATGCGAGTAGTTCCGAAGTCTTATGTTTGTTATCCTTAGCCAAACCGGCTATTGGAATGTCCAGATTCAGTTTATCATGAACGGTTTTACGTATGATTTCCATCTGTCCTTTTCCTCCGTCTGCGATAATGAGATCGGGAGTCAGGTGTTCGCTCGTGTCCGAAGTCTCGTGGGGAATTCCCAGTTCAACCAGTTTTTCATGAGGAACGAGTGGGGAATATCTTCGCAGGACAACTTCAGCCATTGAAGCATAGTCGTCAGGTCCTTCGACAGTCTTTATATTGTATTTACGATAGTCTTTTTTTGATGGTTTAGCCTTCTTGAACACTATACATGCAGCAACCGGATCGCTTCCCTGTATGTTGGAATTGTCAAAACACTCAATGTGCATTGGCAGTTTCGGAAGTTTTAGTTTCTGTTGCAGTTCCTTTAGAAGGTTTGTTGTCCTTTGTTCGGGGTTAAGACGTTCTGCCTGTTTTGCCTTGTCAAATTTATATTGTCGTACATTGGCAATGGAAAGGTCGAGCAGATGCTTTTTTTCTCCTCTCTGTGGAATCGTACATATGACATCGGACAATTCGATATTGATAGGGAAAGGAATCACAATTTCTTTAGATTCACTCATGAAGCGTTGTCGCATCTCCACTATACCTAAAGCCAACAGGTCTTCTGGCGATTCTTCGGTGCGTTTTGCATATTCGAATGTAAAAGCTTGGTTTATACATCCGTTTGTGACATGCAGATAGTTGATAAATGCAGATTTTTCGTCATCGGCAATAGAAAACACATCGATATCGTGACTATAATTTGCGATTACCTCACTTTTCTCACAGAAGTCCAATGCAAGAAGATATTTTCTTTTTATCGTTTCTGCTTCCTCGAATTTCATCTCGGTAGCTAATTCTTGCATTTCGTTGAGCAGTTTGTTGCATATAGAACGTGTGTTTCCTTTTAGTATTTCGTGAACCTCTGCCACGTCGCGCATATAGTCGTCATGGCTTTGAAGTCCTACACAAGGAGCCTTACAGTTCTTTATATGATATTCAAGACATGATTTATGTTTGCCTTCCTTTATACTTTCTTTAGTGATAGAGAGTCTGCATCTGCGAAGAGGGTATAACTGGTTTATCAGTTCAAGCATATTATTAAGCGTTGCAGCGTGGCTGAACGGTCCGTAATAAGTGCCGGCTCCAGGAATAATCTTTCTGGTTTTGAATATTCTGGGGAATTCCTCGTTTGTGATGCATACCGAAGGGTAAGTCTTGTCATCCTTGAGAAGGATATTATATCTTGGCTTGTATTTTTTTATGAGGTTGTTTTCCAGCAGAAGGGCATCTTCGTCGGAGTTAACTATGATATATTGTATATCATGTATCTTGCTTACCAGAATCTGAGTCTTTCTTGATGTCTGATTTTTAATAAAATAGGAACTGACACGGCGTTTCAGGTTTTTAGCTTTGCCAACATAAATGATTGTACCATCCTTGTCAAAGTATTGATAGCACCCAGGTTTCTCAGGAAGGTTTAGTACAATATTCTTTAATTGTTCCTGTTTTTTATTATACATTGATTCTGTGAGAGTTGTTTTCTTTAATAATCTTTTCCAGAGAATATTATCTTCCCATAAGGACAAGCAGCACATTGATGTCGCATGGAGAAACTCCAGGAATGCGGCTTGCCTGTGCCAATGTCTCAGGATTGATTGCTGCAAGTTTCTGACGTGCCTCGATTGTTATCTGGTTCATTTTTGAATAATCAAATTTACCTTTGATCTTGATGTTTTCCAGACGGAGCATCTTCTCAGCTACTTGTTGCTCTCGCTCAATATAACCTTTATATTTTATACGTATTTCTGTGGCTTCTATAATCTCTTCCTTACGGTCTGTAATCTTGTTGATTTCAGACTGGAATGCAGCTATGTAAGGAAGTATTCCCTTGATGGTGATTTGTGGGCGTCCGATTAAATCGAACAGTTTGCAGCCACGTTCAAGAGGGGTTGTTCCGATCTTTTCAAGTGCAGGGTTGATCAGTGCAGGCTTGATAGAGAATTTTTCGGTGAATTCGATAAGATGTTCGATTTCATCGCGTTTTTTTACCATATAATCATAGCGTTCCTGTGAAGCCAGACCTATGTTGTATGATTTCTCTGTTAGTCGCATGTCGGCATCGTCCTGACGTAGGAGAACTCTGTATTCGGCTCTGCTTGTAAACATTCTGTATGGTTCGTCAACACCTTTTGTTACAAGGTCGTCAATAAGCACTCCGATATAGGCTTCGTTTCTTTTCAGTGTGAATGCAGGTTTGCCTGCGCATTTCAATGCTGCATTGATTCCGGCAATCAGTCCTTGTCCGGCTGCTTCCTCGTATCCAGTCGTTCCGTTGACTTGTCCGGCGAAGAATAATCCGCTGACGATTTTAGATTCGAGTGAATGAGTAAGTTGCGTAGGATCGAAGTAGTCGTATTCGATTGCATATCCTGGTCTGTAAACCACCACATTTCTCAGTGCAGGGATTTTTCTTAGAGCCTCGATTTGTATATCCATAGGCAGAGACGATGAGAATCCGTTGAGGTACATCTCGTTAGTCGTTTCTCCTTCTGGTTCAAGGAATAGCTGATGCTCGTCTTTATCAGGGAATGTATGCAGTTTGGTCTCTATACTTGGACAATATCGTGGTCCGATGGATTTAATTTGTCCGTTGTAAAGAGGTGAGTCGTCCAGTCCGCTAATCAGTATGTCATGTACTTCTTTGTTTGTCTTGAAAATCCAACATGGAAGTTGTTTTAATCTGCGCGGTTCGCTCATGAATGAAAAGCGGTGGAATGTTTCGTCTCCGTCTTGTTTTTCGGTTAGGGAGAAGTCCACAGAACGTTTGTCTATCCTGACAGGCGTTCCTGTTTTCATTCTGTCGCTTTTTATTCCCAGTTTGTTGATTGACTCGGTTAATTCAACTTCGGCAGGTTCGGCAATTCTTCCTCCTTTTACTTGTTTTCTGCCGATGTGCATAAGTCCGTTGAGGAATGTGCCGGCTGTGATGATCACACATTTCGCATGGAATTCAGCACCCCATATAGTGCGTACTCCGGTGATTGTGTAATCTTGAGCCGAGTCAGATGGATTTTTCGTTGTAATGAGTTCGTTGACCTGATCCTGCCATATGTTCAGGTTGGGTGTGTTTTCAAGAATCTCTCTCCATGTAGTGATGAATTTCTGTCTGTCACACTGGGCTCTTGGGCTCCACACAGCAGGTCCTTTTGATATATTTAGCATACGGAACTGCAAGGCGCATCTGTCGGTGACGATACCCATCATTCCACCGAGAGCGTCTATTTCACGTACGATTTGTCCTTTTGCGATTCCACCTACAGCCGGATTGCACGACATCTGTGCAATCTTATTCATATCCATAGTTATCAGACAAGTCTTGGCTCCCATTCGTGCTGTAGCAGATGCAGCTTCGCATCCGGCATGACCTGCTCCGACAACTATTACGTCATATTCCTGTATCATGAACGTTATTTCTTAGCGAATAATTTTTAGAAATTCTCCTTAAAATCCTTAAAACCATGCAAAGTTATGAAATGTTATTGAGATACAGAAATAATCTGTATCAAATTGCTATTCCACGAACATGATTTTGCTTTTATCGCGTTGTTTTGCTTGTGGTTGTTCATCAGGATAACCAACAGCCAGAACATATGCAATCTTGTAGTCATTTGGTAATTTGAGTCGCACCAGATAGTCTTTCAGTTCAGGTCTGGTGTTCAATTGCATAGCCACACCGCCAAGGCAACAAGTTCCCAGTCCGAGTGATTGTGCAGCAAGCATCATATTCTCTCCCATCAATCCGGCGTCGATATAACTGAAATCTCCACTTGGTACAGCCACACAAATAATAGCAGGAGCATTGCGATACATGTTTTTGTCGTTGCCAGTTATATTAGGATTGACCTTTTTCATGGCTTCAGTAGAACCATTGATAAAGTCTTTAGAATCAACGATTCTTACGGCCCATGCTTGTCTGTTCATTGCGTTAGGAGCAGCAATGCCACAGTCGGCAATCAATTGCAGTTTTTCCTTTTCAACAGGGGTGTCTTTGTATTTGCGAATTGATCTGCGCTGCATGATAGTTTCAATCACCTTGTTTTCTGTTTGTTTGCATTCATTTTGTGCCCAACAGCTTGTTCCCATTGTCATGGCGAAAAGCAAAACTATAAGATTTTTTGTTTTCATGACTTTATAATTTAAATTATTAATTGTATTTATACTCATGATATCTTTTACAAAGATACTCAAAAAAAATGAATGTTGCAAATATTAAGTAAAATGTACGTGCTTTTGGGTATTACAAAAGAGTGTGTAAAGTGTTGTTTTTGATGTGAGCAACTTGTAAAATGGGTTAAAAATGCGATTAAAAGTTTGTGATGTGATTTTTTTGAATTATCTTTGTAAACTGAATGTATTCATCTGAAAGTATCAGAGTAGGATATGTTTGTAAGCACGAAATCATAAAACAAACAAAATAAGATATAAAATGGCACAAGTTCCAGATTTTAAGTATGCTCCTATGTTTCAGTTAGGCAAGGATGATACTGAATATTATTTGCTTACTAAAGAAGGAGTGAGCGTTGGCGAGTTTGAAGGAAAACCTATATTGAAGGTAACACCAGAAGCATTGACAACAATGGCAAATCAGGCATTCAAGGATGTTAGTTTCATGTTGCGCAGAAGCCACAATCTGCAGGTCGCTAAGGTGTTGCGTGATCCAGAAGCAAGTGAGAACGATAAATATGTTGCTCTTACTTTTCTTCGTAATGCAGAAGTAGCATCAAAAGGATTACTTCCATTATGTCAGGACACAGGTACTGCAATTATCCATGGAGAGAAAGGACAGCAGGTTTGGACAGGTTTCTGTGACGAGGAGGCTCTTTCAAAGGGTGTTTACAAGACATATACAGAGGAGAATCTTCGTTATAGCCAGAATGCCCCATTGTCAATGTATGAGGAAGTAAACACAAAATGTAATTTACCAGCACAGATCGATCTTGAGGCAACAGAAGGAATGGAATATCGTTTCCTTTGTGTCACTAAAGGTGGTGGTAGTGCAAATAAGACATATCTTTATCAGGAAACAAAGGCACGCATTCAGAATCCAGGCACATTGATTCCTTTCCTTGTGGAAAAGATGAAGAGTCTTGGAACAGCAGCATGCCCTCCATATCATATCGCAATTGTAATTGGTGGTACAAGTGCAGAGAAGAACCTTCTTACTGTTAAGTTGGCATCTACTCACTACTATGACAATCTGCCAACAAGCGGAGATGAGACAGGCCGCGCATTCCGTGATGTGGAATTAGAGAAACAATTACTTCAGGAAGCATACAAGATTGGTCTTGGAGCACAATTCGGAGGTAAGTATATGGCACATGATGTACGTGTGGTTCGTTTACCTCGACATGGCGCAAGTTGCCCAATAGGACTTGGAGTAAGTTGTTCAGCTGACAGAAATATTAAGTGTAAGATCAATAAAGACGGTATATGGATTGAGAAACTTGATAGCAACCCAAGTGAACTGATCCCAGAGGAATATCGTAAGGCAGGTGAGGGCGAAGTAGTAAAAGTAGATCTGAATCGTCCTATGAGCGAAGTCTGCAAGCAGCTCAGCCAGTATCCTGTAAGTACACGCCTTTCTCTATCAGGAACAATCATTGTTGGTCGTGATATTGCTCATGCAAAGATCAAGGCACGTTTGGATGCAGGCGAGGGAATGCCACAATATCTTAAGGAACACCCAATATATTATGCAGGACCAGCCAAGACACCTCAGGGTATGGCATGTGGCTCAATGGGACCTACAACAGCAGGACGTATGGACCCATACGTAGATGAGTTCCAGGATCATGGAGGCAGCCTTATAATGCTTGCAAAGGGAAACCGCAGTATCGATGTGACAAATGCATGTAAGAAACACGGAGGTTTCTATCTCGGAAGCATCGGTGGTCCGGCTGCAATCTTAGCTCAGAACAACATAAAATCAATAGAGTGTGTAGAATATCCAGAATTAGGAATGGAAGCAATCTGGAAGATTGAGGTTGAAGATTTCCCAGCATTTATTCTTGTAGATGATAAAGGCAACGACTTCTTCAAGCAACTCAAACCATGTGAGGGATGTTCAATACTTAACTAATAATAAATAATCATTAATAAAGAATTATTATGGAAGAAGTTAAGCAATATCTTAACGATGCAGAAGAAAGCATGGAGATGGCTACAATGGCTTTGGAAGAAAAACTTGGCCGTATTCGTGCCGGACGTGCAAATGTACATATCCTGGACGGAATAAAGGTTGATTCATATGGAGCAATGATGCCATTGTCAAATGTAGCAAACCTAAGTACACCAGATGCTCGCAGTATAGTAATCAAGCCATGGGATAAGAATATGCTTAAGGTAATAGAGAAAGCAATTATAGATTCTCCTATCGGTATTATGCCAGAGAACAATGGTGAACAACTTCGTCTTGGTATCCCTGTTCTTACAGAAGAGCGTCGTAAGGAACTCGTGAAACAATGCTCAAAAGAGGCTGAACAGTCAAAGGTAAGTATTCGCAATGCCCGCCGTGATGCCATTGAACTTCTTAAGAAGAGCATCAAAAACAGTGCCGTTCCTGAAGACGTAGAAAAAGATGCGGAAGCAGATTGCCAGAAACTTCATGATAAATATATCAAGAAGGTTGACGAGATGCTTGAAGAGAAGAACAAAGAAATAATGACAGTATAAAAGAGCTATGCATGGACTTGTAGTTAAAAATACAGGTAGTTGGTATAGTGTTCTCACTGATGAAGGTACCCTTGAGCAATGTGCTGTCAAGGGTAACTTTCGTATTAAAGGCATCAAATCTACCAGTCCTGTAGTAATCGGTGACCGTGTTGAGATTTCTGACGGGATGATAACCTCTGTTGACGATCGAAAGAACTACATAGTACGTAAGTCAATAAACTTAAGTAAGCAGTCGCATATTCTTGCTGCAAACTTGGATCAGTGCTTTCTGATCATCACAGTAAATCATCCGGTTACATCAACTACTTTTATAGACCGTTTTCTTGCAACAGCCGAAGCATATAATATACCAGTTGTACTGGTGTTCAATAAGTTGGATATCTATACCGACGAAGATAAGGAATATATGCGCATGATGAAGGACCTGTACGAGAATATCGGATATAAATGTGTTGTTATCTCGGCAATAACAGGTGAGGGAATGGATGAGATACGCATGATGCTCGATTCAAAAGTATCATTGGTCTCAGGTAATAGCGGAGTGGGAAAATCCACATTTATAAACGCCTTACTACCTGACTTAAACCTCAAGACAGCCGATATAAGCGATGTCCACGATACAGGAATGCACACTACTACATTCTCCGAGATGTATCCGTTTAAGACCAAAACCGACACCGATGAAGTACCAAACAGCTTCATAATTGATACTCCGGGTATTAAAGGATTCGGTTCTTTCGATATGCAGCGTGAGAATATCAGCCATTATTTCCGTGAGATTTTTAATTACAGTCATGATTGCCGGTTTAATAACTGTACACATACACATGAACCTGGTTGTGCCGTTCTTGAAGCCCTTGAACGTCATGACATAAGCCAAAGTCGTTACAGTTCATACCTCTCAATGTTGGAAGAAGGCGACGGCAAATACAGGTGACATATCCGTTGTTTTGATTTATATGCGAAAAATAATTAATGTGCAGTCGTAATAGGCTGCACATTATTGTTTTATATAGACAACATCATATTCCTATATTGTCAAGATTAAAACAACGTGTTTGTGTTTTTGGACGCTCTAATCATGTTAGTTCAATTCCACTGTGGTACGATTAAAATATGTACACTTAGAATCCCATATAAAAGATAAACTTTTTTACATATCCTGACAACTGCTAACTCAGCCAAATCATATTATCAAAAAATAATGAGCCACATAGGAAATCACGAAGTCCCGATAATGCTGTTGTACTCCTATGCCTTAATTAAATAATTTGTTACACTGCAAAAATAATAATAATATATTGAATAAGAGAGGAAAAACTTTCAATCTTGATGTTTGGCACTCTCCAACCTCTTAATCAATCGCAAACAAATAATCAGCGGAATAACGCCAAACACTCCGAACGAACAGTCGATAAACCTCCAATAGAGCGGAATCTCTCTGATAGGTCCGCAGATAAGGGCAAGCGGAACAACTGCCACACAGGCGATTATTCCCCACTGAATCACCCATTTGTTGCGTACAGGATCACGAAACGGACCAATAAACATCAATGCAATAACCAAATGCGCGAATGCCAACCAATCATATCCGTACGACAACTGAGGAGTGGTTTGATTGAGTTCTACAATACTTTCCTTAATAGAATACAGAAAGCCAAAAATTGCAGGATAATCGTTTACCGTAGCCGAATCCAACCCTGCAACAGAGCAGAGAGTTTTCAACTCAGTTTCCACAGGGAAAGCCGTTACCCCCGACAGCACTAACGCCACCATAAAGAACGCAATCCATAAGCGTAACTTCAACAATACTTTTTTTTCTTCTTGTGGTTCCATAACTTTACCCTTTCTAAAACTAATACTGCAAATTTACAATTAATAATTCAAAATGAACATAATTAGCAATTATTTTTGCAAAATCAAATCTTTTTACTCTTCATCCATCGGCGAAAGATATTTAATATTGCCGTCTGCAAAATGGCGTTTCATGTCTTTTTTCAATGTATTTAAAATAAACAATAGACCCCGAAAGTAACTCAATAAACTTTCGGGGTCTTGTCATTCGTTTGGTTAAACGAAATGAATAGATGATAAAGATGGGTTTATCGGATAAATAAT